>NZ_JBFNXK010000002.1:0-323479 GCF_046054165.1 Celerinatantimonas marina | reverse complement strand
TGTGGGGTTTCCCCATGTGAGAGTAGGTCACTGCCAGGCACCCATTGAGAGCCCTGTCCATCCGGACGGGGCTTTTTATCATCGGCATTGAAGAATTTAAAGTTTACGCCTGGTGGCCATAGCGTTGTGGAACCACCTGAACCCATGTCGAACTCAGACGTGAAACGCAACTGCGCTGATGCTAGTGTGGGGTTTCCCCATGTGAAAGTAAGACACCGCCAGGCACCCTTTAAGAGCCCTGTCCATCCGGACAGGGTTTTTTTATGTCCGCTATATCATACAAGGTAAAAAGTGTTGTTTCATTTGAACAGATTTTGACGAGGAACAGTTCCATTTACTTTTGGAGCCACTGTATTGCCCATTCACATCTCTATCGTTTTTAGTCTAATCCGCTTATAGTAATTCTATCTTTTTATGGATCAGTCAAGAATTAGGCAACGAATTATGATGGAAGTATCACTATCGAAGTGGACTTTAAGTGAACTCACGCAGTTAAACGCATCGTGTCCAGAGAGTGAGATATCCGGTATCACCTGGATGCGTGTAATGGCATCACAGACTTCATTTCAATTTATTGATATTCAGGGTGAAACTGAGGCTTTGGTGATCCCGGTGGGTTACGAATTGATTAGTACTCGTTTTTTTAAGCATACGCCGCCCACTCCGGATGAGTTGGAATATGCGATTAATTATATTGAAGATGAGTATGAAAAGTTATTTCCTAAGATAAATCATCAGTCTGTTTTATATACAACTGATTTAGCGATTCGTCATATTGCTGAGTTATGTTATATCCCGGGACAATCGGTGGTCAGATTACCTAGGGAAAGCATGGAATCTTTATTTGGTTTATTTGCTGAAGTGATGTTAGGAAGACCCTCAGAATTTGATGCGGCGGATACATCAGCGGTTGGTTATGCGCAGTTATTAATTTTGAGAGAATGTTTATATCACTTAAAATTTGACCACATTAGTTCTGTGTTACTTTAGCGTCGTTCTCTAAGGTGGGGTGAACCGAGTTGCGCTTGGTTTGTGAATAGTGTTAAGTATTGGTTGAGCGTATTCAATATGGCGTGAGTTGGCGAAACTTAATTGGCTCAGTTCAATAGGCTTGAATGCATTGATCGTGGGTTGTAAATTTAATGGAAACTGTGCTCATTCAACACCTATTTTGAAGTTAGGTTCTCGTTCTTTGTGAAATCCGCTAGACTTATATAAACAGATAGCAATAGATAATTTCTTCGTAACAACTTGTTTTTACAGTGAGATATAAATTATATGCCGAATTTTTTCAGACGCCGTTCTGAAGTCTTCGGTGAAGTTATTCCCTGCTAAATACGGAGTATGCCGATGGGACAAGCGCAATCTGCAACTAAAGTTTATATTCTAGATACTAACGTACTACTGCATGACCCCCTCGCTATTTACCAATTTCAGGAACACGATGTTGTTATTCCGATGACTGTTTTGGAGGAATTGGATCGAATTAAAGATCGCCATAAAGACGTAAGTCGTGATGCCAGAGTAGCGATTCGAGCCCTTGAAAATCTATTTGCTAATGCTTCTCCTGAGCTCATTCAGTCTGGTGTCCCGCTTGGTAATGCCACGGAAACCAATGCCAGTGGCAAAATTTCAATTTTTGCTGACCATACGTTGGATCAACAAGCGAAAAGTTTTACGGCCGATGAACCGGATAATCGCATTATTAATACTGCTTTGTACCTGCAACAGATGCGTCAACCTCAGATAGTGGTGTTGGTGACTAAAGATATTAATATGCGATTGAAGGCCAAGGGTGCGGGAATGGCGATGGTTGAAGATTACCGCTCCGATCAGTTAATCGATGATATTCAATTTTTAGCAAAAGGGTTTAATTGCTTAGAAGGTAGTTTTTGGGGCCGGGTGAAAGATTGTGAAAGCCGTAGTGAAGGGCGCGAAACCTATCATGTAATTGAGGCAGGATTATTAGATAATCCATATATTAATCAATATATTATAGATGATACGCAAAGTTTTGCTGCTCGGGTTATTGCCGCGGACGATAAGCAAATTACACTTCAGGATTTAGGTTATGAACGTTTAATGGGGCGTTCAGCCTGGGGGATCCACCCTAAAAATATTCATCAGGCCATGGCTCTGGATGCGCTATTGGATCCAAATATTGATCTGGTGATCTTAACCGGGCCTGCCGGAAGCGGTAAAACGTTACTGGCGATGGCTTGTGCGTTGGAACTGGTCATTGAACGATCCGTTTATGATAAAGTCATTGTTACTCGAAATACACCTGAAATTGCGGAGTCCATCGGCTTTTTACCTGGTTCTGAAGAAGAAAAAATGATGCCATGGCTTGCGGCCGTTACAGATACTTTAGAAGTGCTGCATAAACATGATGAATCGATGGACGGTTCATTGCATTACATTATGGATAAAGCGAATATCCAATTTAAATCCGTGAATTTCATGCGGGGACGCAGTATTCAGAATTCACTGGTTTTTCTCGATGAATGTCAGAATTTAACCGCTTCTCAACTAAAAACCATTATTACCCGTTGTGGAGAGGGAACTAAACTGGTTTGTTGCGGTAATTTATCTCAAATCGATAGTAACTATTTAACTGCAGTGACTTCTGGACTGACTTATATCGTTGAGCGGTTTAAAAACTTTGAAGGCAGTGCCAATGTGTATTTGAACGGTGTCGTTCGTAGTCGTTTGGCTTCATTTGCCGAGCAGGAGTTGTAAGCACTGATACTTTTGATAGGAGGAAATGGATGTGATTAGCGCTGATTTGGAGCATCGTTCGTTTATTCGGATGATGATCAATTCGTCGGTTCAGGTCCGATATGCCAATATTGAGCTTGTAGGCACATGCCATGATTTAAGTGCAACAGGGATGGGGATTGTATTGGAACAGGCCGATTTAAAGGTAGGCGATGAAGTCTCACTGGAGCTTCGTCCTGGACGTCCCGGGGTTCTACCTCTTCAGGCAACGGCCAAAGTTGTTCATTGCAGTCCGCATGAAAACGGTATTTTATTGGGTGTTCATTTTACGAAACTTCGTTAAATGTCGCGTTAACTGGCTGTTTTTGATCGGGCCTTTATGAGCGATCGGCAACCGAATGTTGTCTTGCAATTGGTATTCTTTTATCACGGATCTCACCGCGTTATCTTTGACGCGGTGAGACTATTGATCGAGATGAGGAGCTGTATTCGTGACATTATTTAGCCGTGGTGAATCTTAACGCGATTGAGCATTGAGTCTGATACTGGATGTCTTGCAGTGACTGGGCGTCGATGCACGATAATGAAATTAGCGGATGATTAACGTATGGTAATACCCGCTATGTACCGCATGTTCACTTTGAGAGGCAAGGGTACCCAAAGCTAATAGGGCGGGGCCGGTGGGATCCGCGACCACCCATTGTTGTTGATTTATGGTGACGCTTTTCTGTGAAGCCTTCGGAGGCAGGTGGATCGCCAAGAAGGCATGTTCGGGAATATAAACCATCGCAGTTTCCAAATCTGGCCATGCGGCTTTTAATATTGCGGCCAGCAATGTCGCCTTACTATCGCAGTCTCCCATATTATTACGCAGCACTTGGATGGGGGTCATAAAGCCAGCCCCTCGGTAGTTATCCCGGTTTTGCAACGTGTTATAAGGAATGTTCTGAATAAATGCCATCACCTGCTCAATCGCAGTGGTTTGTTGCTGTACGGGCTGTCCTGCTTTGAAAAATTGCTCTGCTACATTTTTCAGGTAGGGGGCACTTTGCAAGGCGATTTGCACGTGATCCGGCATGATGCCTGCTCGCCCAGAGGGATCTTTACCAATCCGAAAATGGTGTGTTTTCAGATAGTCGTTCCAGCGCTGATCTTTAATGGTCTCTAGTTGTTTATTGAGTTGCTGGATGGCTTCGGGCGTTTGGGCTTGAATTGTCCATGAGTACTGATTTCCCTGAGCGTTTAATTGGATCCGTGCTTGTTTTGGGTCCTGCTTTTGCGTAAAGAGGCGCAATCCCTGAAGGATGAATTGGTTCGCTCTTTTGGGCTCATAGGCTGAAAAATAGGTAAGCTCTCGGGGGTATTGTTGGATCTGAAAATCGGTTTGATGGCGGTTATGCTGGCGATCTGACCATATGTAGTGATAGCTCAATCCGTTACGTTCAAATTGAAGCTGTCGGGCTTGTAATGGCGTATAAAGAGTCAATAAAACACTCCATCCCCAAAGGAGATGGAGTAGAAAGGTCTGGATGCTAGCCGTTCTGAGCTTGCCGATGATGTTTTTCTTTCTCTTTAGCAATCGTTTCTGCTCGGTGGATATTATTCAATACGTGAACAAATGCTTGGGCTGAGGCATGGACAATATCGGTTTCCAGTCCCATACCATGAAATGTCCGTCCTTGGTATTTAGCCACAATATCGGCTTTACCTAAAGCATCTTTAATATCAGCTTTTTGATTGCCAGATTGACCACCACCTGCTGCTTTAATGGAATAGTCATCAATGGTGATATGATATCCAGTCATTCGGCTTAAACAATGGTAAGCCGCATCAATTGGACCGTTGCCGGTTGCCGCTTCAGTCATGACTTCGTCTCCAGCTCGTAACTTCACAGTGGCTGTGGCGGTCATATTAGAGCCAGTCTGGGCACTCAAATACTCCAGTTTAAAGAAGTCCTCTTCCTGACGCTGATTATTGAAAAAGACCAGAGCTTCCAAGTCATAATCGAAGACTTGCCCTTTGCGATCCGCCAACTCTAAAAAGCTTTGGTATAATTCATCGAGATCATAATCTTTATCACTATAGCCTAACTCCGTCATGCGATGTTTGATCACATGACGGCCTGATCGGGAGGTTAAGTTCAAAATATTTTTGGGTAATCCAATACTTTCCGGGGTCATGATCTCATAAGTATTCTCATTTTTCAGCATGCCATCTTGATGGATCCCTGATGAATGAGAGAAGGCATTGGAACCGACAATCGCTTTATTCGGTTGTACCGGCATATTACATAAACGGCTCACCAACTGACTGGTCCGGTAGATCTCCTGATGATTAATTCCGGTATGCAGACCTAATAATTCGCCACGGGTTTTGATGCCCATGACGACTTCTTCCAAAGAGGTATTCCCGGCGCGTTCACCGATCCCATTGATCGTACATTCGATTTGTCGAGCGCCTTTGCTGATTGCCGTTAAGGAGTTCGCCACCGACATCCCTAAGTCATCATGACAATGCACGGAGATCACGGCCTGATCGATATTGGGAACCCGATTAAACAACTGGTCGATAATCCCACCAAACTCGATAGGGAGTGTATAGCCCACGGTGTCTGGAATATTGACGGTAGTTGCACCGGCACGAATGGCGGCTTCTACCATGCGACATAAATTGTCAATGGGAGTCCGGCCGGCATCTTCACACGAAAATTCAACGTCATCGGTGTATTTTCTGGCGTGCTGAACCGCTTTGACGCCCATTTCCAGAACGTCATCAAAGCTGCGTTTCAATTTACTTTGAACATGGACATCGGATGTGGAGATAAAGGTATGGATCCGGAATGCTTCAGCAACACGTAACGCTTGCGCCGCAGCATCAATATCACCGGGAAGAGCCCGAGACAAACCACATACCCGACTGTTTTTAATGGTCCGGGCGATGGTTTGAACGGATTCAAAATCACCGGGTGATGAAACAGGGAAGCCAACTTCCATAACGTCAACACCCAGTTTTTCCAGAGCCAGTGCGATCTGTAATTTTTCATTTACCGTTAAACTGGCGGCTAATGCCTGCTCACCATCACGAAGGGTCGTATCAAAGATAATTACCTGGTCTGTCATGGGATATCCTTTAACTTAAGTTATTTAAACGCTATAAAAAAACCCGCTATCAGGCGGGTTGGCAATGTCTGAACTGATTCACGCATAGCCGCCCGCTAGGAAACTCCCAGTAGTAGTCGAGCGAGCAGATGTGAGCTAAATCCAAACATATTCATCTCTATGTTATACAGTTCTAAGAACTGCGTCTGTTATCAAACTTATTCGAGTATACTATCTTTTTAAAAGATGCCAACAAATAAAAACAATAAGATTTAAAAAATTTAAATTTTAGTATTAATTGGAGACTAATTGCTACTTTTGTGAAATATGGGATATTTTTAGCTAAACAAAGTCATGGACTGTTGAGCGGTTACCGAGTAAAGTGTGGTTTCTTCCGTAAGTGAAGAGTTGCAAGTTGGTTTGACTGACATTTATTTTTTTCAATAAGAATTCTAAAAGCCTGGAGGCTGGCATGGAGAAGTTATCCGGCGCCGAGATGGTGGTCCGCTCCCTACAAGATCAAGGTGTGAAGCATATTTTTGGATATCCGGGAGGTTCTGTTCTTGATATTTATGATGCTTTGTTTGATAACTCGGATATCGAACATATCTTAGTGCGACATGAACAGGCGGCTGTCCATATGGCTGATGGATATGCGCGTTCAACCGGAGAGGTTGGTACGGTGTTGGTGACCTCCGGTCCCGGTGCAACCAATACCATTACGGGGATTGCCACCGCGTATATGGATTCGATTCCGCTCGTGATCCTTTCTGGGCAGGTTGCCACATCTCTGATTGGGGATGATGCCTTTCAGGAAACTGACATGGTCGGCGTGTCCCGGCCGGTAGTGAAGCATAGTTTCTTGGTTAAAAATGCAGCCGATATTCCCAAAACAATTAAAAAAGCGTATTACATCGCTTCGACTGGACGTCCTGGTCCAGTAGTCGTTGATTTGCCGAAAGATATTCAGAATCCCCAACTGAAATTTCCTTATGAATATCCGAAATCGGTAACGATGCGCTCTTATAACCCGACGATTAACGGACATAAAGGTCAAATCAAAAAAGCGCTCAGAGCCATTGTGAAGGCGAAACGACCGGTGATGTATATCGGGGGGGGAACAATTTCGTCCGATTCCTCGGAGTTGGTTCGGCAGTTTGCACATCAACTGCGATTACCCGTAACGTCGACGTTGATGGGATTAGGCGCTTTTAACGGTGAAGATCCGCAATTTTTAGGTATGCTGGGGATGCATGGTACCTATCAGGCTAATTTAGCGATGCACCATAGTGATCTGATCTTTGCGGTTGGCGCTCGCTTTGATGATCGAGTGACTAATAATGTCGCGAAGTTCTGTCCAGATGCCATGATCGTGCATGTCGATATCGATCCCACCTCCATTTCAAAAACCATTGCTGCGGATATTCCAATCGTGGGAACCGTTGATTCAGTATTGAGTGAGATGTTGGATTTACTGGCCCAGAAAGATCTGCCGGAACTGGCTCGTCTGGATGATTGGTGGCAACAGTTGACCCCTTGGATTGACGCAGATTGCCTGGCTTATCAGAAAACCGAGGTGATTAAACCGCAGCAGGTGATTGAAACGCTATATCAAGTCACACACGGTGATGCGTATGTGGTTTCAGATGTCGGCCAACATCAGATGTTTACTGCACTCTATTATCCGTTTAAAGAGCCTCGGCGCTGGATTAACTCAGGAGGACTGGGAACGATGGGATTTGGCTTCCCGGCGGCTCTCGGGGTTCGACTGGCTCATCCCGATGATGTTGTCGTCTGCGTGACGGGGGATGGTTCGATCCAGATGAATATTCAGGAATTGTCGACCTGTATGCAATACCATTTGCCTATTGTGATTGTTTCGCTCAATAACCGCTCATTGGGAATGGTGAAACAGTGGCAGAAGATGTTTTATGGCGGACGGCAGTCACAATCTTATATGGAGTCTGTTCCTGATTTTGTCAAATTGGCTGAAGCCTATGGGCATCTGGGGATCCAAGTGAGTGATCCCGACAAATTGACTGAAGCAATGGAATGGGCATTTTCGCAAAAAGGCCGGGTAGTCTTTATGGATATCTTGGTTGATCCGGAAGAACATGTCTATCCGATGCAGATCAAAGGTGGAACAATGCAGGATATGTGGCTAAGTAAAACGGAGCGAACCTGATGACACGACGTATTATTTCTATTCTGATTGAAAATGAAGCAGGCTCACTGTCGCGGGTTGTCGGATTATTTTCTCAACGTGGCTATAACATTGATTCGTTAACTGTCGCGGCCACCGATGATCCGACCTTATCCCGGATGACCATCACCACTTTTGGTGATGAACGAATGATCGAGCAGATGACCAAACAGCTGCATAAATTAGTGGATGTACTGAAGGTTTCAGAGCTTACGGATCATGCTTATATCGAACGGGAAATTGCACTGATCAAAGTGAAAACTCAAGGCGCAATGCGTGAAGAAGTGAAGCGTTTAAGTGAAATTTTCCGGGGGCAAATTGTCGATGTGACGGCGAAAGAATATGTCCTCCAGGTGACCGGAGATGGTGAGAAATTGGATGCTTGCATCCGGATCCTGGCTGAAATGACCGATGTTCTGGAAGTTGTTCGTAGCGGCACCTGCGGCATTAGTCGCGGTGATAAAATGCTGTATGTCTGATTTGTTTTAGTTTGAAGGATCGGTGTGGGCAACCGGGAGGATCTCGGTTGTCCTATTCTGTATAGTTGAGTTAACAGCACTGTTCTTCAATAAAACTGAGCAACTCGATTCCTTCTTCATCATCTATTTCTTCAAAATAGCTATATAGTGCGTTCACTTGAGAGCCGATGTAATAAAGATTATCCTGATGGTGTTTTTGCTGTTCAGCAAATTTCTGTTCGAAATAACTGCGCCAGGGATGCTCAGAAGCAAGTTCGGCTAATTGTGATTTAAGTCGCCCGATTAGTTCATCTGCTTTTTTATCGCATTCGATGCCACAAAAGCTCTGGTAGCGATCATAGGTTGGTTCACTCATCATTTTTCCTTACTGGTCAGTCGCGATGATGCTTCTATGTTACAAATTGCCAGTGCATTCCACTGTCAGTTCGATGACAGTGGATCAACTAATTGTGTTAATTGTTGGATATCAAGCAATCGGATCCTTCGGGGATCGAGCCGTTCGATCCAGTGATTTTTATCCATTCTAGATAAGATCGTCGAGAGTGTTTGTCTGGATGTCCCCAACAAGCTGGCGATGGTTTCAGTTGGCCCAGGCAGTTCGACAATCGCTTGATCATTATAGGCCGCTTCCCGGAGTAAATAGCGTGCGAGTCGGCTTTCAACATTGCGAAATGAAAAGTCTTCAATCATTTCGATGGCATGTGTTAGTAGCTGCCCTATATCACTGATCACACGAAGTGAGAGAGCCGGGTTCGCTTTGAAGAGTTCCATAATTTGCTGAATTGGCCAGCTTTTTATCGTACATTCACTAATGCATTCGACCCAGACTGGGGTATGAGTGACATAGAGACTTTGGGGGTGGAGAAATCCTAAAGTTTGTTCCCGAGCTGCGCCATATAAACAGATTTTAGCTTGTCCGGATAACAGCACAAATACCCGATTTTCCGGATGATTAGGGGTACAGATAATCGCTTTGGGCGGATAGCTTTTCTCTCGCCCATGCGCAAGATGCTGATACCAATCGAGCGGATATTGAGGGGCTGATATCATATTAAACCTGACGACAAATAAAACAGAGAGATATGTCTTCAGCAAATTATGTACCGTATTTAAAAAATAGGTTGTTGAGCTATGTTGATAGTCGAGAGCTTATCGCTGGATAACATAGTGGTTCGGGTCAATTTCATTTATGCTTATAAAAGGCATCTTATAAATTATTCATTTTAGGCGTTAGGAGTTTTATGGCGCGTATTTTAATTATCTTTGCTCACCCGGCTTTGCATAAAAGTCAGGCTAATTCGAGATTATTAGCAGCTGTTTCTCATTTGCCAAATGTCACTATCCGGGATATCTATCAGATTTATCCCAGTGGCTATATTGATGTGTTAGCGGAGCAGGCATTGCTCCGGGAACACGATATTTTAGTGTTTCAGCATCCCTTTTACTGGTATTCCTGTCCGGCATTGCTAAAAGAATGGATCGATCTGGTTTTAACCCGGGGGTATGCGTATGCGGCCGATCCTGAACTTAAATTACCATTAACCGCGTGTTTATCGGTGATTACCACCGGTGGGTCGATCGGTTCTTACCGTGATGGGGGATACAATCAGTATCCGATTCGAGATTTTTTGTTGCCTTTTGAACAAACTGCTCGGCTTTGTGATATGGAGTATTTACCTCCTTTTATTCTAGATAGTGTCAATAAAAATGCTGACTTTAGCCGTTTTGAGCAGGTTGCAACTCGCTACCGTGAAGTGATTATTCAACTGCGAGATGAGACCTTTGATTTTTCAGCCATACGACAGTTGTCGTATCTGCATCCGGTGGGGCCTTAACTATGGAGCATTCTTTTTTCTTTAATGCTTTTATCTATTTAGCCGCCGCGGTGTTGTCGGTTCCTATTGCAACTCGATTGGGCCTTGGGTCAGTCTTGGGCTATCTGATTGCTGGAAGCCTGATCGGTCCTTATGCCCTGAAATTGGTCGGGGGATCACCGGATGTGATGCATTTTGCTGAATTTGGTGTGGTGATCATGCTGTTTTTGATTGGGTTGGAACTCAAGCCTGCTTTACTCTGGCGGTTAAAAGCCTCTATTTTCGGAGCCGGTGGTTTACAGGTGGTGCTGTCGATTGCCCTAATTGGAGGGATTGGGGTCGGCTTCGGTTTACCAGGAAATCAAGCTGTGGCGCTGGGTTTTATTTGTGCTGTCTCTTCAACTGCTTTGGTATTACAGAGTATGGAAGAGAAAGGGTTACTCAAAACGGCGACCGGAAAAACCTCTTTTTCGGTATTACTGTTTCAGGATATTGCCGTGATCCCTATGTTGGCGCTGATTCCTTTGTTAGCGGTGCAGGGGAGTGGAGTCTTACCTTTGAACGCAACTCCGGCCTGGTTGCGAGCCACTGAGATCGTAGCGGTGATCGCCGGTATTATTTTTGGAGGACATTATTTGCTTCGGCCGGTCTTTCGTCTGGTTGCCGCTTCTAATTCTCGAGAGATTTTTGTGGCTGCCGCATTGGCGCTGGTGGTCGGTATTGCACTTGCCATGGAGATGGTAGGGTTATCTCCGGCACTCGGTACCTTTTTAGCGGGGGTGGTGTTAGCCGATAGCGAATATCGTCATGAATTGGAATCCGATGTTGAGCCGTTTAAGGGATTATTGCTGGGATTATTTTTTATCTCGGTCGGGGCGAATATTAACTATCCGTTGTTATGGGAACATCTGGGGAGTATTTGTGGGCTGGTAGGGTTGCTGGTCTGTGTTAAATTCCTAATTTTGTGGGGAGTGGGGTGGTTATTCCGCCTGAAAGGGGAAGGACAGTGGATCTTTGCGGTAGCTCTATCCCAAAGTGGTGAATTTGCCTTTGTGTTAGCCTCATTTGCCGGAAGTGTGCATGTGATCCCACCTTCAATGGTGGATTGGGTCACGTTGGTTGTGGCTCTCTCAATGGCAACAACACCGGTATTATTGATAGGCTGTCAGTTTATTATTTTCCCAATGTTGCATAAGCGTCCGGTCCCTGAGTCGGAGTCGGTGATTGATGATAATGAAAACCCGGTGATTATTGCTGGGTTTGGCCGTTTTGGGCAGATTGCCGGACGTATCTTACACAGTAATAAAGTCGGAACGACGATTCTTGAACATGATGCAAACCACATCAAAACTCTCGCTCGATACGGATTTAAGGCGTTTTATGGTGATGCGGCGCGAGCTGATTTATTGAGTTCGGCCGGAGCCGAGCAAGCCAAACTCCTGATCGTGGCCGTGGATGATCGGGAAAAAACTTTAGAAATTGTTCGGGTGGCCCGGCAGTTTTTCCCGCATTTAGTCATTCTAGCCCGAGCCATTGATCGTGGTCATGCACAGGAGCTGATGAAAGCAGGGGTCGATTATGTACATCGGGAAACGTTAGGCTCAGGGGTTGCGTTAGGGGTTGATGCTCTCATTGAATTGGGATGGCGGGCGAATCAGGCCTATCGAATCGGTGAATTTTTTAAAGCCTATGATAATAAGTTGCTGCGTGAGCAGGTACTGCGTAATGACGATAATGTTGAATTTATCCGCAATAGCTTACGCTCCCAGAAGATGCTGGATGAGCTATTAAATGATGACACCCAATTACCCTCGGAAGTGTATGAAAAAGCCTGGGAGCGGAATATACAGCAGGATGATGAGCATTCCGGTACCTTGGGAAGTGCGCACCGGAAAAACAAAATAGAACGAGAGAACCGTTTGAAGTCGAAACCTGACTCGAAATAGTGGCTATTCCGGTTGTAGGAAAGGCAATAAAACTTGAGCCAGTTTGGTCGCACTGTGGCGGACAATACTGGCTTCTTGTTCAATCAAATCAGCTTCAATCAGTTGGTATTGCTTACTTAATTTTTTATAGTTATGAATTTTAACGGGTGTTGAACGTTGCTGTTTATAGCTGTCCAGCACTTTGTCATTAGGTAATGCATTATTGCAGATCACGACTTCGATTGAGCGACCAATGTAATGTTCAACAACTGAAATAAATGACTCCAAAGTGTAGCCGTCAGTTTCGCCGAATTTAGTCATAATGTTGCTGACATAGATAAGTTTCGCGGTCGTTTTCTGTAAGGCTTCACGAACTCCGGGAACCAGTAAATTAGGAATGATGCTGGTGTAAAGATCGCCGGGACCTAAAATAACGGCGTTAACTTGCCGGATCCGTTCAATCACTCGGGGGAAAACTGTCACTTGGTTGGCATGATGAGGGACCAAGAAAACATTGGCGATTTTTTGTCGTTGATTACCGCGGGGCACATCAATCGCATTTTCTCCAAAAATCTGTTCACCGTTGGTGAGTTGAGCGACTAAGGTCGATTTATCGGTGGTGACAGGTAAAATTTCACCCCGGACATCTAAGAGTTGAGCGAGTGCTTCAATACCGGTAGCAAATGAGCCTGAATATTGACTCAGCATCGTGAGCAGCATATTCCCAGCACTATGTCCACGTAATCGTTGATTGCCGGAGAAACGCTTTAATAATAGTTTTCGGGCCATATCTCGGTAGGGTGATAGGGCTAGAATACATTTGAGAATATCTCCTGGAGGTAGGATGCCTAATTCATCTCGTAAGCGCCCGGTACTTCCGCCACTATCAGTCATGGAGACGATGGCACTCACATCCAGATGCTCGATGTCTCTGAGAGCACTTAACAGGACAAATTGTCCGCTCCCCCCTCCAATGGTGGCAACCGGAAAACGAGATAAATTAGTTTGGCTTTGATTTTTCAACAAATACTCCAAGATCTCATCTTATTAAATGTATCAGAAATAGTTGATTATAAGCATATCTCTATTTCGATATCTTTTATGATTCCGCTGAAATCGGAATTTGATTAAATTGTTTAACATCATCATGATAATAATAATTAATTTTTTTGAGATGTTGAATAATAAGCTCGGGTTCTAAATCATATTTTCGGCATAATACATTCAAATTACCCGATTCATCACGTAATTTCATATTTAACATGGACATCAATAAAATCGGGTCCATTTTTTCCCAGTTTGAAAACATTTTATACCTGTTAATTGGGTTGTGCGGCGAGTTTGGCTTGAATAAAATCTTTGTGATCGAGGTAAACTAAATCGGCGATCTTCCGAATAAGGGCTTCTTCCTGAGGATCAAGGATGCCATCAGCGTAAGCAACCTGCCAGAGCGCATGGACGAAATCGTAACGTTGACTGTACTCTAATGCCTTCAAACTCCGGGTAAACTCATATAAAGAAACCGATTGGTCCGTTACTTTCTGAGCCTGTAGATAAAGGGCTCGGGACTCTTCCGGGGTCAGGGACAGTAATTTACAAATTCTTTGAAAGATGACTTGCTGTTCATCGCCACTTTCATTATTGTCTGCTCCGCTGACTTGAATGAGTAGTGCGGCAGTGGCAATCTTTATCTGTTCCTCTTCGCTTTGAGGTTGACTGTCCTGTGTATCTAGCGTGTTACGAATAAATTTACGTAATGCTTCAATCATTATCGGTACCTTTACTTTCGACTGAATACTTCGCAGAAATGAGTATAAAACCCATGTTATTTCAGCGGATAGTCCGTATGCTGATAAATCTTTCCTGATTGTGCCAGTATATTTGAAAAGTTAGGTAAATAATAATGTTTGGTTTTAGAAAAGAAAGCAAACTGATTGTCATCCATGATGGGGCACCGATAAAGGATGTTTGATAAGCTGGTAAGGTTGCAGGAAACATTCTATTATTAGAAGTAGCACGACTCATAGTTTCCTATTATCCAAGGCAAGAGCGTTCGCTTTCTTAATGAGAGCTGTATAGCTAACTCATACAATTACCTTATCAGTTATCTGAATATATGCTTCCTACAGGGATCTGGAATGTATTCATAAAGGTAAGGATTGGACATAATATTTTTGATTTAGAGTTAAGATGACCAATATACCAAAAACTAAGCTAGACTGGCTTATTCGTTTTAGACGTGCCAAAACCCAAGAGACATTAGATTTTATGTTAGACAGGGCACTGGAACAATTATCCTCAACAACCGATAAAGCAGAAGCCATTTTAGCGCATGCTGCTCGTCAGGACGAATTAGATTCAAGTCAGCGAGTTTTTTAATTAATACCCACCTCTAGAATAAATATTCTCTTTTGCTAATTATTTAAAGGGGGATATTTACAATTCGATAATTAAACTAAATTATGAAATAGTAAGCAAAATGTTTAATCTTGAGAGGTACTTGTACTGGGGAAGCTAGAGAATGGTGCCGACTGTCGGAATCGAACTGACGACCTACTGATTACAAGTCAGTTGCTCTACCTACTGAGCTAAGTCGGCACACTAATTGTGTTAGCGGGCATATTAAACGGTTATTTCCGGGCATTGTCAATTCCCTAATCTAAAAATTTCGCATTTTGGCGTTTTTTTGCTTAATCTATCACCAGTTAGCCGTGAAATTGGAAAAGGAATCTTATAGTGAGATATATATTCCTCAGTATTGGGTGGTTGAGTGTCGGTTTAGGGGGCGCAGGCATTGTGTTGCCGTTGGTCCCAACGACCCCTTTTTTATTGCTGGCCTGTTTTTGTTTTTCGAAAGGATCTCCTCGATTCGAGCAATGGCTGTTAAAACATCAATTATTTGGGCCATTTATTTCAAATTGGCGAGTACATCGGGTGATCCCGATTCAGGCGAAATGTCTGGCGGTTTTGATGCTGGTGGTCTCTGCGATGGGGTTGGTTTTTACATCGATACCTTGGACCGGGCGGTTGGGTATTTGGTCGATGTTGCTAGTCATACTGTTATTTATTGTCACACGTCGCTCCCGGATCCCTCTTGAGTAAGGTATTTTCATTCAAGGTTGCTGAGATATTGATTCGATCTGAACCTTGTTTCCCGGATCTTCCAGGCTCGCTCGGTTCAGAGTGACGAGATGTAAGGAACGACTGGGCTTGGAAAGAGGGTTGGCTAAAGCTTGTTCGATTGATACGAAAAGAAGAAATTTATTCTTTACCTTTAATTATCTTTCGGTATACTACCCAGCGTCTTAAGGGGTGTAGTTCCAATTGGTAGAACGGCGGTCTCCAAAACCGACGGTTGGGGGTTCGAGTCCCTCCACCCCTGCCAGTTTAAAAAAGCCTGCTCATTGAGCAGGCTTTTTGCGTTATAGTCTCTACACATTGGTGAATTGATTGACTGGTTCTGCTATGGAATTAAGATCCGTTGCGTTGCTGCAACACATGGGAATTACCGTTTGGGAACCGAGAGTTTCTCCCAATGATGATACTTATATCGTTGTGTGTGATCATCCTGACGAATTGCAGCAGACGCCACTCTGGTTGGCTATTTCGGCGGCTATGACCGCTTATGAAGTGCACTTTTGTTATCGAGGGCCTGAACAGTTTTGTGCTGAATGGGCTTCCCGGACATTGTGGTTGAGTGCTCGGCAACCGGATATCTCATCTGAATCATTTTTCTTTGTCGGTGCTTTTCATGATTTACGACAACAAGCCCGGCTCAAACAACAATTATGGAAATGCTGGTCCCATGTTTGACTGTTTGGATTTAAAGCTTGATGCGCTTGATCAGATGTTGCCGATTGAACAGCAAGTCCAACAGCATCCTTGGAGCGAAAAATTGCTTCGGGATAGTTTTGCTTCATCATCCGTGAATATTGGTATCTGGCAAGCACATCAGCTGTGCGGTTATCTACTGGGGCAGTTGATTGTCGATGAGGCTGAGATATTTAATCTCAGTGTGGCCAAAGCGTATCAGCGTCAGGGGCTTGGTAAACAGCTGCTAGAACATTTTTCCCGCCGTATTCAGATGCAAGGAGGATGTCGGTTGTTACTGGAAGTTCGTGAATCCAATGTGCCAGCTTTACAACTTTATTCTCATTATGGTTTTCACGAAGATGCTCGGCGACGCGGTTATTATCCTAATGGGCCCCAAGGACGAGAAGACGCTATTTTAATGAGTTATTCACTCTAATCCTGATTCATCCCCTGGCGACGGGCTATTTCCGTGACACGTTGGAGTGATAGCTTTAATGTGACGACCGAGAGCGGCATATGGTTCCCGTTGTCAATACTGTTTTGCGCGACCCAAACCTGATGCATCGGTAGCACCAGATGAGTGGAAACCGGCGGATTTTGCTGATATTGCACAATGAGCGCAGGTTGCATTCGAATCGGATATTGCCGGGCGAATCGCTGTTGCTGCGGGTTAAGATCCATGGTGTAACGGACCTTGATGTAATAACGGGTGAAATGAATAAAATCTGGGTTGTTGAGAATATCTTTTTCAAAATCTTTGCAAATTTGACAGGCTCGATTACGGAAATAAAAGAGGATCGGACGATTTTCTTGCTGTGAGATGGCTAAAGCCTGCTGGTAACCCTGTTCATCAAAATACCAGCCGTCACTGGCATTGACACCAAAATCTTTGATGTGGAAAAAATAGATGTAGGCACATGCCAATAAAGCGATGATTAATGCACTACCCGCAATGACATATTTGCGGAAACGACGGAAGATAGGACTCATCATTCAGGCTTATCTCTTCATCAATAATAAAGAAGTATAGCGGAGATTTTTACTCCGCTATAGCTTAGTCTATGAAAAGATTAGTTTTGTACTGTGAGTTGAGTCACGCCAATTGATTAGGGGCGAATAATAATGACCGAACTTTTCGCATGACGAACGACTTTATTAGTATTGGCTCCCATAAAGTATTGTCCTAATCCGGGTTTCCCGGCCATCATGACAATAAAGTCTGGTTTGATTTTTTTTTCAATTTCTAAAATTCGTTCGTCGGCATGGCCATGTTTCACCATACATTCCCCTTGTTGCTGCTCAGGGACATATTGACTGATTAATGATTTTAAGCGGTAGAGGGCGATGGTTTGTTGCCGCTTTGCGTTTTCTTCATCCAATATCGGATAGGTTGCATGATGGACCTGACTTTCATCAACATAAAGAAAGTGTATCTTTCCTCGACGTTTTCCTAAAAGTCGTCTGGCAGGAGCAATCAATAACGGAAGTTGCTCCTCATATCCCAAATCAAAAGCAATCAATATATGTTCGTACATAGGCGTCATTGTCCCATTAAGTGGTTTGGAAGCCACAGCACCAACTCGGGGAATACCATTGTGATAATTAACACAACCACTTTAATCATAACAAACGGAGTGATTGATTTGTAAATATCCATCATGGTGACTTCCGGTGGTGCAATCCCTTTTAAGTAGAAGAGTGCAAATCCATAAGGCGGTGTCTGAACCGCAATTTCGATATTCAGGATCATCAGAATACCGAACCAGATAGGGTCATAGCCTAAAGAGACGGCAACGGGGGTAAATAGTGGAGCACACATCAGGACGATGATAAATTCATCGATGATGAAGCCGAGCAGGATCATGATCAGCTGGAACATGATGATGATCCCAATCGGAGGTAATCCCAGATTTTGGGTGAAACTTTTCACCATCGTCTGGATCCCCATCAGCATATGAAAGTTACTAAATACGGTGGCCCCTAAGATAATCCACATGGCAACGCTGACCAGTACGGAGGTTTCAAATCCGGCTAATTTCATCATTTTGAAATTGAAGCGTTTGAATACCAAAGCCAGAATTAAAGCACCGAATACCCCGACAGCACCGGATTCGGTGGGGGTGGCAATCCCACTCATGATGGAACCTAATACCGCCACAATCAGTAGTAGTGAAAAAAAGCCATCACGTAGGGTTTGAAATTTAACCTTAGGGGTCATGGGGGGGCGTGATTCACTATCCAGAGGGGCCCGTTCTGGTTTGATTTTACAGCTGATGACGACATATGCGATCATCAGGGTAATCATTAATAATGCCGGCCCTAATGCGCCAATAAATAGACGACCGACTGAATTTTGAGTGGTGGACGCGAACATGATCATCGGAATGCTCGGTGGGATTAGGATCCCGAGGCCGCCGCCGGCCATAATGACGCCGAGCGCTAGTTTTTTATCATAACCGCGCTCGAGCATGGGTTTCAGGGCAATACTGCCGGAAGTCATGATCCCGGCTCCGATAATCCCGACCATGGCACCAATCATCGAGCAGACACAGATGACGCTAATCGCCAGAGAACCTCGCAGGCGACCAATTAACATCTGGCTGGCATTGAACATTGCATCGCCGATCCCGGAACGGGTCAGCAGTTGTCCCATGTAGATATAAAGTGGAATAGCGAGCAGTGTAAAGCTAAAAAATACCGATTCAGTAGTCGTCGGTAAAACGTTGAAAATACCATCGCCCCAGGTCAGATAACCTATCCCCATGGCGATGCCTCCCAGAGCCATCCCGACCGGGGCTCCTAAAGCAAATGCCGTTAAGACGCACACCAAAAGCACGCCTGTTAAAAGTCCGATATCCATGCGTGTTTATTCCTCGATTAATTCAGAGCCAGTCACAACGTAGTAAATACTGCGGATGATATCTGCAGAGAGTTGGATCGCCATCAATGAGCCTGCAATTGTGATCATCAACCAGAAGTGGTGCATGTGAGGCGCCCATTCACTCTGGCGTCGGTAGTTAAACTGAAGCGCTTCAAGAAATTTATCCCATCCCTTGTACGCCAGTAACACCACGAAATAAGTGGCGAGTAGATAGGTGAGGGTATTAAAAATTTGTCGGGTTCGGGGCGAGACTTTGAGATAGAGGATATCGACGTTGATATGCGCTCTTTTTTGCTGAGCATAAGCGCCGCCGAGTGCCGCTAAATAACCAAATAAAAAGAGTGAAACATCGTAAGCCCAAATGGTTGGGTGATTAAAAAAATAGCGACTGATGACATCAAAAATGATGACAAAGGTAATGCATGGCATCAGAAGTGGAATTGTTTTGCCGACTATACGAACAATCCAATTAATGCTTTGACAATAACCGACAAGTATTGTTCTTATCATGGGTGGACCCCTGTATTGAGCGGGTAAAGGGCAGCGGAGCTGCCCTTTCTTGTTACTACTATTGTTGTGCTTTGAGAATTTTGACTAACTGTTGGCTGTATGGATCTGATTTTCCGTAATCGTCCCATAACTCAACAGCGATTTTATGCCATTCTTTTTTATCGGCTTCGCTTGGTTGTGGGCTCCATTTCAGACCTTTTTTCTCCATATCGGCGACGGCTTGAGATTCCCACATCCGTGATTTAGTCAGCTGATCACGGGCATGAATCACTGTTGCTGCTCGGACAATGCCTTTTAGGTCATCCGGAAGTTTGTTCCAGGCACTGCGGTTCACGATAATCGGCAGCACTTGTGCACCAGCCAGCGGCATGGGATACATGTATTTAGCCACTTCAACATGGTTACCATCACGATGGTCGATCATGTTGGAACCGATCGAACCATCGATGACACCGGTAGCCAGACTGGTATAAATTTCACTCCATGCCAGAGAAACCGGGGAGGCCCCTAATTTACGCAAGAATTTGCCGTAGGCACCCGGCGCACGGATTTTCATTCCTTTGAAATCGGCCAGTGAGTTGATTGGTTTTTTAGTAATGATATAAACCGCAGGTTGAATGTAAGGTTCTAACCAAACCAAACCTTGTGAGGCATAAGCTTTTGTTAGGATCTGACTCCAGCCCCGTTCATGAATGAGCGTTTCCAATTTCGCAATATCAGAACTTGTGCCCGGCAGACCGATTTCAACAACCCCGGCAGGGAGTTCGCCAGCATTCATTGACTGGAAGGGCGCGCCCATTTGCAATAGACCGCTTTTAACAGCACCGAAAATCCCAGCACTTTCAACCCCTTCACCGGCGTAAAGAACTTGTACTTTAATTCGACCGTTAGACAATGTTTCGATGTTATGCGCTAGGCTTTCATATACTTTGCCAAAGGCCGTGCCTCGGCTATAGAGATTGGCGAAACGCCAGTTGAATTCAGCTGCGTGGACACTGCTGATGAAGGTCGCACTGGCAATAGCCGCGAGCGTTAACGCTCGTAATTTTTGTTTAATAGATTGTGTGATTTGCATCCGTCCCCTCCTGGTGAGTTGGAGTTTCATCCTAAAAACCGAAGAACTTGTTTGATTCGTTATTGGTGATCACCCCTGCATCCTTTCAGATGAGTTTTAATAAATAAATTGTTATGGCTATACCTATAGTTTTGTATCAATCAAACTTTTGCTGACGGTAACTATCTGAATTTTAATTAATATCGATGAAAAAGATGGATTTAGAATAGTGCTCTAAGTTGGTCGGTTTGCATCATTTGTGAACATTCTCACTTTTACTCTCTATAGGCAAAAGGGACGGAATTAAACACAAATATTTAAAATATTAAGTAGTTAGTTGCGAGGCCCTTGGAAGGCTTGTCGGGGGGATACATCCGTGCTGTAGATAGAGGGCGCTTTAAAATGGTGCATAAGTTTTTATTCTATGGTGCTATCGGCGATAAAAAATCATCTGGAAAAGCGAGTGAGCGCAAGGAGGCAAAAAAATTTTTGATACAAAAAGTAATGAAAATCGTACTTGTCTTTATCTTATTTTTATCTCGGGTGCGGTGATGACTCACCGTCGAGATACATCTTGCTTGTTAAATACATCTTCAGAGCGCTCTTTTGAGTAAAACTCCTATCAGGAGGCTTGTTGTTCCTCATTTTGTGGGCGAGGACTACGGGTTGTCTTGAATGTCATGACCAAACCTCGATGTAGCCGGTATTTTTATTGATGAAAAAGCTAATTTAAAAATATAAAACAAATAGTTAATTTAATGTTGAAAATGTAAATGATATTTGTTTTTATTCGTAATTCTTCTGAGCGGCTAACAAAACATCAATTTGATGAGGTATTAAAGTCCGCCAGATAATTTTGCCATCGAGATGTTTCAGCTGATGCGGTAGTCGTATCTATCCCAAGTTGCAGGTTAGGGACAGCGGGATTATTGGCCGTTGTTTCGCTGGATGCTCCATCCATATGAACAAGTATTTTTTCATCATAAAAGGGTTAGGAAACGTGAAGTTGTTAAGTCAGGGACAATTAAAGGGATCATTGCTGAAATGGGCACTGGGAAGCGCCGTTCTCGTTTCAGGGGGAAGTCATGCGGCTCAGGGGACATCTACAGGGGACGTGATGGTTGTGACCGGGAGTGTGATGGGGCATTCATCTGCCACTGATGTCAAAGATTATCCGGGGAGCCGGACGGTGATAAGTGCTGAACACATGAAAGCGACCGCATCGGACTCTATAGATCAAGCGCTTCAGAAAGTGAATGGGATCAAAATCCAGGATGAATCGGGTACCGGCGTTCTACCTAATATTGCCGTGCGGGGGCTATCAGCTAGCCGTAGTGGTCAGGCTCAGTTTTTAATGGACGGGATCCCTTTGACATTGGCTCCTTATGGGCATACCGGCCAGTCTATTTTCCCGGCGTCGCTGGCAAATTTGGATCGAATTGATATTGTGCGTGGTGGGGCTGCGGTTCAGTATGGTCCGAATAATGTCGGTGGGGTAATTAACTTGGTGACCAAACCAATCCCGGCGGTTTGGAGGACTGAACTCAGTCAGCGTATTACGAAATTTGAAGGGCATGGCACGCCTTTAAATGATTTTTATATCCGTACTGGAGGATGGCTGAATCAACGTTTCGCCTTGCAAATCGCGGGAGATTTTCTCAAAGGGGATAGTTTTCGGGATCATTCCGATACGGATGTGAAAAATTTTCAACTTAAAACGGCTTGGTTGATCAGTGACACTCAAGAATTAGATACTTTTATTCAGCATTATAAAGCGGATACCGAGATGGCTGGTGCTCTTTCTCCGAGCGATTATCGTCAGGATCGTCATCAGTCGAAGCGTCCTGATGATACTTACGTGGGTGAAACGACGCGTTGGCATCTGAAATATTTACATGATCTGGATTGGGGGAATTCCGGCCGTTTTGAGCTGCTGACTTTTGGACATCATTCCGAACGAAATTTTCAGTGGGGATATAACTCAACCGCGGCTTTTTGGGCTGATCCGGAGCTAGATGCCACTCATGTTCGTTCTTCACCAAGGACGTTTAATGTCGTTGGGGTTGAACCCAAACTGGCTTTATCTTTTGGCTCACCGGAGTCGGTGACACAGCATTGGATTATTGGGACTCGTTATGTCAATGAAGATATTAGCTATCGGTTAAAACAGACGCCGATCAGTGGCGGGACGACGACTATGCCCCGAAATTGGCATTTGGAAACCAATGCCTATGCGGCTTATGTCAGTAATGAACTGGGTTTATTCGATCAAACCCTTACGATTACTCCGGGACTCCGATATGAGATGGTTCGGATGAATTTTGCAGATCGTCGAGTCCATAGTTCTCAGGATAATGATGTCAATGAACTGCTTCCAGGATTGACGCTGGCCTATAAATTGACGGCACATTGGACGGCGTATGCTAATACGCAACGTTCCTTAAGAACCCCTCAAATTGCATCGATTCGGGGTCGAGGTGAAAAAGGGAATGAACTGGCTTGGAACTATGAAGTTGGGACGCGCTTCACCGAGGGTGAAAACCAGTTGAATCTAGCGTTATACCGGATCGATTTTAAAGATCAATTGCAGTGGAATAGCACCGATCAAACCTTTGATAATGTGGGTAAAACTTTGCATCAGGGGGTTGAAATCTCAGGACGATATGCTCCGGAGTCTATTCATCATCTAAGTCTTGGTTTGGGGTACACCTATCTGGATGCAACCTATCGACAAGGGCCGAATAAAGGCAAACGGATCCAATATTCATCGAAGCATCAGCTGGTCTGGGATGCGGCTTATGATCTAGCTGGATATACCTCGACATTATCGGGCTTTTATTTTAGTAACGCCTATTCCGACGCGGCCAATACTCGTGATGAAGACGCTAAGGGAAGTACCGGACGGCTACCGAGTTATACGGTCTGGAATTTCAATGTGGGTAAAGATGTGTATCAATCCCAAAATCGTATCTTGCGAGTTAATGTTGCCGTTAACAATTTGTTTAACAAGGACTATTACTTCCGCGGGATCGATGTTAGCCCTGTTGGGCGTTATCCCGCACCGGGACGTTCTTATAGTCTTGATCTGAATTATCAGTTTTAAACCGGTGCCGCGATGGTGCGGGCACCTCGCTTTCGTCCAAAAATAGGAATAGTTTTGGATAAATAAGCTGATATCAGCACAAAATCAATTGTCTAAGCCACAGATTCATATAATATCGGGGGCAACAGCAAGCACGGGGTGTTTGCTGTTGCTTCATGCTTTTTAGGGGATGGAGTATGTGATTGTTGCCGGTGCTATCACTGGTCATAGGGCTGAATCGACAGATATGGAGTCTGAGCACAAAGTGGCTAAATCGACAAATTACTCGCTGGGACAGGTGAGTGATTATGAATTGAAACAACTACGGGTGTTTAAGACGGTCGTTGAGTGCGGAGGATTTTCTGCTGCTGAGACCGAGTTGAATATTGGTCGTTCCACCATTAGCTTGCATATTTCTAATTTAGAATCACGGTTGAGTTTAACACTCTGTCGACGAGGGCGAGCGGGATTCTCATTGACGGATGAAGGCCTTATTGTCTATCAAATGACTCAGCAATTGCTTGATTCATTGGAAGAGTTTCGTAATACCGTCAATAACCTCAACAGTAGTCTAACCGGGCAGTTACGGTTGCTATTGTCTGACTCGATCAGTCTTGATCCGCGTTGTAAATTTCCAGAACTGGTGCGAGCGTATTGCACTGAAGCGCCTCAGATTCAATTGAGGACCGATGTTTCATCGATGGCTGAAATTGAGCGGCGGGTATTGAACGATGAAGCGGATATCGGTTTTATTCCTTACCATCGGCAGTTAGAAGGGTTGAACTATCTGCAACTTTATAGTGACCTTTGCTATTTATATTGCTCGTGTGATCATGAATTGGCGCGTCGGGCACCGGAAACTATCTGTGATGATGAGATTAATCAAGCCGCGGCGGCGCATGCCGGATTAAAGCCACACCAACAGGTCAATCAGCAATTGGTTGATCTGAATTTAGCCGCGACGGCTTATTTTTATGATGTGCGTTTGAGCCTCATTTTATCCGGCCATTACATTGGTTTCCTTCCTGAATATTATGCCCGCGAATATGTTGAAAAAGGGTTGCTCAAAGCCATTATGCCGGAACGGCGATTCTATAAATTAGGGGTTGCCGCCGTCAGTCGTAAGACTGCTCAGCCTCATAAGCCTCGAGAGTTGTTTTGGGAGCTATTACACCGTCATCGCCAGGATGCACGTTAAAAACTAATCGGGTCAGGAGCGTCTGACCCCGCTGGTGCTGTTGACCTATTTCATGGTTAATCTTCTTTGATTCTATTTTTTGGGGTGGAACGGTCATGCCGTTTCATGCCGGTCTTGGGTTATATAATGACTGCATAACATTAAAACAAAAAAATATTTGAACGATAATGATTTTTATTTATATTATAAGCTCTTTTATCAACTGCTGTAATTCGGGTGGTTGATCGCTGTTTTATTACTTTCAGGAGTTTCCTCAATGCGCTATCTGGCGAGATTATCCCTCTTACTATTCGGTTTGATTTGTGCGTGGACGGCACAGGCGACCCAGTATCCTCTAACTGTGACGGATATGGCGGGGCGTCAGGTGACGATCCAGTCTGAGCCTCAGCATGTGGTATTACAGGATGGTCGAAATGTGCTGATGCTAGCCTTATTGGATCGTGATAATCCGTTTAAGCGAGTCGTGGCTTGGAATAATCTCCTGGGACTGAGCGATACCGGTTTCTGGTCTCGATTACTCAAACAGTGGCCACAGGCATCTCATATTTTAGATATGCGTTATAGCGATAGTGGCCAGATTAACTTAGAAGAGGTGATGACGCGTTCCCCTCAGTTGATGATCGCTGAACTTCGATCAAAACCGGCGCTAGAGCAGGGTGGGGTCATCAAAATGTTGGACAAGTTGCATATTCCGGTTGTCTTCGTGGATACTTCTGAACGACCTATCAAGGATGCTCCAGCCAGTGTGGAATTACTCGGTAAGATCCTGAATAAAGAAGCTGAAGGTAAAGCGTATGCAGATTTTTATGCCCAACATCTTAAACAGGTGCATGAAGGCGTAGCTCATGCATTGGCTAAAGGGGCTCAACGTCCCAGCGTCTTTATTGAAGCGCACGCCGGGGTCCGTGGCGGCAATGACTGTTGCTTTACCCATAATCACTTTGGATGGGGCCAATTAGTGGCGACGGCTGGGGGTAATAATTTAGGCTTTCAGTTACTTAAAGGGCCCACGGGTGTCGTTGCAATGGAAAAAGTATTGCAGATGCAACCAGATGTTTATGTTATGACCGGTGCGCAGTGGAAAGGGCGGAGTAAGTCGATTGCCCTGCCACTAGGTTATGATGTGAGTGATTCGGCCATTCAGTCCGCATTTGCAGAGTTGTTAGCTCGTCCAGGGTTCAAACAACTCAAAGCGTCTCATGAGCATCGGATCTTTGGGGCTTATCATCTGTTTTATAATCACCCTTATAATATTGTTGCGATTGAAGCGCTGGCCAAAGATTTTTATCCACAGCAGTTTGCCAAACTGGATCCCAAAGCGACCTATCAGCAGATCCTGAGTCAGTTTACCGAAATTAAAGGTGATACTGGGGCTCTGACATTATTTGCTCATGCCAAGGAATAAATTCATCTCATAATGACTGATGTAACGAATATGCCGGATCCTGTATCCGGCGCTGTTGTTTATCGAAATGGTGTCCGCAAGCGATTATTTTGGCTGATCAGTTTTGCAATACTGACGGTTATCGCGGTAGTGACCGATTTACTGTGTGGTTCGGGGACACTGCCCTGGAAAGTCGCTTTGGATGGACTGCTTCATCCTCAACTGAGTTCGGCGATGGTTCGGGTCGTGATGTGGGATTTACGGATGCCAGTGACGATTACGGCAGTGTTAGCGGGTATTGGTCTGGGATTGGCCGGTTCGCTGATGCAAACGGTGTTAGATAACCCACTGGCCGAACCATTTACGCTGGGAATTTCAGCGGCCGCCGGGTTTGGTGCTGCCTTAGTCATCGTTTTTCAGACGGCGTTGGTCAGTTGGCTGCCGGTAGGGTATTTACTGACGGCGAATGCTTTTATCTTCTCGTTAGCCACGGTGTTATTCATTGGCTTTTTTGCATCACGACGGGGGTTATCTGTCGAAATGATCGTGATGTTGGGGATCGCCGTACATTTTATTTTTTCAGCGTTGTTGGGATTAGCTCAGTATCTGGCTGATGTTGACCAGCTTCAGTCGCTGGTATTCTGGATGATGGGCTCACTGCAAAAGAGTAATTGGACTCAGGTTGGGATTAACGCCACCATTATTCTGATTATTGTTCCCATATTGCTTTTATTATCTTGGCAAGTTTCGGCGCTGCGAGGATTTGGCGATCAGGCTCAAGTCTTAGGCATTTCAGTCGCCAAATTACGGATGTTGCTGTTGGTCTTCTCGGCTCTGCTTGCCAGTGCGATTACCGCCACGATCGGGGTGGTGGGATTTATCGGGTTAGTTGCACCGCATGTGGCACGAATGCTGGTGGGAGAGGATCAACGTTTTACTCAGTTGATGACCATGATTACCGGTGCCCTGTTGATGACGGTCGCCTCTATTGTGAGCAAAATGTTGATCCCGGGCGTGATCCTTCCCATCGGCATGGTCACGTCATTATTAGGGGTTCCTTTTTTTGTATGGTTGATTTTCGGCCGTGGAAGCCGGAGGCGGTAATGCTTACTGTTAAAAATTTAAGTGTTCGGATTGGACGCAAACTGATTTTACATCCCACTGATTTCGTTTTGGAAAATGGACAATCGTTGGCGCTATTGGGACGCAATGGGGCTGGTAAATCGACATTGGTTAAAGCTTTGGCCGGATTATTAAAGTCTCGGGGAGAGATCCAATTGGAAGGCCAGGTATTAGCACAGCTCAGTGCTCGAGACCGGAGTCAGTTGATTGGCTATGTTGCGCAAGATTTTTCTGCCAGTTCGGTTCGGATGACCGTATTTGAAATGTTGCTTCTGGCTCAGAATAGCCACAATATCGGCTTTCAGGCATCGGCAGAGAGTATTGAAAAAGCGCAGCAGATGCTAGAAATGCTCGCACTTGAAGAGCTGTCTCAGCGATTTCCTGACGAAATGTCCGGAGGACAAAAACAGCTGGTGGCATTGGCATTAGCACTGATCCGTCAGCCGCGTTTGCTGCTTTTGGATGAGCCTACGTCAGCTCTGGATTTGGCCAATCAAATGCAGCTGTTACAGACGGTTCAACAGTATACTCAGCAACATCAAATTTGTACGATCATGGTCTTACACGATTTGAATCAGGCTCATCGCTATGCGGATCAAACGATGATTTTAAAAGAGGGGCGACAGATGGTTCGAGGGGCTACACCGAAGGTGCTTACCGCATCGCAAATTGCCCAGAGTTATGGGGTTCAGTGTGAAATATTTGTGGGTTCCGATGGTGCTCGCAGTATTCATCCTCTCGCCGCGATAGCGTTATAAGGCACCAAGCCTGTTCATTGAACAGGCTTGGTCGTATGGGCCTTTAGCATCCGCTAAAGGCCTTTTGGATTGACAACATGGAATGGCGATTAAGCCAGTTCGGCCATCACTTTGGTCAGGATATCCATCGCTTCTTCCAAAATGGCTGGATTAGCCGTTAGAGCCGGTAGCAAGCGAATGACATTACCGCGGATCCCACAAGATAACAGGATCAGACCTTTTTCCGCGGATTTGGCAACAATAGCTTTGGTCAGTTCAGGATTAGGCTGCTGTGCATCCCCTTCTTTGACCAGTTCAAATGCAATCATGGCACCTAGATTACGAACATTGCCGATCAGGGCTGGATAAGTATCCTGAAGCGTGCGCAACCGAGCGGTCAGTTGTTCGCCGATAGCCAAAGCTTTATCCCGGAGTTTTTCATCTTCGATAATGTCCAGAACGGCTAAGGCTGCGGCACAGGCAATCGGTGAACCCCCGTAAGTTCCCCCTAGACCCCCCGGTTGAGGTGAATCCATAATTTCAGCTTTACCAATGACACCTGAGATAGGGAACCCACCTCCCAATCCTTTCGCAATAGTCATTAGATCTGGTTCAACATCGGCATATTCACAGGCAAAAGTTTTCCCGGTACGGGCAAAACCAGTCTGAATTTCATCGATGATCATGACAATTCCATGTTCATCACACAGGGCCCGAATCGCTTTCAAAAAGCTCACTGGAGCGCGGTAGAATCCCCCTTCCCCTTGAACTGGTTCAATGATGATGGCGGCTACCCGTTCTGGTTCGATATCTACTTTAAAGCGCATCTGGATGGCTTCCAGTGCTTGCTCTTCGCTGATCCCCAGATATTCGTTTGGATAAGGAACGTGATACACTTCAGCCGGGAAAGGACCAAAGCCTTTTTTGTAAGGATTCACTTTTCCGGTGAGAGCCATTGCCATACTGGTTCGACCGTGGAACCCCCCATCAAATGCGATGACACCGCTGCGTTTGGTATAATGGCGGGCAATTTTGATCGCATTTTCAATGGCTTCAGAACCGGAAGAGAACAGCGCTGTTTTTTTCTCGGTTTTTCCGGGAGCCAGTACGTTGAGTTTTTCTGCCAATTCAACGGCACAGGCATATGGTGTTACAGTCAAACAGGTATGTGTGACATGTTCCAGTTGTTCTTTAACGGCAGCCAGTACTTTGGGATGACGGTGACCCGTATTTAATACGGCAATCCCAGCACCTAAATCGATATAACGGCGGCCTTCACTGTCCCAGTACTGTTCGTTTTCTGCGCGATCAATAAAGACGTCAAAGCCACTGCCTTGACCACGAGAAAAGGCTTTATTTTTACGTTGAGCTAGTTCCTGATTATCCATTTTATTACTCCATCGGTGGCTGGTTAGCCAACCCCCATACATAAGTATTTAATTTCACTGTATTCTTCGATGCCATAACGAGAACCTTCTCGCCCAACACCAGATTCTTTAACGCCGCCAAAAGGTACAACTTCGTTGGATATCAAACCTTCATTGATCCCCACCATGCCATATTCGAGTGCTTCACCCACCCGCCAGATCCGGCCCAAATCAGCCGCGTAAAAATACGCAGCCAGACCAAATGGGGTTGCGTTCGCCAGTTCAATGGCCTCTTGTTCTGTTTCAAAACGAACCAGTGGGGCAACTGGTCCGAATATTTCTTGATTAAAAATATCCATGTCCGGAGTGACATCGGTTAGGATGGTGGCAGGATAGAACAAACCGTTTTCACTTGGAGTCCCTCCCGCTTTGAGATGGGCACCCTCTTTGAGGGCACCACGAACTAAAGCGTTGACCTTATCGAGTGCTTTCTGGTTAATTAGTGGCCCCATATTGACCCCTTCATCCAAGCCATTCCCCAGTTTGAATTGCTTAATGGCTGTCGTCAGTTTATCGGCGAACACCTCATAGACGCCGGACTGAACCAGAATTCGGTTGGCACAAACACAGGTTTGACCGCTATTACGGTATTTAGAAGCCAACACCCCCTGAATAGCCTTATCCAGATCGGCATCATCAAAAACGATAAAAGGGGCATTGCCTCCGAGCTCCATCGATGTGCGTTTCACGGTGGCAGCACACTGACGCATCAGCAATTTACCGACCGGGGTGGAACCGGTGAAGCTCAGTTTGCGCACAATCGAGCTATCGGTGAGCGCTTTCCCAATCGCTTTGGAATCTAAGCCGGGAACAATGTTCAGGACTCCATCTGGGATCTGAGCCCGTTGGGCTAATTTAGCCAGTGCCAGTGCGCACAGCGGTGTTTCTTCCGAGGGTTTGATGATCATGGTACAACCAGCGGCTAGTGCTGGGGCCGCTTTACGGGTGATCATCGCAATAGGGAAGTTCCAGGGGGTAATCGCAGCAACGACGCCGATAGGCTGGCGAATTGTGAGTAAGCGTTGGTTGGCATTGGTCGCTGGAATGGTTTCACCATACTGGCGTTTGCCTTCTTCGGCAAACCATTCAACAAATGAGGCCCCATAATTGACTTCTCCGCGAGCTTCAGCGAGAGCTTTCCCCTGTTCCAACGTCATCAGGGTGGCTAAATCTTCACGGTTTTCGATAATGAGTTCGAACCAGGTTTGAAGCAGTGCACAGCGTTGTTTCGCGGTCATTGCCCGCCATTTGGGTAGGGCCTGTTGTGCGGCATCAATAGCCTGGAGGGTTTCCTGTGAGCTGCAATCAGCAACCTGAGTGATGGTTTCTGCTGTGGCAGGATTGATCACGGCAAAACGCTGACCACTCGTTGCATCACACCATTGTCCGTCGATATAGGCTTGTGTTTGTAATAGTTCGGGATTGGATAGTTGCATGGTAGCTCCTAAAGATCATAGCTGATATTGGATAAATTAAAGGCAATGTTTGTCTGGAGTTCAAAAATTCCAGTGCTATATAACACTATCCGTAATAGTTAATAGATGCGATGGTAGAAGTGTGTGAGATCAAAAAAAATCACGGACAACCAATGCATGGTTTGATGAAGTTAGAACTAATGTTATAAAAGTGTGCTGATGTTTTTAATGGTGGCGCTGCTTTGGTGCATCATGGGGCAATCGCCAGTAACAAAAGGCTGGAAGCAGTACAATTCCTGCAATACTGATAAACGTGTAATTAAAGCTCCATAAAATAGATTGATGAGCCGGTGCCAGTTGAGTATAGATGGCTAGGAGTGTGCCCCCCACCGCGATACCAAAACTGAAACCTAATTGTTGGATAACGGATAATAAGCTGTTTCCCGGACTGGCTAATTCGTCGTTAAGCTCTTTGAGTGCCAGAGTTCCGATGCCGCTAAAGGTGATTGAATTGAGCGTGCCCAATAAAAACAGCTGCATGATAAGCCATAGGGGATGGTGGTTGGTGAGCGCAAATGATGCGATACACAATGTTTGAAGTAAACTGATCCGAAGCAGGACTAATCGGTAGCCGAAGCGATGAATAATCTGCACCACAAATTTTTTGGTAATCATGGCTGCCAGCGCAATTGGGATCATCGCTAATCCGGCTTTAAAAGGGGTGAATCCCTGGCCAATTTGTAGATAAAGAGGAATTAATAGCGGCATGGCTCCCGTCCCTATGCGATTTAAAATATTCGCAAGGGCCCCCAGCCGGAAGGTTTTAACCTGAAATAGTCGAGGCGTAAACAGTGGTGCACTTTGCCGATGGGCTCTAAACCAGTATCCGGCCATGAGTATAGCTCCGAAGGCAAGCCATCGCAGCGGCGTGTTATTCTGCTGATGAAACTGCGCTAGCTTATCTAGCCCTACGGTGAGCGAAGCCATGGAACCGGCGAGGAGTAAGAAACCCAAATAGTCAAATTTCTCAGGTCGGGGATAGCGTAAATCAGGCATTGCTTTGGCTGCGACCCAAATTCCGACCACGGCGACGGGGAGATTAATCAGAAAGACCCAGTGCCACGAAGCTATTTCGACTAACAAGCCGCCTAAGGCTGGACCGATAATCGGGCCCAATAAACCGGGCATGATGACAAAGCTCATTGCGGCCAGAAATTCGCGACGGGGAATACTCTTTAAAATGGCCAGGCGACCGACCGGCATCAGTAGCGAACCGCCGATACCTTGAATAATTCGGGATACAATTAATTGTCCAAAGGTTTGCGATTCGGCGCAGCACAGAGAGCCGAGACCGAACATGGCAATGGCGAACATAAATACATTTCGGGTGCCGAAACGATCGGCCAGCCAGCCGGATGCTGGGATGAGAATGGCGACAGTGAGCAGGTAGGCTTCAACGACCTGCTGCATTTGCAGTGGATCACGGTGCAGAGAACGGGCCATTGCCGGTAATGCGGTATTGACAATGGTGCCATCCAGCGTCTGCATGAAAAAGCCCATCGCGACAAGCCAGAGTAGGGCGCGGCCAGTCGTTGGCTTTCCCATAAAAATTTTACCTAATGGTTGTTTAAAAGGGCATGGCCCTATACGTTCGCCTCAAACGGTTGTCCATATTGAGGCGCCTTGTGGGTAGGTGTCCGTTGTGTGTAACTTTGAATCTGCGAGTTAACGGGGTAATTTATTACAGCAATGGGGAACGTGTCCGGATTCCTGCGCCAGATTCTGATCCGTAAACTGATAATAGCGAATCCGCCATTGTTGTAGTTTATTTGTCGCCGGTTTTAAGCCCGCGAGTTCCATGATCCCTGATAATTGCAGTTGTGATGCGTCATATTTGACCTGAAAGGTATTTCCCTGTACATCCCATGTCATTAATCCGGGCAATTCGCTGAGAATATCTTGTTGCTCTGGGGTAATTGACTGAGCTAGTTTGAGTTTCCGGGAAACTACAAAGTTAGTCATGATGAACTCCTACACATAGTAAATTATATCTTAGGTGAACAAGCTTGTCGTGTCTGAACCATTACTTTTGTTCCTGGATAGCGCGGGTCGCCGTTATAGATTTTCTTTACGAATAGCGACCTTATCACAGCAATAAGGGATGATAGCGCTGTTTTCACGAGCCTGATGATCGGTATTTTGATAGCGTTGATAGCGTCGTCGGGCCCAAAATCCCTGTTGATAGGGGATCTGCCATTGGTCAAGTTGTTTTAACACCTGAGAAATTTCATAAAAGCGAGCATCGTAGCTAATCCTGAGCCATTGGTGTTGATGATCAACCTGATGGATCTGTGGAATTTGGCGGAGCCGTGTGGCGAGTGCCGATGTTTGTTCGGGGGCGACGTTCTCTAAACGAATGCGTCGTTTCATCATTGCTCCATTAGCCATCATGATCTCTTTAGGATTACTGAATGATGATTAGCATAATCCTTCCCCTAACCAGAAGGTAAAGAGGTCATTTGCATATTGTGAATGCTTTTTAGATGGAGTGAAGATAATCGATGGTTTTATTTTAGATTTTGTAGATGGAGGGAGGTGAAATGATGCAAAGAGCGGAACAATGCGTGCGTTTTTGTTTTAAATAACAACCCCAGCCGAAACTGGGGTTGTATTTATTCAGTGGTTAAAACGACTCACACATCATAGGTTGTTGATGCGGTATTACCGCCTTTACCAGTCCAGTTGGTGTGGAAGAATTCACCGCGTGGTTTATCCAGACGTTCATAAGTGTGAGCACCGAAGTAGTCACGCTGAGCCTGCAACAGGTTCGCTGGCAAACGTTCTGTGGTGTAACCATCCAAGAAAGTGAGTGCAGAGGCCATACATGGCATCGGCAGACCGATTTCAATTGCTTTGGCAACCACTTTACGCCATGCGTTCATGCAGGTTTCAAGAATATTTTTGAAGTATTCATCAGAACCCAAGAAGATCAGATCAGGGTTATTTTCATACGCATCCCGGATGTTCCCCAAGAATGCACTACGAATGATACAACCGCCTCGCCACATCAACGCTACGTTACCGTAGTTGAGTGACCAGTCGAAATCTTCAGAAGCCTGACGGATCAACATGAAGCCTTGTGCATAAGAGATGATTTTTGAAGCAAGCAGAGCTTGACGCAACGCATCTAGCCATTCACTGACATCACCCTCGACTTGATCAACTTTATGGTTGAACAGTGCAGAAGCCTGCTGACGTTGATCTTTAAATGAAGAGACGCAACGGGCAAATACCGCTTCAGAGATCAAGGTCAATGGGATCCCCAGATCCAAGGCGTTGATTCCGGTCCATTTACCGGTCCCTTTTTGGCCTGCGGTGTCGAGAATATGCTCGACTAAAGGTTCACCATTTTCATCTTTATAACCTAGAATATCCGCTGTAATTTCAACTAGATAGCTATCAAGTTCAGTTTTGTTCCAGGCTTGGAAAGTTTCCTGCATCTGTTCATAAGAGAGGCCTAAGCCTTCTTTCATGAAGTGGTACGCTTCGCTGATCAGCTGCATATCACCATATTCGATGCCGTTGTGAACCATTTTTACAAAGTGGCCTGCACCGTCTTTACCCACCCAGTCACAGCAAGGTTCGTTTTTATCTGTTTTGGCGGAGATAGCCTGTAGGATCGGTTTCACATAAGTCCAGGCTTCTTCATTCCCACCGGGCATGATGGAAGGTCCGAAACGTGCACCTTCTTCGCCCCCGGATACACCGGTACCGATAAAGCGGAGTCCTTTTTTCGCTAATTCTTGAGTACGGCGGTTGGTATCTGGATAGTTCGAGTTCCCACCATCAATGATGATGTCGCCTTCGTCTAACAATGGCACGAGATTTTCAATGAAGGTATCGACGACACTACCGGCGCGAACCATCAGCATTATTTTGCGTGGTTTTTCCAGTTTTTCGACTAAATCTTCCAGCGAGTAGGCTCCAATCACATCGGTCCCTTTCGCTGCATCATTTAAAAATTCGTCCACTTTAGCGGTGGTACGGTTGTAGGCAACCACTTTAAAACCGTGGTCATTCATGTTGAGGATTAGGTTCTGGCCCATTACTGCCAGACCAATTACCCCGATATCACCTTTTTTCATTTGGACTCCTTACTTACAAATCTTTAGCTGCGCTCGCATCCAGGTACCATTCGGTGACCTTACGAGCTTTAATTTTTGCCGCAGGATAAGGTAGTTCAGCGGCGTCATGTGTGGCTATTTCGTGAATCCGTTCAGCTTTACTATCCCCTAATACCAGATAGGTGATCCGTTCTGCGTTACTGAGCAGACGAGCACTTTTGGAGACTCGGAGCTGCCCACTTTCCGGGTGAGCTGCGACGATGGTTAAATTGGGTTCATTAAAATCAGTGTGATGAGGGAATAAAGACGCGGTATGTCCGTCTCCGCCCATCCCTAATAGGATCCAATCAAATGAAGGGAGGCCGTTAGCACTGGGCAGAGTATCACAGATCTCTTCCGCCAAACGCTGCGCTTCTTCTTCCGGATCATTTTCACCCCGGATTCGATGGATATTTTCTGCATTCATCTGGATGTGATCGAACAATAAGGCTTTCGCTTCGCCATAGTTGCTTTCGGCATCATCAGGTGCCACACAACGTTCGTCTCCCCACCAAAAGTGCAGATTATTCCAGTTGACTTTATCGGCATATTCTTTAGCCAGCAATTTAAACCACAATTTTGGGGTGCTGCCACCAGAAAGCGAAATATGAACTGGTTTGCTGCGCTGACTGTATTCAACAAGTTGTTCTGATAATGAACGAACTACAGCATCTGCTGTTTCAAATACTTTATGATTAATCATGATTTAAAGCTCGCAATATTCTGTATCAGTTAAATTTTTGCAGGGAAATCGCCATTCACGGCCATCCCGACTGAGTAATTCGTCGGCTTCTTTCGGTCCCCAGGTTCCACAAGCATACCCGTAAAGTGTTGGGTTATTTCGGCTAAAATCTAAAATAGGTTGTACGAAATCCCAACAAGCCAGCACGGCGTCACTTCGGGCAAATAAGGTGGGATCACCTTTAATGGCATCTAGAAGTAATCGTTCGTAAGCTGTCAAAACCTGAGCGCCGTCTAAACTGTCATAGCGGAAATCCATGGAGACTTCTTGAGAGTGGAAGCCCGCACCGGGTTGTTTCAGACCGAACTTCATCAAAATGCCTTCGTCTGGTTGGATACGAATTACCAGTTTATTTTCGGGAGTGTTTTGACCAAAGACCGGATGAGGCGTTTTCTTAAAGTGAATTACAACTTCAGTGACGCGAGTCGGCAGACGTTTACCGGTACGGACATAGAATGGAACCCCATTCCAGCGCCAGTTATCGATGAATAGTTTCAATCCGACATAAGTTTCTGTTCGAGAATCTTCGGCTACTCCTTTCTCTTCACGATAGCCTGGTAGTTCATCCCCTCGAACTTTAGAGGAAGTATACTGACCTAAAATGAGGTCTTCATTTAAGGCTCGTTCATCGAGTGGGTGTAGACTCTGGAACACTTTGACGGTTTCATTGCGGATTGAATTCGCATTGATCAATGCTGGGGGTTCCATTGTCACCATCCCTAGCACTTGTAATAGGTGGTTTTGGAACATGTCGCGCATCGCTCCGGCACCGTCATAATAACCTCCACGACCTTCCACGCCGAGTGCTTCTGCGGCGGTAATTTCAACATGATCGATGTAGTTACGGTTCCAAAGTGGTTCAAATAAACCGTTTGAGAATCGAAATACCAGTAGATTCTGCACGGTTTCTTTGCCTAAATAATGGTCGATACGATAAATTTGCTCTTCCTGGAAGAAACGGTGGAGCTGATCATCTAAAGCCAGAGCGGATGCTTTATCGTAACCAAATGGTTTTTCGACGATAAGTCGTTTCCAGCCATCTTCTTCCGAGTTTAAGCCGTGTGCGGCTAAACATTCAGGAATGACACCATAAAGACTCGGTGGGGTAGACAAATAGAAGATGATGTTGCCCCCGGTTTGATATTGCTCACCTAACTGAGCCAACCGCGTTTTAAGTTGGCCGTAGTTCTCTGCATCAGCGGTGTTGAGTGGCTGATAGTGAATGTGGGAGCAGAAGGTGTCGAGCTGTTCCGAGTCTTCTAGTTTTTCACTGTCTTTGAGGGCGGATTTGATCTTAGCTTGATAGTCGGTATCGCTATATTCGGTGCGACTAATTCCGAGAATAGAAAACGAGTCCGATAATTGCTCGGTGATATACAGATGATAAAGCGCCGGAATTAACTTCCGCTGCGTTAAATCGCCTGATGCCCCAAAAATAGCAATGCAGTTATTATCTAATTTATTCATATATTATTCCCGTTGACCCATACGCCGAGTGAACCGATACCGTACTAATAATGAAAGGGTCCTGTAAGATGATCGACCTGTCAGCATGCGTGATGATGAAAATGAGTCCAGAGGCTCCTCGTGAAACGGAACCCAATTTAACAAAATTTCAACTTATTGAGAACTGCTTATTCGCGATTAGATTAATCGGTTTTCTCAATAGAATACTGATATATAGAGGTGGTCTCGATGGTTTTCAAGTCTTTTTGAATCTTTTTTATGACACTGAATTGAGGATTTATTTTATTAATGTTAGAAATTAACTAGATGATTTATCATATAAAAACATTTTCTTTACGGATAAAACAGCTACGGATCGGTCATTGCCATGATGCCGTACTGATTTTTTGCCCTCATTGCAGTTGATATAACTATTTAAAAATAATTAATAATTTCTTTTTATAAGCGGATTAAATTTAGGTCATAGGATGTGAATCATGGATGTTGTTATGGATCCGTTAGTAGGTTCTTTAACGTGGCAGGGCATTGCGTTTTTGTTTTTAATCGCGGTGGTGGCCGGAACGATCGACACGCTGGCTGGCGGAGGGGGATTGCTAACGATTCCGGCGCTGATGATGTGTGGCGTTCCGCCGCTATGGGCATTGGGAACGAATAAATTTCAGGGAAGCGTCGGTACGGCAACCGCGTCTTGGATTATGTTTCGTAAAGGTCGCGTTCGGTGGCATCAGGTTCGAGGGCTCATGTTGGGGTCCTTGGTGGGAGCGGTGATCGGTACATTACTCGTTCAGCAGATCCATACACAGTGGCTCAGCTGGATTGTTCCGGTTGTCCTATGTGTGATCGTCACTTATTTTCTATTTGCACCGAGGCCGGTTGAAAATCGTCCACTGAAGGAAAATTCAACGTGGATATACCGGCGTTTCGCGGTACCGCTGATCGGTGCTTATGATGGTTTTTTTGGACCGGCTACGGGTTCTTTTTTTGCATTGGCCGGGGTATCGCTATTAGGGCAGTCGATGGTGGATGCTACGGCGCGGGCTAAAGTTTTAAACTGTGCCTCTAATGTTGCTTCACTGGTGATTTATCTGATTTCAGGTCATATCTTATGGTTAGCTGCCGGAGTGATGCTGTTAGGACAGATGATCGGTGCCTGTTTAGGAAGCCGGATCCTGTTTCGGATTAATCCCAATTATCTGCGTTGGCTGGTTGTGGTGATGAGTGCCTCCATGCTCGTGCGCTATTTCATAGTGAGCTGAATTTGAGGGGGGGATCAAGTGGCTTAAGCGGTTTATCTGTTTGCCATGTCACTTGAGCACGCCCTCGTTTTGGAAACTCAGATCGTGCTCGAATGACGGCTGACGAGCTGGAAATTTACGCTTGACGTTGACGCAACTGATGTAGTGTTTTTTCCAGTTGTATCCGGGCCTGTTCTCGGCGAGGATGTTCGAAGTTTCGAATTTTCCACGCGCCAGCGACCATGACGTTCTTGATCAAGGGCGATTGGGTCGCAAATATCCAGGTGTCGGTGAGATGCGAGCTATCAGCAGTATTGAACCAAGGATTTTGGGTGTCTAATTCAAGCCAGTCGGCTCGAAATCCAACGGCTAATTTCCCAATTTTTTGACCCAGGGCGCGAGCCCCGCCTTCATAAACCCGATTTAACAGATGATCGCCGGTACTAGTCGTTTCTGTTCCGGCCAGACAGTTACGTTGCTGGAGGCTTAAGCGCTGGGCATATTCCAGCCAGCGTAGTTCTTCGGTTGCGGTGGTTCCAACATGACTATCGGTACCGATGGCGAGTTGCCCTCCCTGTTGCAGATAACTTTGCGTGGCAAATATACCATCACCGAGGCTGGCCTCTGTGGTTGGGCAGATCCCGGCAACCGCTCCACTTTGGGCGATCAGTGACCTTTCTTCCGAATCGATATGGGTAGCATGGATCAGCGTCCAACGTGGATCCAACGGTATATGCTGGTTGAGCCAGCGAACCGGAGTCGTTCCGTGGACGGCCTGACATTGCTGGACTTCCCGCTGCTGTTCGCTGATATGGATGTGAAGTGGCCAGTCACTGGGGAGTTCGGTGATGACGTCTTGGATCTGTTCGATGCTGCAGGCGCGTAGTGAATGAAAACAACCGCCAAGGCGTTGCTGGGGCTGATGCTCAATGATGGCCTGTCCATCGGCTAACTGCCGTAGATACTGATCGGTTTGCTGGATAAAGCGACGTTGTTGCTCGGATGCGGGTTGCTGTGCAAAATCGCTATAACTATAAAGCGTTGGCAATAGAGTTAGTGCGATCCCGGCATCAGCGGCGGCTTGACTTATCGCGGCGTACATCTGGGCCGGGTTGGTGTAAGGGACTCCACTGAGCTGATGGTGCAAGTAGTGAAACTCGGCGATGGAGGTGAATCCGCCTTCAAGCAGTTCGATATAAAGATAGAGTGCAATATCGTATAACTGGTCCGGTGAGATTTGTAGCGCAATTCGGTACATCTGTTCCCGCCAACTCCAGAAACTGTCAGTTGGATTTAAGCGGTGTTCAGCCAGTCCGGCCATCGCGCGTTGGAAAGCATGAGAGTGCGCATTGGCTAGCCCGGGGAGAATCGGTCCTTGTAGGATCTGATCGGCAGTCGCTTGATCGGCATGTGGACGAACCCGCGTGATGGTGCCGGCATGATCAACATCAATGGCTACATGCGGTTGCCAGCCACTGGGGAGACGGGCGATTGGAGCATAGAATTGCGTCATAAGGATCTCTCATTGAATCTGCTGTATATACATATACAGTAACTTGGATGGCGCTGTAAACCCGCAAATGGTTCAGTACACAGGGGATTATTCGTGATCGACATCCAGATTTTGGGAATGACTGAAAAGGCCTGCTGTATATACAAGAAAGATAAATTGGTTTAGGGTTAAAGGTCTAATTCGTGGGGCGTAGGTTGTTTGCCTGCCGTCAGTATTTAAGGAGTGAGTCATGCTTGATGCTTTTGAATTTAGTCAGGGACAAAGCCCGCTATTGATTAGCATGCCACATGTCGGGACTGAACTGACCGATGAAGTGGCTACCAAATTAACCGATGCGGCCCGCTTATTACCGGATACTGACTGGCATTTGCCTCGTTTATATCAGCAGGCAGCACAGTTTCAACCTAGCTTGATCCGGGCTAACTATTCGCGGTATGTGATCGATTTGAATCGTCCGCAAGATAATGCACCTCTCTATCAAGGTGCTACGACCGGATTATTTAGTCAGACCTTATTTAGTGGGGAGCCGATGTGGCATTCACCGGTAAGTGAGCCGCAACATCAGTGGGCCATCGAATCGATCTGGCAGCCTTATTATCAGCAGATTGAAGATGAACTGGCTCGGATCAAAGCCCACTTTGGTTATGCGTTATTGTTTGATGCCCACTCGATTGCCTCTGAAATTCCTTATCTTTTTGCAGGACGATTGCCGGATCTGAACCTTGGGAGTAATCAGGGGATGAGTTGTGATCCGGCGTTGGTGCAGTCTCTTAGTCAGGTTTGTGAAGATTCGGACTATAGTTGGGTACACAACGGCCGCTTCAAAGGAGGATTTATTACTCGCCATTTTGGGCGTCCGGAGCAGCAGTTGCACGCCATTCAATTAGAGATGGCGCAGGCTATTTATATGGATGAGCAGCCACCTTTTACGTATCGTGAAGCATTGGCTGCCCCGGTATCAGCCGTAATCATGCAGATGCTCAAAGCTTATCTGGAAGCGGCTGCATCGCTTTATGAATGATGTCGTAAATTGGGTTCACCAGCCCTGGATCCGTGACCAGATTTCATGGTGGTCCGTCGGGCGATCAAACAAATAATAGTGAGAATGCATCGCCGTCGTGGCGCAGGCGTGGTGGGGCAAGATCTGCAGCCGACAGCCAATGGGATAGTCCTCAAAGCGGATTGGTGCGCCATCGAGGGCGGTGATCATGCCGTGTTCCTGATTGGCTCCTGTCACCCACAAGTTCTCTGATAATGAGCCGTCGGGGCTGATGACCCGGCCATATAACTCTCCGTTACGCCATGGGTTGGGTTCACTATCGGCACTGAGCGCCATCCACCCCGCATCGATCCATAGGCATCCTTTGTTTTTATGATGGCCAATGATGGTCGTGACGACCCGTGCGGCAATATCTTCTAAAGTGCAGACTCCCACTTGGGTCATGACCAGATCAAACAGACTATAAACGCCGGCGCGCACTTCGCTAATCCCAGTAAGATCAGAATAGCTACAGGCCGTGGGAGTTGAACCGATACTGACGATATCACAAGGAAGCTGATGGACTAATAAGAACTGTTTGGCTTGATTGGCGACGGCAACCTCATGAGCAGCGGCTTGATGTAAGGCCTGTGGATCACGGCAGTGATAAGACTCTCCGGCATGGATTAGTATCCCTGCAAGTACGGCATTTCCGTGATGCAGGGATCGAGCTATTTGGAGTAAGCGCGGATCATCTAACGATAATCCTGCACGGTGACCATCACAGTCAATCTCAATTAGCGCACTGATTTGGCAATGTTGTATATCGCAGAATTGATTGACCATCGCGGCTTGCTCCGGGCTATCCAGTAAAACGTGGAGAGTTACGCCTTGCTGTAATAGCTGTTGGACTCGGAGTAGCTTCTCCCCCACGATGCCAACGGCGTAAATCATGTTGGTGTATCCCTGTCCGGCTAATGCTTCGGCTTCTGCTAAGGTTGAAACGGTGATGGGGGCGTCTAGTCGCGGCAGTAGATAAGGGGCTGCGGATAAACTTTTGAGGGTTTTAAAGTGAGGGCGTAGTCGGCAACCGGCCGCTTCAATTTTATGCCGGAGTCGGTGGAGATTACGCGCTAAGATCGATTTGTCGATCAGCAGATAAGGGGTGGTTAGACGCTGGTAGATCTTTGCTAATTGAGGTGGCAATGGTTGGTCACGCATCGTTTATCCTGTTCTTTTATCAAGGGACGTTTTAACAGAGTATCGATGCAATTAGTTTTCATTTATATTAATTAAATATAATTTAATGATTAGGTTTTTTATTAATGATTAGCTCCGATGATCTGCGTTTTATTGCGACAATTGCTCAGCATCGAACGTTAGCCGAGGCTGCTCGAACATTGAATATTACCCCACCTTCGGTGACGCAGCGGATCCAGTATATTGAGCATAAACTCTCGATCCAGCTGTTACAGCGGCCTTCTCGTCGAGTGAGTCTAACAGAAGAAGGGCGATTATTAGTCGATGGTGGGGCGGCTATTTTATGGGAACTGGGGGCGTTACAAGATAAATTAGACCAGCGCCGGGAGCGGGTGAGTGGCAAGCTCCGGGTATTAGCGCCTTTAGGATTTGGTAATGATTATATTGCGCCGCTTTTGGGCCAATATAGCCAAACTCATTCGCAGCTTGATGTTGAACTGGAACTCTCTGACACGCCGCAATGGACTAGCCATCAGAAATGGGATGTCATTATCTATATCGGGCAACTTCATGATTCATCTTTACGAATGATTACGTTAGCCCCCAATCAGCGATTTATCTGTGCGGCACCATCTTATTTAGAGCAACATCCAATGCCCCAAACTCCAGAGGATTTGCATCATCACCAATGTATCGCGCTTCGGGAAAATAACGAAGATGTCACAGTATGGTCGTTTATGGACCATGTTGGAAAGCGGCATACCCTTCGGATAAATCCGCATCTGGCCACGAATGAAGGTCGGGTTATTAAAGCATGGGCAATGGCTGGGCTGGGGATCATCATGCGTTCGCAGTGGGATGTGCAGCCGCAACTCGACAGCGGAGAACTGGTTCGATTATTACCAGATTATCAGTTGCCGGATGCCAACATAGTGGCGTTAGTCAGTGGTTCTGAACAAGAACGATCGGCGCGTATTTCCGGTTTTTTAACCTTGTTAAAGCAGGCCTTGTCCTCGTCGCCTTGGCAACAAGGCCATTCCGGTTTAGATGAGGTGATAGGATGAATTATCCAGATTGTCGGGATGTTTTAGCCGAATATGGAGTCGCCGGAGCATTTTCGCAGTTTCAGAAAGATTCTTTCAACCGGCATCATATTGCGCAACATTTTGGCAAAGAGTTGTCATTGGCTGAGCTGCAACTTATGTGTTTCCAAACGCGCTGAATTAGCCAGCCGCATGTTCCGGGGTCACTTTCATGCGACCGCCCAATCGATAGCGTGATGACGGGTGCAAAAACTGTACATATGTGACAATGTTTTCATGAGCCCAGGTCCGGCGCATTAATATCAGACAGGGTTCCTGATGGGTGATCTGGAGTTGCTCAGCTTGGTGTTCGTCAGCGAGAGTGGCATCAACGATATGTTCCATCTCTTCGACAGGCAGCTGGTTGAGCAGATACCGAGAAGGTGTTTGCTGGGCATTAAACTGCTGATTGATGAAATTGGGAACCATTATGGGATTGACATAGCGATCTTCGAGTTGCACCGGGAGTTCTTCTTCATAGTGAATACAGATCACATGGTAAACCGATTGACCAGTCGGGATCCCTAAAGCGGCTGCAATAGGGAGTGAGGCTGATTCCCTCTGTAAATAGAGCTGCTCACATCGATATTGATGGCCGCGTTGATGAATTTCATCGCCAATATTGGCAATCATCAACAGACTCGATTGAGGTTTTTTATCGGCAACAAACGTTCCGACACCCGCCACTCGTTTGATAATTCCTTCTTGAGCAAGTTCACGTAGTGCCCGGTTGACAGTCATTCTGGATACTTTCAGTTGGTCAACCAATTGGTGTTCTGAGGGGATCATGGTGCCGGGAGTCCATTCGCCTGAATTAATATGTTTTTTTACATGTAATTTGACCTGCTGGTACAGCGCATGAGGTGTTGAGGTAAAACCCGGCATGAATATCTCCAAAAAACCATAAAAAGACAGGGGTAACTGTCCCTAATTAACGATTGTAACAGTGGACCAATGTTTCTTAAATGTTTATTGCAGTCTGCTAAATCTTACATATTCGCAGAGGAAAAGCCGTGAAGGGGATCTGTAACCGATAGATCGGTCTCTTATCAAGGTGGGGTTGAAATCACGGAGAGCATCATCCCACATATACTTTCTTGTGTGGTGTCTCTTGCGTGTATCGCGGGAAATATGGATCTTTAATTTGTTGAGTAGTGACTAAAATAGTGAGGTGGATCACTGATTTCAGTTGAAATACAGAAACCAGTTTCTATATTTGAATCATCGTGGTATTTTAAATGAAACATTGTTTTAAGTATTTAAATCATGACTCAACAGGGAGTTCAAGATGAAAATTGCATTGATGAATGAATTCAGCCAGGCGGCTAAAAACCCTATTATTCTTAATGAATTACAGGCTGTTGCCGATGAACAGGGACATCAGGTTTTTAATGTAGGGATGAATGGGGATAATGATCATCGATTGACCTATATCCATTTAGGGATCATTGCCAGCCTGCTATTGAATTCAAAAGCCGTTGATTTTGTGATTGCCGGATGTGGAACTGGTCAGGGTGCGCTAATGTCGTTAAACGCCTATCCAGGGGTGGTATGCGGTTATTGTATTGATCCGGCTGATGCCTATCTGTTTGCACAAATCAATAATGGGAATGCACTGGCGATTCCATTTGCTAAAGGTTTTGGCTGGGGAGCTGAGCTGAACCTTCGTTATATTTTTGAAAAAGCCTTTACGGGTGAAACAGGATTAGGTTATCCACCAGAACGTCAGGCTTCACAGGTTCAGAATGCCGCCATTCTAAATGGTGTTAAAGACGCTGTGGCTAAAGATTATTTGGAAGGATTAAAAGCGTTGGATCCTGAATTAGTCAAAACAGCTGTTGGTGGTGAACGTTTTCAGAGTTGTTTTCTGGAAAACAGTCAGGATGCTGCATTAACTGACTTTGTTCGTAGCGTACTCGCTTAGTTTTTAAGTTTCTTCCCCCAAGAGACTACAGTCGCAACATATTGTTGCGACTTTTTTATGCCTGCCCGTTAGAGGTTACCTTGTGGCTTCACTTCACTCATGAAACGTCACAGGCTACACCTTGCGCAAATATGTTGTATTGAACCGCTTTAACGATGAACGAGCTACATCCATTGAGATTAGCTTGCTTGTTCGCTGCTATGATGTGTCCTGTGGGAAGAATAGAGACCCGCTTTGGGAACCTTACTTTGTTTCCTGTTCGTGTAACGTGTTGCAGAGAACGTCTGTTTCAATGGATGACAGGTGATCTATGGGGTCTATTGTTTAATATCAATCTATCTTGATGGGATTCAATATAAATCTATAATCTTCCATTTCGATGGACTCGCTATATTTGTAATCGTCTAAAAGAGATATGGCATTAATTAACTTATATCCCATATCTCATTCAATGAACAGTATCAATTAGCCGCTTCTAGTGAACTATAGGCATCAGAAATATGCATGATGCACTCTTGGTGGTCAGCATAGGTGTCATGGGGCTCGTGAGCGTTTTAACTGTATAGAGATGAACATTAATTAATATAATTTTATGTGTTTTTTTATTTAATTCTGAATTTATATATAATTGATATAATATCGAATAAATTATATTAAATAATTGAGATGTCTATTATTTAATAATCTATTTATCATGTTTATATATATAAGATCGTTCAGATATATAGTTATATAACTTGATATTTATAGCTCTCAAACTTCATTAATAGTTGATTTAGAATCGGTTCCATCCTTTCATTTTATCCTGATTTCGGCGATTAGGCCCCTCATCTGTGAGCCAATGAGCCGCATTTGTGGATTGAAAAGGTGATTTTTTGACTGCTGAAAGTGTGGTTAAAAAATACACACATCAACGGAGCCATGTTTTGCTTTGGGATTGTATAAAAATTAATCACACTTGTAAGTCGTGACATACTCAGATATAGGATGTTGTTTACAATAACTTATTTAAGAAGGGTTAGGATATTTGATTCTTTTTTTGTAAGAGATATCTCACACAAAGGGACTAATTAAAAAGTACTATTGTTTGGAAAAGTATTAAAAAATCATGTAAAACATAATCTTATCAAAAAAATGAGCAGACAACCTAATTTTTTTATTGTCAATAAGAGTTCATCCATGAGCTGTTTTGGAAAATTTTTATAGTTGACGCAGTCCTATAAAATCGATTATTAATAGTTTTGTTTCTAGCTGTATATTTTGAATTACATTTGGATTTTCTGTTTTAAGAAATGATTTTTGTGATCAAAATAGATAGCTATTTGCTGTTGAATATCATGTTTGATTAGAATAGAATTCTCAAATTATTAAATGGTCAATAAAAATTAAAGCATATTTCATTCAGTGCTGTTGATATTTCGTGTAACTAGGTTTGTATTGTATCTGATATTACTGATTTGAATAATAATTTATATTCAGGGGGGACTCCTGAGTATAAATTATTATTTATACATATATGTTTTCTTTGAAGTTTATATTTTCGAAGGAAGTTCTTGCGACCTTTTTATAGCTAAATGATAAATTTAATAAATCACAATGATTGAGTCATTTCAGTTGTTTAAATATTGAGTTAATCAGTTGAACCACGGGGATAATTATGTCTAAAGAAGGAAGTGTTGCACCGAAGGAACGCATCAATATTAAATACGTTCCTGCTGTTGGCGATGCTCAAACAGAAGTTGAATTACCTTTAAAAACTTTAGTTGTAGGAGATTTTAAAGGTCATTCTGAAGAAACTCCGATTGAAGAACGCACTGCGATTTCTATCGATAAAAATAACTTTGAAGCGGTGATGCGTGATAGCGAGCTATCCGTGACCACTTCAGTTCCTAACCGCCTAGTGGATGAAGACGATCAAGATCTTTCGGTTAATATTTCATTTAAATCTATGAAAGATTTCTCACCGGATTCCATTGCTAATCAAGTCCCTGAACTTAAAAAATTGATTGAGTTGCGCGAAGCATTAGTCGCTTTAAAAGGCCCTCTTGGCAATATTCCTGCGTTTCGGCGTCAGTTGCAGGAACTTTTAGAATCGGATGAATCACGCGACAAACTTCTCGCCGAACTGGAACTGGTCGGTGGCGATTCAACCCCAGCCGAATAACTCAAATTAACTGAAGACTTAGGAAGGACACGATAATGTCAACTCAAGAGCAGGTTGCGCAGACGCAATCCACCGGTGAACTCGGGCTACTTGATGAAGTGATGGCTCAAACCCGGATGGCACCCAGCGATGAAGGATACGATGTTGCTAAAAAAGGGGTTGCCGCGTTTATTAGTCAGTTATTAGATAATGGTCAAACTCAGGAGCCTGTTAATAAGGCTCTGGTGGATAAAATGATCGTCGAGCTGGATAAGAAAATCAGTTCGCAGATGGATGAAATCCTTCATGATCAGAAAGTTCAACAGCTCGAGTCATCGTGGCGGGGCCTTAAACTGCTCGTGGACCGTACTGATTTTCGTGAAAATATTAAAATCGAACTGTTACACGCCACCAAAGATGAACTGTTAGATGATTTTGAATTTGCTCCGGAAACCAGTCAGTCCGGTTTTTATAAACATATTTACTCATCTGGATATGGGCAGTTCGGTGGGGAACCTATTGGCGCGATTGTTGGGAACTACTCATTCACACCAGCATCACCCGATATGAAATTACTTCAGTATGTCGGTGCTGTTGGGGCGATGGCACATGCGCCTTTTCTATCTTCGGTCGGACCTGAATTCTTTGGCGTTGATAGCTTCGAAGATCTGCCGAACATTAAAGATTTGAAAGCGACTTTCGAAAGCCCTAAATATACCAAATGGCGTTCATTGCGCGAGTCGGAAGACGCTCGTTATATCGGTTTGACAGCCCCTCGATTTCTATTACGTACCCCTTATGATCCGGTTGAAAATCCGATCAGCTCATTCAACTATGAGGAAAATGTGGCAGGTACTCACGAGAGCTATTTGTGGGGAAATACCGCATTTGCATTGGCTAGCCGTCTTAGTGACAGCTTTGCAAAATATCGCTGGTGTCCGAATATTATCGGTCCACAAAGTGGGGGCGCTGTAGAAGATCTACCCGTGCACCTGTTTGAAGCGATGGGTGAGTTGCAGGCTAAAATTCCAACGGAAGTATTGATTACCGACCGTAAGGAATTTGAACTGGCCGATGAAGGGTTCATTGCCTTAACTATGCGTAAAGGCAGTGATAATGCCGCCTTCTTCTCGGCCAACTCGATTCAGAAACCGAAAGTCTTTCCGAAAACGAAAGAAGGCCAGGAAGCTGAAACCAACTATAAACTGAGTACTCAGCTCCCTTATATGATGATTATTAACCGTCTGGCTCACTACATTAAAGTCCTGCAACGGGAGCAGATCGGTTCTTGGAAAGAACGTCAAGATCTGGAACGGGAACTGAACAGTTGGATCAAACAGTATGTTGCCGATCAGGAAAATCCACCCGCAGATGTCCGCAGTCGTCGCCCACTACGTGCCGCACGTATTGAAGTGATGAACGTTGAGGGAAATCCTGGCTGGTATCAGGTGTCATTAGCGGTTCGTCCGCACTTTAAATATATGGGTGCGAACTTTGAGCTGTCATTGGTCGGACGCTTAGATCAGGCTTAATTATGGGATACGTTGCTCTGGAAGAGAGTGCGTATGGTGTCAGCTTTTTTGAACGATTAGAAGCTGACGCCCCAGCGCGTTCCATGACTCAAGGACCAAAAGCCGAGGACGTTTTAGATTCGATTAAGCGCAATATCTCAAATGTACTGAATACCCGGATTGGGGAGTCAATGAGTGCACCACTGTTGGGATTGATCGATTTTAACGATGCAACACTAGGTAGCCGTGATCTAGCGTTGCAAATCCGTATGGCGATTCGTAAATGCCTGAAACTCTATGAACCACGCTTGAATCAGCTGGATGTTCGGGTTTTGAATGACCCGGATAGCCCATTGAATCTGCGTTTTCATGTTACTGCCCAGATCAATCGGGGAGCACTGCATGATGGTGTTCAGATTGATCTGCTGCTGGATAATAGTCGCAAATATAGGGTGATCTAGTGTCACAGGATAAATACTTCCGTGAAGAGCTGGCGTTCTTAAAAGAACAGGGACAAGTGTTTACCGAGTTGTATCCACAGTTGTCTCGTTTTTTGAATGGACGAACCACCGATCCGGATGTCGAACGACTGTTGGAAGGCTTTGCATTCCTGACTGGTCGGCTGCGGGAGAAAGTCGATGATGAATTTCCGGAGCTGACTCATTCGATCATCAATATGCTGTGGCCTAATTATTTACGGCCCATTCCCAGCTTAACGATCACGAAATTTAGCCCTAACGATAAAGCCATTAGTACCCGGCAGCGAATTGAGTCCGGAGTGCAGATGGATAGTATTCCGGTATTGAATACAGTCTGTCATTTTACCACCTGTCGAGCTGTGGATATTTATCCGTTGGAAAATGTTGGGGTCAGTGTGCATCACACGCGTGATGCATCCATTATCGAACTGGATATGGCAATTCTTGGGGATCAGAGTCTGGCTGAAATTGATCTGCAGGATCTGCGTTTTTATCTGGGGGGACAGAGTTATTCGGCCCAGATGCTCTACTTGTGGATGAGCCACTATTTAGGGCAGGTTGATGTCGTCGTGGGTGATGATATTTACCGGTTACCGGCGGATTGTTTTCATCCGGTCGGATTTGAATCAGCTGACAGTATTTTACCCTATCCAAAGAATGTCTATGAAGGCTATCGGGTGTTGCAGGAATATTTAGCCTTTCCGGAAGCATTTCTATTTTTTGATATTTGTCGTATTGGAAAAAGCGTTTCACCATCGATTCGCGGGCAATTTACGCTTAAATTCACCTTCAGAAAAACGTTACCTGCCGATGTGCGGATCCGGGAAGAAAGTTTTCAGCTTTACTGTACACCGGCGATTAACTTGTTCGCCCATGATGCGGATCCCATTGATTTAAATGGTCGTAAAACTGAATATCGGGTGATCCCTTCCAGTCGTTATCCCGCTCATTTTGAAATTTTTAGTGTAGATCGGGTTGAAGGTTGGGCTTCGACAACTACGGGCCGGGAACGGGGACAGGAGCGTATTTATACCCCATTTGAAAGTTTCCAGCATGAGATTGAGCGAGCCAATGAGCGCCGGGCACTTTATTACCGGTTGCGGGTTAAAAATAGTATCCGGGATGATGGATTCGAGCATTTCATTTCATTTGTTCGCAGTGATGAAACCGACTATTTAGGACTCACCGAAGCAATTTCACTACAACTGACCTGTACCAACCGACAATTGCCGCTGGAGCTAGGCAAAGGTGATTTAAGTGTTGAAACCCAGAGTTCACCTTCGTTTGCTTCGTTTCGAAATATTACCGAGCCGACTCAGCCACTGCATCCGGTTTTAGATGGTAGTTTGTTGTGGACTTTGATCTCAAATCTATCCCTGAACTATTTATCGCTGTTATCCAAAGATGCGTTGAGCTCGATTTTACGGGCTTATGACTTTCGCGCTCTGGTGGATCGACAGGCTGAACAAATAGCACGACACCGCTTGGAAGGGATTAAGGATATTCAATCTAAACCGATCGAAAAGGTTTTGAGAGGGCTTCCGATCCGTGGACTCCGTTCTGAAATAACGCTCTCTCAAAAATCATTTGGTTCTGAAGGCGAGCTGTACCTGTTTGGGACGGTCTTGAGCCGATTTTTTTCTTTGTATGCCAGTATCAATTCGTTTCATGAGCTGGTGGTGATTAATGCTGATAATCGTGAAAGGTATTCATGGGGAACGCAGGTCGGACAGCAACCTCTGATTTAAAAGAGAGCGATGCAGCGCGGGTTGTTCCGTCGCATATCGAATCTTATAACTTTTACCAGCTGGTGGAAGTGTTGCATCGGATGTTGGGCGACGATCCGGAGCAACAAGCCGGGGGGGTCAGTGAAAATTTACTATTTCATGGCAACCCAAGCCTAGGCTTTGCCGCCAGCGATATCCGGGAGCTGTCATGCTCACAAGAGGGACGTTATCAGCTGCAGACCTCCTTTTTTGGTTTATCCGGTGCGCAGTCGCCACTGCCGGGGTTCTTTTTAGAGCAGATCGCGACCGAAGGTGAGCAGGGTTTAAGAAAGCCGTTTTTGGATTTTTTTAATCACCGATTGATCACCTTGGTGTACCAGATTTGGCGTAAATATCGCTATTACGTTCGATTTCGGGAAGAAGCCGGGGATGCGTTTTCCGAACAGTTGTTCGCTCTGGTTGGTTTAGCCGATCAAGAGTTGCGCCGGGAAGCCAATATCAACTGGTGCAAAATGCTCTCTTATGCGGGGACTCTGGCCGGACGCAGTCGTTCCCCACAGGTTGTCGCCGGTATTGTGTCACATTATTTCGACTTGCCGGATGTCTCAATCCAGCAATGGCAAGTGCGGCATGTTGCGATTGCTCCGGAACAAAAGTTTTCGCTGGGAATGGCCAATGCTCGTTTAGGCGTAGAGACCGTCATTGGTGATCAGATCACCGATTGTATGGGGAAATTCGTCATTTGTTTTAAATCCCTCTCGTTTGAGCGATTTAAGGATTTTTTACCGACCGGAAAGGAATATCAGACCTTTTGTAAATTAATGGAATTTATTTTACGTGAACAGATGGCATTCGATCTGGCTCTGGAATTAGAGCGTGACGAGATCCCGACTTTACAGCTCAGTGCCCGTCATTGTTCGTCGCTGGGATGGTATTCGTTCATGGGTGGTAGCGAACGAGATCGTCAGGTTCTCATTCATATTCGATAGGAAAAGGTGAGATGTCGGAATTTTCACAGGTCACTTTGGTGGTCACCAATACCGAACAGTTGGATGCAGGTGGTTCGGCTGTGATGAGCTTTGATCAGCAGGGGGGAACCATTGGTGCAGATCCCTCTCAGCAATGGGTATTGCGGGATCGTCAAGGTCGAATTGCACCGCGCCACTGCTTGATCCATCTGTTGGATGACGAGTTTTGCATTACCGATGTATGTGGCACAACTTTTATGAATGGTGCGTCGATGCCGATTGGTTATGGTCGTCATGCCCGGCTCAATGACAATGATGTCGTTGGCATTGGCCCGTATTCAATTCGGGTGAGCTTCGAGCACAATTCTAGCTTACCGGTGTTGCATTCTGGCCACAATTTAGACTCACTTTTGGAACCTCAGGAAGGAATGGCTTGGGAACAGGATGGGGATCCACAGGCCATGCTCGAGATGGATATGCCCACCATTGATGATCCCTTAAGTGCCTTAGATGAGCTCACCGCTTCAGAGTTGACTTTAGAAGATTACCTGCAAGATCAAACGGTAGATGATGACGATGAACGTCGTCGTTACCTGAGTGCTGAAGATCAAATTTGGGTTGGAGCACCGCTGTTGGTTCAGGCCGATAACCAACGTAATGATGATGCCGCTATCGAGTTAAAACAGGATGTTATGGTCCATACTCGCGCGGATCGTCCGGTTCAACCCTCGATACACCCTCGTTCAATCGAGCATCCTCTCGATTTGCTGAGTGATTTACCTCATGAGGAGCAATTTCAAATGAATAGTCAGGATTTAGACCCATTGGATCAAATAGAACAGGAGCTTGGACGCGTCAGCGAGGAACAGTCGGCTGCCCGTGAGAGTGCTTCCGTCTACAGCGGCTTTCAACAACCGGACCTGCAAGTGGAAGACGATAGTGAAGTAAACCACATGGTCACAGGTCCGATGCTGAAAGGACTAGGGGCACATGCTGGGGACCCGAATGATATGGGGCAGATGCATGCACTTTCTGAAGAAATGGGGGCGTCATTGCGCGCGGCCATTCAAGGGTTGCTCGAGTTGCATCAGCAGGTGAGTGAGAGTCGCTATGGGCTGATGAATAAAAATTTACAACCTATCGAAGATAATCCGTTGCGGTTGGGACTGTCGTATGACGAAACCATTCAGACGATGTTTGATGCCAAACGCAGCATGGTGCATTTATCGGCTCCGGCCGCCATTGAGGAGAGTTTGCGGACCGTGAAACACCACAATGAAGCGGTGCAGACGGCGACCACTCAGGCTTTGGCGCAGATCCTGCGCGCATTTTCACCGGATGTGTTGATGAAACGATTTCACAACTATCGTCGCAGCAATCAACCGGCTTCAGTGGAAACCGATTCGTGGGCCTGGCAGATGTACCGTAGTTACTATCAAGAGCTAACTTCAAACCGCCAGCATGGATTTGAAAAATTATTCTGGGAAATTTTCGATCAATCTTACGATCGAGAGCTGCGCCTTAAACAACAGGAGGTTTAATTATGCGTCGCGTATTCATCATTTTATGCGGATTGTTATTACTGGGAGGCTGTAGCTTCGGCAGTAGTGATGACAAAATTGATTATGCATCACTGCCCAGTACGGTGACATTCAGTCTGGCGGCCACGGATGATGTTAATCCGAATGCTACGGATGGCACTGCGACTCCGATCCAGGTGCGAGTCTTTGAGCTGGAAGATGATTCCATGCTTAAAGCCGCGGATTATGAGCAACTAGCCAATCATTATAAGAAGGCCCTGAAAAGCAACTATGTCGACGACTACGACTACATGTTGACACCCGGTCAGTTTAAATTTGTCGATCCGATCCAGTTGGATGACGATACCCGTTATATCGGGGTGATGGCCAGCTATTCTGATCCCGATAAAAGCCAGTGGAAAAAAGTCGTTAAGGTGAAACCGTTAGGTCATGAATATCATCTGTTGATATTACTGAAATCTAACGATGTGGTTGTAGAAAAGGTTGAATGATCGATGGCTTCCCGAAATCGAGTGGTTTGGAATGAGGGGCTGTTTATCAAGCCCCAGCATTTTCAACAGCAACAGCGTTACTTTGAATATTTTATCGATGAGCGGATCCAGTCCGTCAGTCGCTATTTATATGGCGTGACCGAATTGAGCTTAAATCCTGAATATTTGAGTTTTGGCTCGATCGCTATTGCCCGGGCTATTGGGGTAATGCCCGATGGTACTGTGTTTAATATTCCCGAGGAAGATCAACTGCCGGAACCGTTGGCGGTGACCGATGATTCGATGGCAAACCAGATTATCTATCTGGCGCTTCCGCTACGGAGCGATGCGATTACCGAAATCAGTTGGCCGGATGAAGCGGGGTCCGGTCGGTACAAATCGATTTCGCAGTCAGTGCGAGATGTGCATTCCTCTCAGGGCGCTCAGGCGAATATCGATGTCAGTCCGGTGCAACTCAAATTGATGTTGGGGCGTGAAGATCGTAGTGCTTATAGCTCGATTGCGATTGCAAAAATTTTAGAGAAACGTCCGGATGGCAGCGTATTGCTGGATGAGCATTTTATTCCCTGCCATTTTAACATCGGAGCGATTAGCGCCTTACAGCGTTTTATTAATGAGGTCTCCGGACTGATGCGTGAACGCGCCAGCAATATCGCAACCCGGATTGGTTCTCCGGGGCAGGGGGGCGTCGCCGATGTTTCAGATTTTATGCTGTTGCAAGCTTTAAACCGGATGCAGCCCCATCTGCATCACTTAGCGGGTTTAGGTCGAGTGCATCCGGAACGAGTTTATGAAGCCTTGTCGATGATGTGTGGCGAGTTGGCTACGTTTACCGATGAAAGCCGGATGGCTCCAGAGTTGGGAAATTATAACCATGATTTACCGACGGATAATTTTTTACATGTGATGCGATTGTTACGACAATCCCTGAGCATTGTTCTGGAACCGAAAGCTGTATCCCTGCAATTGCAGAAACGTAAATATGGGTTGATGGTTGCGCCATTGCAGGATCGACAACTCATTGATCATGCAGAATTTATTTTAGCTGTGAAAGCTCGGATGCCATTAGATGAGCTGCGACGGCTGTTCATTCAGCAGACTAAAGTCGCTTCCGTTGAGAAAATTCGAGATCTGATTGCATTGCAACTGCCCGGTGTTCCATTAACACCGCTGCCGGTCGCGCCAAGACAGCTCCCCTATCATGCCGGTTATACCTATTACCAACTCGATAAAACCAGTCAGGCCTGGACCATGCTGGTGAATGCCAGTGGTTTTGCCTTCCATGTGGCAGGGGAATTTCCAGAGATTGAACTGCAATTTTGGGCAATTCGGAGTTAGACCATGACAGATTTGCTAACAGTTGGCTCACGGGAGCTGCAGAGTTTTGACGGGTTGCTGTTTGATGAGGTTCGCAACATTGATAAAGACCAGGATTACTGGTTTCAGCTGCGTGGTGAAAATATTAATCCGATGATCGATGCGGCGACGCCTCTGCTGGGGATGGCGGTTCGTATTCGCCGATTATCGTTTTGCGAACAGGTGGATGCGGTCTACCGGCAAGCCGTAGATGAAGTGAAAGCGATCGAAGTGGAGCTGACTGAAGCTGGCTATGAACATGCTGTGATTTTAGCTTATCGCTATGTCCTGTGCTCGTTTGTTGATGAAGCCGTGATGAATACGGCTTGGGGGGCCGACAGTATTTGGGCTGAACATTCGCTCTTGACCCGATTTCACAATGAAACCTGGGGTGGAGAGAAGGTGTTTACCATTTTATCCCGGTTGATTGGTGAGCCCACGCGTTATCAGCAGTTACTTGAGTTTATCTATTTGTGCCTCTCACTCGGTTTTGAGGGGCGTTACAAAGTGATGGATAACGGCCATCAGGAATATCAGAAAGTGATCCGAAATCTTTATCAAACTCTGGCTAGGCTGCGAGATGAAGAACCGGGGCCGTTAACATCGCCAACGGATCATGTGGTCGCAACTCAGCAAAAATTAGGTAAACAGCTGCCGTTATGGTCGGTATTTGCCGGTTTTGGGGTGTTCTGGGTATTGATCTTTATCGGTTATTCATTGGCACTGCATGAAAAGTCAGTCGATGTTCTGGCACAACTTAATCAGATTTTGCATTAAAGGACGGCCCTGTGATTCAAATTGAGCTCCCTACATTAATAAAAAAATTAAACAGCCAGACCAAACTGGCGTTAGAGCAAGCTGCCGCTGAATGTATGGCCCGGCAAAACCCGGAAGTGACCTTTGAGCACTTGTTATTTACGTTATTGGATCATCCGCTTTCGGATGTTCGTGAGATCTTAAAAGCCTGTCAGTTGGATCATCATCAGGTGAAACAGTTAGTCGGAGAGGCTCGCTCCCGGGAACAAGGACTCCAGAGTTACCCGGCTTTTTCACCGTTGTTGGTGGAGCTGTTGCAGGATGCCTGGCTATTAACCACAACTGAACTTAATGAAAATCAGCTGCGCTCCGGGGCTATTTTTATTGCTGCGCTGATGCGCCCTGAACGTTATTTGAGCGTGGCCATGATGGAACAATTTGCGGCGTTGAATCGTGAAACTCTGCGCCGTCAGTTTCAGGGGTTAACGCAGCATTCTTCCGAATCACCAACTCAGGAAACTCTGGAAAAAGCGGTGGCGATGGCCAGTCCGAGTGCGCAAGGGGAAACGGCGCTGGATCGCTATTGCAGCAACTTTACCGAATTGGCGCGTCAAGGTGAGCTCGATCCGGTGCTGTGTCGAGATGATGAGATCAGTTTGATGATCGATATTCTGTGTCGACGCCGAAAAAACAACCCGATTGTCGTTGGTGAAGCAGGCGTTGGTAAAAGTGCGGTGGTTGAAGGATTGGCGCAGCGTATCGTGAGCGGTCAGGTGCCCGCATCATTGGCAAACGTGGAACTCATGTCGCTGGATCTGGGATTATTGCAGGCTGGAGCTTCCGTCAAAGGGGAATTTGAGCGGCGCTTGAAAGGCATTATCGATGAAGTTAAAAATGCGCCGCAGCCGATAATCCTATTCATCGACGAAGCGCATACCTTGATCGGTGCAGGCAATCAGGAAGGCGGTGGTGATGCGGCGAACTTACTGAAACCGGCGTTGGCTCGCGGGGAACTGTCGACGATTGCTGCGACCACCTGGAAAGAATACAAAAAATATTTTGAAAAAGATCCGGCGCTGACTCGGCGTTTCCAGTTGGTGAAACTCGACCCGCCATCTGCAGCGGCGACCGTGAATATTTTGCGAGGGTTACATCGCGTTTATGAACAAGCGCATGCGGTTTTAATTAGTGATGAAGCCTTGCAGGCTGCCGCAGAGCTTTCGGATCGCTATGTTTCCGGACGACAGTTACCTGATAAAGCGATTGATGTGCTCGATACCGCTTGTGCCCGGATTGCGATTAACTTAACAGCACCTCCTCGGCGATTAGCCGAACTGGAAAATGCCAGCCATCAACGACAACTGGAACTGACGATTCTGCATCGTCAACAGTTGTTACAAGAGTCGGTTGATACCGCGCATTTGGCTGAATTAGAGCAGCAGGAGCTTGCGGATCAAGCTGCTTATGATGCTCTATATCAGGCCTGGCAGACTCAAAAACAGCAAGTTGAAAAAATTATTGAGCTGCGCTCGGCGTTGCTTGAAAGAGCGCAGCCGGCCCAGACGCAGGGATCTCAGGAACAGGAGAAAGGGCCCGTAGTTGAAGCTGTGGTTGAAGACGCTGTGGATTATTTGCCAACCAATCAACAATTAGAAGCCTCGATCGAGGCGGCTGAAGCGGCGGCTTTCTCAACATTTGAAGAGATGGATGACGGCGATGATGAAGCGGGCGAAGTGCTCAGCATCGAAGCGCAATTAGAGGCTTGCTATCAGGAGTTGGATGCCATTGATCATCAACAACTGCTGGTGTATCCGCAGGTTGGCCGGCAGCAGATTGCGCAGGTGATTGCGGACTGGACCGGGGTGCCGGTTGATCAGATGCATGCCGATGAACTGGAAAAAATTACTCAGTTACCGGCGATTCTAGAGGCGCAGATCAAAGGGCAATCATTGGCGATTGAACGGATCCATAAACATCTGTTGACCGCGCGGGCGGATTTGCGCCGTCCCGGACGACCCAAAGGCGCCTTTTTATTAGTCGGCCCCAGTGGCGTTGGCAAAACCGAAACAGTGGTGCAGTTGGCCGAGCAACTTTATGGCGGACAACAATTTTTAACCACCATTAACATGTCGGAATATCAGGAAAAACATACGGTATCCCGATTGATTGGTTCTCCTCCAGGGTATGTCGGATTTGGCGAAGGCGGGGTATTAACCGAAGCGATCCGAAAAATGCCGTATTCGATTGTATTGCTCGACGAAGTCGAAAAAGCGCATCCGGAAGTGCTGAATCTATTTTATCAGGCCTTTGATAAAGGCGAGTTAGCCGATGGTGAAGGCCGTTTGATCGACTGTCAGAACATCGTGTTCTTTTTAACCTCGAACTTAGGCTATCAGACCATTGTTGATTATGCCGATCAACCCCAAGCGATTGAACCGAATTTATATCCGGAATTGGCGCGGTTCTTCAAACCCGCGTTATTGGCTCGGATGGAAGTGATCCCTTATCTGCCACTGAGCCACGAGGTGTTGGAACGGATCATTCGGGCCAAATTAGCCCGGCTTGAAACCCTGTTTAAACAGCGTTATCACGCCAGTGTCGAGATTGCCGATGAACTGGTCGCTGAAATTCAGCGCCGAGCCACCCGCAGTGAAAATGGGGCCCGGATGTTGGAAGCGATCATCGAAGGACAGCTGCTACCGCCGGTATCGTTGGCGTTGCTGAACAAATTAGCTCGTCAGGAACCGGTCACGCATGTCGCTATGCGGGTGGTTGAAGGCGAATTTGTGGGTGAGGTGCACTAAGTCATGACCAGTTGGCTAGAGTATGCGGCGCAGATGCTGGCTTTCCGGGATGATACTTCATTGGTGAAACACTATCTGCATGCGTTAACCGAATTACTGTCGATTGCAGAAAGTCATCTAGTGGCTCCGTGTGTCGATGGGCGTCAGTTGCAGGTGGTGGGTTCGCATCCGTCGTTAAGCTGGGAAGTTGATAACTTTGAGCATCCGTTTGCCCATATTCTGCAGCATCGACAGCCGATGTTATTGGGGACGGATAAGTTGCCCTATTGGCTGGGGGATAGTGCGTTTGCTGAACTGACGGCTGTGCGCCGAAGCGGTGATGGGGTGTTGCTCTGTCCACTCCCTGGAAATGGGGGGCAGATCCGCGCTTTTGTGGTCTTTATCGGTCAGGAAACCATCTTGAGTGAACTGCTATTACAATCGGCTTGGCGTCAGTTTAGTCATATTTTTATGCATCAGTGGCTGCTCTTGACGGAACTGACTCAGCAACATAGTCAACATGATGTGTTGCGAGCTTCACTGTCTCGGATGCAGGAAGAGCGGCAGCGGGATCAACTCTCATTCCAGCTGTCCCATTTTTTAATTGGGCAGAGTCAACCGATGCAGCGTTTACACCAACAGACCATTAAGGCGGCTCAATCGGCCCTTTCGGTGTTGATCCAAGGTGAAACCGGTACTGGGAAAGAGCTGGTTGCCCGAGCAGTGCATCAGTTATCGGATCGTGCCCAACACTCTTTTATTGCGATTAACTGTGCGGCTATTCCGGATTCACTGTTGGAAAGTGAGCTATTTGGTTATGAGAAGGGCGCGTTTTCAGGCGCTTCGACGGCGAAGAAAGGACTGCTTCAACAGGCCGATGGGGGCACGTTGTTTTTAGATGAAATCGGGGATATGCCGTTGACACTGCAAGCTAAATTATTACGGGTTTTAGAAACACGGCAGTTTCGTCCGATTGGTGGTAGCCGTGAAGTCAGTTCTAATTTTCGATTGGTCGCGGCGACCCATGTTGCCCTTGCGGATCAGGTTAAAAGTAAAAAGTTCCGACAAGATCTGTATTATCGGTTATGCCAATATCCGCTGGCGTTACCTCCGTTAAGAGAACGTCTGGCGGATTTAAAGCTACTCGCTGAACACTTTGTCGATCAGTTTAATCAGCAGCAACAGCGGCAGGTTCGAGGGATCCATTACAGTGTTCTGGATCGGTTGCAATCGTACACTTTCCCGGGAAACGTTCGGGAACTTCGACACCTGATCGAATATGGCTGTGCCCAAGCTAATGACGATGAAGAATTGCAACTGCCGCATTTGGGGCCGCGCTTGGAAATGCTCATCAATGAACCCTCCCTACAGGCGGAGGCACCGGAATCCATCCCCCAAAATTCAGCTGCTTGTGCGCAGGTCCATGACTTGAAATTAGCGGTGCGTTGTTATGAAACTCGGATTATCCGTACTCGTCTGGAGCAATTTAACGGGGATCGGGCCAAAGCGGCCGAGAGTTTAGGTCTGCCGAAACGAACCTTAGCGCACAAATGTCAGAAACTGGAGATCGATCACTAATGCAATTGAAATACGCGGCCAGCGGGTGGCTGTTGATCACTCTTGGGGGATTACTGGGGTATCCGTTACAGACCCGAGCCGCTGGCCCTGAGACGCTAGCCCCTTCGGAACAAGTGGTGAGTGCCAAGCGGTGTACCCAGATCCCGGAGCGATTGAAACGGCTGCAATGCTTTGACCACATTTTTGCTACGCCAGTTCGCCCATCACAAAGTGCTGCGGTGTCGCAGGATGTCCCGCTTATTTGGCAGCGGGCCGTGGATAGTGAACAGCAGGCTGCGGCTTCGAGTGGTTTTCACTTAAGCATGCTCAATTCATCCCGACCTGAGCAAGGCATTTGGTTAACCACAACCGCTCGACACACACCGTCGCAACATGCTACTACGCCGGCATCCCCGATCTTAATGCTGAGTTGCATGGATAAGATTAGTCGGGTTGCTCTGATTTTACCGCAGCCGATTGCGCCGGGGCGGGTATCGATCTCAGTATTGGGAACGACCACCGATACCCAGCGCTGGCTCAATGATGACTCAGGATTGGTGTTAGAAGCTGGACGGGGATTGCTGGCGATTCGCCTGATGAAAGTGATGACGCACAGTTCATCATTGCTGTTGCGATCGAATCAGCCTCAGATCGATGGTTTAACGTTTGATACTCAGGGGCTGAATGATTCGATTCAGGTCCTCCGGCAAGCCTGTGATTGGTAACTGATGATGAAGATTTCTGAATACCGGGCACGGGTGGCCCAGCCGATAGCTGGTGAACAGGCGGTTGGAGAACGGCTGCGAGAAGATCCACTGCTGGATTTTATTGAATCCCAGATGATCAAAGTCGGCTCGTTATCACATGCTGAAGTGCAGTGGCATGAGGTTGAATCCAGTGCTCTTAAATTGTTAAGTGAACGGACTAAAGATCTCAAAATTCTGACGATTTTATTGCAGTGCTTACAAAATCAAGCCACTGCCGAACGCTATATCGCATCGGTTTTAATTTGCGCCGATTTTATCCGGGAATACTGGGAGAGCTGTTTTCCGGCTCCGGGCAAACGCGGGGCATTGCCTCGGCGTAAATTTTTCTCGCAAATCGTCCAGCGGAGTCGTCAGTCGGCGGAAAAACTGGAGATAGCCACTTTCGATTTTGAGCAAAAACAAGAGCTTCAAGCGGCTGTTGAAGAATGGTTGGTTGTGGTCCAAGAGGCCGGATTACCTGATGAAGATTTAGTGGCTTTAGTGGCTCTGATCCAGCGAAAAACGACGGTTGAAGCGATTGCGGCGGAAGTCACTACGACTCCCGAGTCTTTGCCTGCTTCGAAGAGTGCTCCGGAGCGAGCGGTGACTACCGCTACAACGGCGAGTTTGCATATCGATGGCAGCAGTGAACGGGCGACTAAACAGGCGCTGCTGAAAGTCGCTGATTTTCTGAGTGAAATGGGGAATAGCGTCGCCGATTTACAAGGGCTGCGATTGCGGCGATTTGCTATTTGGTTTTCGATTACTTCTTTACCTGATGCGAATGGTCAAGGTGAAACCCAGTTGATGCCGGTGTCAGGCGATCGCGTCCGTGAGTATGAAGAGCAATGGCAGCGAGGTGCTGATTTAGCACTGTGGCGTAAAGTTGAGCAGAGCCTCACTGTCGCTCCATACTGGTTGGATGGTCATTATCTGAGTGCGCAAATTGCCGAGCAATTGGGTGAGCCGGGATGGGCCGCCGCCATTATGCAGGAGGTTGTCCAATTTACTGAACGGCTGCCCCAATTGACCCGCTATTGTTTTAAAGGCGGAGCGCCTTTTATGAGCGAAGCCACGCAGAGTTGGTTGGCACAGGCTCAGCAGCAAAGTGGTCAATCCACACAGTCTCCGGGAAGTTGGGATGAAAAACGCCGGGAGTCAATGCAGTTAGCTCATGAAGGCGGTGTCTCAGTGGCGCTGGCCATGCTCAATGATGGCCTCAATACCGCTAAAGAACCTCGCGAGCGCTGTTATTGGCAAATGCTGGGTGCCGATGTGATGCGGGAGCATCAATTAGGCGCGATGGCAGGCCAAACCTATCATGCTTTATACCAACAATTTAGCGAGATGAAGGTCGCCGATTGGGAACCTTCACTGATCCAGTATTTAGCACAGCAACAAGCCGATTAACGCAGGAACGATATTGTATGTTTCGATACTTAAAACTTTTTTTTAAACAATTAGCCAAGCCGTTGCTGGCGGCATTCCAATCGGCGATGCCTCTGTTGGTTGCGGCCATTTTTATTCTGGTGCATGTGGCGATCTGGTGGGCTGGTCCGTGGCTAAGTTATCATGGTTCACATCCGCTTTCGTCGGTGTTATCCCGGAGTTTGGCCAGTGCGTTATGGACACTGTTGCTGTTGGGATGGTGGGGATTTTTGCAGTGGCGCAGATTGCATGACATGCAAGAAGAGCAGAGCCATCAGGTGCAGCTACAGGCCGATCCGATCCAGCGTTATGAAGAGCGGCAGCGCTTCGAACTGGATCAGGTGATGCAAAATATGCAGCACAGCCTGAATCGGCGCAATTATCTGTATGCCTTACCTTGGTATCTGGTGTTAGGACTGGAAAAAGCCGGGAAAACCAGCCTGATCAATCGTTCCGGTCAGAATTTTGTATTTTCAAATGTGATGCGAGCTTCCGGGCGTAAAAGTGAAAACCCCTATTCCTTTGACTGGTGGATTGGTGATGATTCGGTCCTGATCGACCCGGATGGTGAACTGCTGACCCAGCGGCATAACGAGGCCGAGAATGATGGTGAGCTGGAGCGGCGGTTATGGTTGAACTTTATTCAATGGTTAGAACAAACCCGCAGTCGCCGCCCCTTAAACGGCGTGGTGTTGGCACTGGATATCTCACATTTGGCAACGGCATCGGTTTCGGAGCGACGCGCTTATGCCAGCCTGATCCGAGCCCGGCTGCGGGAATTGATGGAAAATCTGGCGACTCGAATGCCGGTGTATGTCACGCTGACCAAATTGGATCTGTTGTATGGATTTGAGCCGTTTTTTCAGGAATATACCAAAGAGCAGCGTGACGAAGTGCTTGGTTTTACCTTTACGTTGGATTCGGTCGAAAATTTTGATCGCTGGCTCGAAGAATTTTCGAGTGCCTATCAGCAATTTATTGAACGGCTGAATCGGCTGTTACCTAAAGCGTTGCAGCATGCTGAAGATGCGGCTGAGCGTACCGCTATCTATAGTTTTACCCGGCAGTTGGCCGGTCTATTTGATGTGTTGAGCCAGTTTTTTCAGGATGCGCTGGCCAGCGATCAGTTTTCAACTTCAGCCTTAGTGCGTGGGGTGTATTTTACCTCCGTTTATCAGCAGGGGGTTCCGACCGATGCCTTTGTGGATGCCGCGGCTCGCCGTTATGGACTGGGCGAAACCATTAATAGCGCTCAGGATGCGGATAACTCGACGACTTTCTTTACTCGGCAACTGTTTGAGCGGATTGTTTATCCGGAAGCGGGGCTTGCATCGGATAATTTCCGGGCCGCTAAGCATAAGCGGAAGTTGATGACACTTTCGACGCTGACCTGCGTGATTGCGTCGGTGTTACTCGTCGGTGGTTGGCAGCGTTATTATCTGAAAAATAGTCATCAGGCCGACGAAGTGCTAAATCAGGTCGCTGTGTATAAACAGCAATATGCTGGGATAGACTGGCAGGGACAAAATGAACAATCGTTGCTGGCACCGCTGAATATGCTGCGTGATGCGACACTCGCCTTCGGTTTTTATCGGGAGCGGACTCCTGTGCTGGCGGATATGGGGTTGTATCAGGGGGCCACAATTGGTCCGAAAGTCGAAACCAGTTATCTTGGCGCGCTGAAAGGACAGTATTTACCGGTATTGATGCGACAGGTGATCGCGGATTTAACCCGGGCGACTGATGATGAACAGCGGCTGAGTTTGCTGCGGGTCTACCGGATGATGACCGATCAAAGTGGTCGGCGTAAAAGTTATGTTGAAAACTATTTCTCAAAAGTTTGGCAAACAGAGTATCCCGGACAGCCCCAGACGCAGCAGATGCTGATGAGCCATCTGGATTATGCAATGGAGCATACCAATCTGGAAGATGACCGTAGTCGGGGGATCCGTCAAGCTCAGTTGGCTATGCAGCCTTATGCCTCTCTGATTGAGAAAACACAGCAGCAATTGAGCCAAATTCCGGTTGCCGAACGGGTGTATCGAAATCTCAAACAAAGTGCTGAATTAGTGTTGGGAGCACCGCTGGATCTGCCGAAAGCGATTGGGCCGGTATTTAATATCGTGTTTGCGCAAGGGGCTCCAGCAACGCCCGTTATATCGACTGCGACCTCCACGAAGCATACTCCGGGAACAGAAAGTATTACGACGCCATCTACGCAGACTAATACCCCCAATCGCGACGATCTGCTGATCCCGCAGTTGTTTACTCAGAAAGGTTTTAATGACTATTTTCTGCCACAGCTCTCGTCGGTCTCCGGGTTAGCATTGATCGATAGTTGGGTTTTGGGCGAGCGCCAGAATTCTCAGTATAGCGAAGCGGATAAAGATGTACTTAGAGAGCGAATTCGTGATTTCTATATTGCTGATTACACCAACTACTGGCGCAATGCACTAGGCCATGTGGATATCAAATACTTCACTAATATGGATGATGCGATTAATGTGCTGGATCATGTTTCGGGGAGTATGCAGCCGCTGAGTCGTCTACTACAAAGCGTGCAACATAATACCCAGCTGTTCCCGAATCTGCCTAAAGATGATTCAGCACGGATGGCGCTATTGCAGTCGCATAAATATGCGGTGGCGGCGCGGATAGCCGAACCGTTCAATAAGCTTAATGCGCTGCTGTTAAAATCGGGTGATCAGCCAGCTTATATGAATGAAGTGGTCGATGCTGTCAATCAGTTAGATGAATACCTGAAAGCGATACAAAGTGCTCCCAATATGGGGAAAGCCGCGTTGGATGCAACTAAAGCCCGGCTGACTTTAGAAAACAGTGACCCGATTTATACGGTACAGCGCATAGCTTCCAATCTGCCGTCACCGATGAAACAGCTGGTGGATAAACTAGCCGATGAAAGCTGGTTTGTACTCAAGCAGGAAGCGATCCGTTACTTGCAGGATCGTTGGCAGCAGGATGTTTACACCCCATATCAGCAGAAACTAGCGTCTCGTTATCCGTTTGATCCACGTGCCAGAAAAGATGTATCGCTGAAAGATTTCGAAGACTTCTTTGCTCCGGATGGGACACTGAGCCAGTTCTATGATCATCAACTGAAAATGTTCTTTGATGAAAACGTCGTACTGACGGATTCTTCCGGGAAACATCAGCAACTGATTAACGCTCAGATCCTGCAACAAATCCATAATGCCGAGAAAATTCAGCATGCCTTCTTTAATCGTAAAGGGGTACTGGATGTGGAATTCTCACTGGAACCCTTGGGACTCAGTGGTAATAAAATTCGCAGTATCATCAATATTGATGGCCAGTATGTGGAATACAGTCACGGCGCTCAGAGTAGTGTGGAACTGGTATGGCCGAATAGCCTACGAGATGCCGCAATGACCAAGTTGACGCTGGTGCCGACGGCTGCGAATGTTTCGCCACGAAGCATTACTATTCAAGGGCCTTGGTCATTCTTCCGCCTGCTACGACAGGGGCGGATTGTTGGTGCGAGTTCTACGAGCGTGGATTATCAATTCAATATCGACAAAGGCCAGATGGTGTACCGGTTAACCTCAGAGGTCGACGGTAATCCATTTACTGATGCGTTGTTTAAATCATTCCGATTACCTCAGCATTTATATTAAGCATGCGTTAAGCACTAAGGCCCGGAGTGATACTGCGGGCTTTTTATGGAAAAAGTACAGTGAGCCAGTTGTTTTATAGTGAAGGTCGGCCATTCATTCTAGTTGATGATGAGCGGCAGCTTCGAGAATCGGAGCGGTATCAGCAGATCCGGCAAGCGATCAATCAACGTTTTAATCCATTGTCCGGTGGGATCCAGTGGCAACAGGTCTATGACGATTGTGTGACAATCGCACTGAGTGAAGGGGTTGATCTATTGGTGGCCTGCTACTTTACGGTGGCTGGTACGAAATTGACTGGACTTCCCGGTTTGGCGAGCGGATTAGAGCTGCAACTTGCGGTGTTGGATAAATTTAATCAACACTCCGTTTTCCCTCCTGAGCGTCGCCGAGAATTACTGCAGTGGCAGCTGGCACGGCTGACACAGGATCTGAAACGGTTGACTCCCGCTTTGGAGCAGTTGCGGGATATGTATCGCTGTGAACGAGCCTGCCAACAGTTGGATGAACGGTTAAAACAGCTGCAGTCGGAGCAATCTGTCGAGTTAGAAGCGTTGGGCTATCTGATTTTTGAGCAGATTGATCGTCTAGAAAATGGCTTTAAACAGGCTCCATTGCCATCAAAACCGACGATTAGTCCTGCATTACGAGTGCGTTGGAGCTTGTTAGGGATTGTGATCGGTGTTTTGCTGATGGTTCCTTGGGCCCGATTCGGAAGCGATCAGGATGTGAATCCACTCCTCGCCAGTGTGACTCAGTCTACCGTGCAGCCGCAGATTTTGAGTTTAAATCAAGGACGGGCGCTTCGGGCCCAATTTAGTGATCAACAGCTACATGCACATCAGCGTTATTTACAGGTGTTATATCAGCAGCGCTCTGAACAACTCTTGAAACAACCCTTTTATGCTCAGCAACAGCAAGCACTGGCGCTGGCTGATACATTAGTTCGAATTTACCCTAATGATCAGCCGATTAAACAGTTTGTGGATGAGGTTCAGAATCGCTCTCGGCAGTGGCAATCCCTGTATCAGGAACAGTTCACCCGCTTTAGCAGTATTCGCAGCCGCTTTGCCAATTTAGAACAGGCGATCTCCCGGCATCAGTTCAGTCAGGCTCAGCATTTAGCCTCACAGCTCAGCGATTATGTTCAGAGTTTATCGCCGGTATATGGACGATTGCAGTACATTCGGGATCTATTAACCAAACAGCATTATGAACAGGCTCAGCAGCAACTGGATGAACTGAACCAGCGCATGAATGCCATTGCATTTCAGACGATAACGCTCGACCAGCAGTTACGTCAGCAACGTCCAAAGCTGCTAACGAAGGTTGCTAAGGATCCGCAGTAAATCACGGGTTAATATTAAAAAATATAAAAAGATCAATTTATTATGTGATTAATGTGGATTAACAATAATCGTTGTTTAGTCATTGCCGGTATTCCATACATGGTATAAATAAAGAGGAATATTGCCATATCGGTTTTGTCGGTCTTCTTGATACCGAAGCTGCGACGAGCCGGTGGAGCGAGTTATCTGATTTTCCAGAATCGATTCATAATGAGAATAACAGGGATGTGGCGTTATGACTGGATCTGAAGCGTGTTAAACATGCGCTATGCATGTAACCCTATCCATAGGTCGTTTGGTGTTTATCATGATTTTGGTAAAACAGCCGCTTGCTGAAGCGGCTGTTTGGTCTTCCTGTTTTATTTTTGCTGAATATCCCGGCAGTGCCAGAGGTAATAAACCACCGGTAGTACCAGTAGCGTCAATACTACGGCTGAAAGCATGCCACCCACCATGGGGGTGGCGATGCGACTCATGACTTCCGAGCCGGTACCTGATCCTAGTAAAATTGGGAGTAATCCGGCAATGACGGCACAAACCGTCATCATGACCGGGCGAACCCGTAGCCCAGCGCCATCAATGACGGCTTGTTGTAGTCGTTGTTGCGTTAGTGGCTCGCCACTTTCTTTATAGCGTTGATAGGACTGATTTAAGTACACTAACATAATGACCCCAATTTCGACCGCCACCCCGGCGAGTGCGATAAAACCCACTCCCACGGCGACCGAAAAGTGATAATCAAGCAGGTACATCAGCCAGATCCCACCGACCACGGCTACTGGGAGTGTCAACATAATCATCAACACCTCACTGATGCGTCTGAAGTTAAGGTACAGCAGTAACATGATAATGACCACAGTGAGTGGAACTACATATTGCAGGCGGGCTTTCGCACGTTGCATATATTCATATTGACCTGACCAGCTTAGCGAATAACCTGGCGGCAATTTGAGCTGCTGTTCTACTTTGGCTTTAGCGGTTGCGACATAATGACCAATATCGACCTGATCGATATCGATGTAGGTCCAGCCATTACGCCTTGCGTTTTCACTTTTAATCCCCGCAGGACCCGCAGCGACTTTAATCGTAGCCACATCACCTAAGGTAATGGTTTGTTTACTGGGGGTCACTAGTGGCAATCTGGCGAGCTGTTCGGGGCTATTACGATAACTCTGTGGATAACGCACGTTGACCGGATATCGCTCCACGCCTTCAACGGTAGTCGTAACATTTTGCCCACCGACCGCAGTAGCCACAATCTGTTGTACATCCGCCATGTTGAGTCCGTAACGGGCGGCTTTAATCCGATCGATATCGACATCCAGATAGCGGCCTCCCACCACGCGTTCAGAATAGACCGAAGCGGTTCCCGGAATCGGTTTGATAATAGCTTCGAGCTGTTTGCCGAGTTTTTGGATAGTCGCTAGATCAGGCCCCGATATTTTGACTCCCACCGGGGTTTTGATCCCGGTGGCGAGCATATCGATTCGGGCCGAAATCGGCATCACCCAAGCATTGGTGACCCCAGGGAAATGGATCCGCTGGTTCAGTTCCTGTTTGAGTTTGTCGAGCGTCATTCCCGGACGCCACTGTTTGCGTGGTTTGAGGTGAATAAATGATTCAATCATCGTTAGAGGAGCCGGATCGGTGGCGGTATCGGCTCGGCCGACTTTACCAAACACCGAAACAACTTCCGGTACCGATTTAATTAATTTGTCGGTTTGCTGTAATAGTTGCCGTGCTTTACCAATCGAGATCCCTGGATAGGTCGTCGGCATATACATCAGGTCGCCTTCATCCAGAGGGGGCATAAATTCGCTGCCTAATTTAGAGACTGGCCAAAAGCCGATGATGGTGATGGCCAGCGCACATACCAACGTGGTTTTAGGCCATGTTAAAACTAGTTTAATGGCGGGAATATAGGCTCCAACTAAGATCTTGTTGATGGGGTTGTGATGTTCCGGCCGAATTTTACCGCGAATAAAATAACCCATCAGCACGGGGATCAATGTGATGGCCAGTGCCGCGGATGCGGCCATCGAGTAAGTTTTGGTGAAGGCAAGCGGGGAGAACATGCGTCCTTCTTGCGCTTCTAGCGTGAATACCGGCAGAAAACTGACGGTAATAATCAGTAAACTAAAAAATAGAGCCGGGCCGACTTCACTGGCTGATTTGGCAACAATTTGCCAGCGATTTTCGGCAGTGAGCGGTGTTTGCTCAATGTGTTTATGTAGATTTTCGATCATGACGATCGCACCATCAATCATGGCTCCAATCGCAATGGCGATCCCACCCAGCGACATGATATTGGCGTTAATGCCCTGTAGGTTCATCACGACAAATGCAGTGAGAATACCTACCGGTAAGCTCACAATCGCCACCAGTGACGAGCGTAAGTGGAACAAAAACAGGGCACAGACGACCGCTACGACGATGAACTCTTCAAACAGTTTGTGCCAAAGATTATCCACGGCACGATCAATCAACCCGGAGCGGTCATACACGGTTTTGAGTTCGACGCCATCTGGAAGACTGTGCTTAAGTTCCGCTAGTTTGGCTTTCACACCGCTGATGGTGGCCTGTGCATTTTCGCCAAAGCGCATAATGACCACGCCTCCGACAGCTTCACCCTGACCGTTGAGTTCAGCGACACCTCGTCTTGCCTGTGGGCCTACTTGAATATCGGCGACATCTTTGAGTAATACCGGCGTTCCACTTGGGGAGCTGGCGAGCGGAATATCACGTAGATCTTGGAGTTTTTGTAAATAGCCGTTAGTCCGCACCATGTATTCGGCCTCAGACATCTCAACGACCGAAGCACCTACTTCTTGGTTACTTTTACGGATCGCTTCGTTGACCTGTTTCAAACGTAGATGATAGGCCCGTAGCTTATCCGGATCGACTTTAACCTGATACTGACGCACCATGCCACCCACGGTTGCCACTTCAGAAACACCGGGAACGGTTTGTAGTTCATATTTTAAGAACCAGTCTTGGAGTGAGCGCAATTGTGCTAAATCATGATGGCCGCTTTTATCAACTAATGCATAAAGGTAGATCCAACCCACGCCGGTTGCATCGGGTCCCAACTGCGGACGCGCCCCGGCAGGAAGTTGAGGTGCCACTTGACTGAGATATTCCAGTACTCGGCTACGCGCCCAATATAAATCAGTTTTATCATCAAAGATGATGTAAACGTATGAATCGCCAAAAAATGAGAAACCACGTACGGTCCGGGCACCGGGAACCGACAACATCGCCGTAGTCAGCGGATAAGTGACCTGATCTTCGACGACCTGCGGTGCCTGACCGGCATAATGCGTTTTGACAATCACCTGAACATCGGACAGATCGGGAATCGCATCGACCGGTGTTTTTTGCAGCGACCAGATACCTACGCCTATCAGAATGGCCGTAGCGATTAAGACTAATACCCGGTTATGGATCGACCATTGGATAATCGATTTAATCATGCTGACCTCCGTGGTTCATCTGCATATGCTCCATCGCGTGAGCTGTTTCTGAAGCCTGCTGAGTGGCAGTTGAATGAGAACTTAGGTCTGATGACATTGGATGTACTGGATGGGGCTGTTCGTCAGACATAATCATCTGGTGGGGGGCTGATGAATGAGTGGCGGCCGGTTCCACCGCATGAGCAGCTTGATTCATGTTATCCATGTTGGATCGGGATGCCGGATGTGCTGTGTGAGACGAATGATCGGTCGGCATATCCATCCCATTCATGGTGTCCATTTGGGGAGCGACTGCCGATGAAGGGGGGCTCATTCGGGCCAGATCCGAGTCAATACTGGATTCGGAATCAATTAAGAACTGAGCTGAAGTCACGATCTGGTCGCCATCTTGTAGACCTTTCAGGATCTCAATGGCGTGATCGTTGACGCGACCAATTTCGACAGCTACAGATTTAAAATGGCCTTTCCCATCGGTCATTACGACGCGGTTTTCGGCTCCGGTTCGGATCACGGCTTCTTGTGGAACCTGTAGCACGGCAGCGGTGTGCGTATCATGAATGATGACGTGGGCATACATGTTGGGTTTAAGGGCCCTGTCACGATTGTCAATGACGACTCGAACATGGATGGTTCGTCGACTGGGATCAACTTCCGGGTAGATGTAGTCTACTTTACCAAGCCATTGTCGGCCGGGGAGGGCCGAGACTGTAATCTCAACGGGGGCGCCTAGTTGGACTGCGGCCGCATCTTCGGCAAACACTTCTGCATTGAGCCAAAGTTTGGAGAGATCCGCGATACTAAATAGCATTTTCCCAGGTTTGACGAAGTCTCCATCCTGAGCGGTGATCTGATGCATGATGCCGGAGGCGGGGGCATAAAGAGTGATCGACCGCAGTACTTTGCGTTGTTTTTTCAAAGTTCGAATCGTGGCATCGGGAACCTGCAGAGCTTGCAGGCGCAGTTCGCTGGCTTGGATCATACTTTGATCGCCCCGGCGTAAGGCCACTAACAATTCACGTTGCGCATTGACCAAATCGGGTGAATAGAGCGTATAAAGAGGTTGGCCTTGTGTGATCGGATCGCCTACGGATTGAACGAATTGTTTTTCAATCCAACCGGAAACTCGCGGTGTGACATTGACTTGTTGATAGGGATCGATCTGAAAAATCCCAAGGGTCGCAATCGTATTTTCCCACGGTTGCCGAGTGACCTTGCCAAGACGGATCCCCAGATTATTTTCTACGGAGGATGAGATGGTCACGTTACCTGCGTCATTGGTCGTTGGTGAGTTGTCATCGGCATACACCGGAACTAAATCCATCCCCATAGGTGATTTACCGGGTTTGTCACTGTGATAGCTTGGGTTCATTGGGGCAACCCAATAGAGAGGTTTGCGTTCCGTATTGTTGGCTTGTTTGTTTTGGGTAAACCCGCGGTAAGCGCTCACGCCAATGAGAATGCCGATGATAAGCGTGATGCCCATGATGATAAAACGACGCATATTAATGTTCTCCTTGAGTGGCAAGACCGGCTAACAGATAAGCCAAATCGGCCCGGGTTTGTTGCTGGGCAGCGTGAATAGATAAAGCCTGTAATTGAGCATCGAGTTCGGCAATATAGGCTTGCATGACATCGGCAAAATCATCGACATCCGCGGTATAGGCGTTAAGCGACGCCTGTGATTGTTGATGAAATTGCGCCAGTAATGTTTGTTGATAACGGTGGTCGCGTTCATCAAGCCGCTGCAGTTGCTGGCGGTCTCGTTGATAACGGGCTCGTAGGGCATTGATGATTAAATTGCGTCGAGCATTTTGGGCTGCGGCGTTATGTCGTGCGGCTGACAGCGTTTGATCTTGGCGATTGGCAGTAAAGAGCGGTACGGAAAATTGCACACCAACTGAGATTAAATCAGCCCGTTTGGCCCCCATGGTGCTGTCATCACGCCATCCGTAACCGGCATTGACGCCCCAAGCTGGATAGTATTTCTGTTTGGCAATATCGATCTGGGTTTGACTGGCTTTGAGCTTGGCATCAAAGGCCCGGACTTGTGGATGTGCGGCCAAAGCTGGAGCTAGTCGTTGCCAGTCGTTAACGGAGATATCTTGGATGAGCTTAATCATCGGCAATTGGGGGGCCATCGGCCCTGCAAGCATCTCGGCGGGGAGATATTGGCTGAGCTGTTGATGGGCAGTGTCATATTGCAACTGGAGTTGGGTGATTCGGTCATCCAGTCGAGTGAGCGCTAATTTGGCTTTGATCACATCTTGCTGGCGCGTTTTACCCGTGGCAGATTGATAACGACTTTCAGTGACATCGACTAATTGTTCAAAAATGGCCCGACGTTCCCCAATTAAAGCCATACTCTGTTGGGCTAACCAGGCTTGGAACCATAATTGACGAATTGTTAGTGTCAGGGTTGCATTGCGCAGCTCGCGCTCGAAGGGCATTCCTTGCGCTTGCTGCCGCAGCTTTTTTCGGGTCAGACTGAGGGTTTTCCCCTGTGGAAAACTCTGACTGATCCCGAGCTTCATCTGGGTCATCCCCTCTTGATGAAGCGATAAAGTATCAGAAGGCAAGTTGGCGGCCGATAGTGAAATGACCGGATCGGCAAACGTCCCTGCGGCAATGGCCTGATTTTCAAGAGCCTGTTGTTGGAGTCGATTAGCCGTGAGCCAATCATCTTGCCGAATCGCTTCGGTAGTCGCCTGAGATAATGTTAAATCATCAGTGGCTGGCAAGGTATCAGCCAGCACGGGTTGAGCCAGCCATAGGCTAGCGACGAGCAAATATAATTCTCGCATGAGCGAATTCCTAAAAAATAAGATCAGAAAACACGGACAGTTATGTCAGTTGATGAATCTGGAAAATCGTGTTGTTTAATGCCGCAGACGGGCGGTGGTGAGATAAAGTGGGGGATCGCCAATATGAGGTTGCTGTTTTAAAGGATGAGTATATTGGACGCGTTGGACTTGGGATAAAAAGAGCGGCAACAGGCTAATCCATACCCAGATAGCGAGATGGAGTTTGTTGGGAGACGATTGGAGTAGTGGTTCTTGACAAATATGAAGATGTTGTTGAATGGAATAGGCTGATTCAGGATGACAGTCACTTTGAGAGGACTGATCACTGTAGGCTTCTGGAGTCGATAGATGGATGGGGACGATCGCAGTCGTGATGCTTTGATGGATCAAACACCAACCTAAAAGACTCAAAATGATTAGCAATAACCATAAAGCGAGTCGCTTAGCGATTTTATGAGAAAAAAGCAAAGAAAGGCTTTGCATGAGAAATCGATGTACCACAAGTTATACCATCAACAGTACGGTAGTGTAGAGCTTCCACCCACAGGAAGCTCAATAGCTGAAGTTGATTTTTATCAAATAAATATCACTCTCATCCATAGGTTTTAAGGCTGCTGGACCCAGATTATTTTTTGAGTATCGAATCCGCGTTGTTTTGCTTGAGAGATAAAACGAGTTTTCAATCTCTCGGAGACTTGCGGCGTTCTGGCGAGTAGCCATAAATAGTCATGGCTTGGTCCGCTGACCATAGCGTATTGATAATCAGCTCCCAGAGAGAAGATCACATAAGCGCCGTAAAAAGGACCAAAAAATGAGACTTTCAGGTAACCCGTATTTGGATCCCGGACCCAAAAAGCTTTGCCTTGCGCTTGTTTCCATTGCTGCGTCTTTGGATTAAATCCCCGATTTAAAACGTTGAGTCCACCATCGTGACGTAACGAGTAATTCGCACTGACCTGTGTTAATCCGGCTTCGAAAGAGTGATCGAGGCGTGCAATCTCATACCATTTCCCAAGGTATCGATTTGCATCAAAAGGGGTCACCGGGGTGACGTGAGCGGGGATCCCGGTACAACCGGAGAGTGTTAACAGCAGTAACCAAAGAGCCGATTTGAATCGCATATGCCGGTACGCTTTTAATCTATTCATCTGTTCAGTTTATCAGGAGTTTGCTGATTATGGTTTTTGGCTGTCATTTATTCCTATTTGTTATTTAGCCATCTATATGGCTTGATTGCTAAACAAGTCGAGCGTGATATAGTGGTTTGAATATGTATAGATGACCAAATCAAGGAGTGTTCTTTATGTCGGGTCAGCGGTCGTTATCCTTAGATAGTAAATTGCCTTCGTTGGGAACCACCATTTTTACCCAAATGAGCGCGCTGGCGCAGCAATGTCAGGCGATTAATCTATCACAGGGATTCCCTGATTTTGATGGGCCGAGTTATCTGCAGCAGCGATTGGCTTATCATGTGAGCCAAGGCTCCAATCAGTATGCTCCGATGACTGGAGCGGTGGCGCTGCGTGAAGCGATTGCGGCTAAAACGGAGTCACTCTATGGCTATCTGCCGGATGTCGGCACTGATATCACGGTAACGGCGGGGGCGACTGAAGCCTTATATGCCGCAATTACGGCGATTGTTCGTCCGGGTGATGAGGTGATCTGTTTTGATCCCAGTTATGATAGTTATGCGCCAGCCGTTGAGTTAAGTGGCGGGATTCTAAAGCGTATCGCTCTGCAACCTCCGGAATTTAAGGTCGACTGGCAGGCGTTTAAAGCCTTACTCAGTGATAAAACGCGGCTGGTGATTTTGAATACGCCTCATAACCCGACCGCGACGGTTTGGAGCCATCGGGACTTTGATGCGTTAGCTCATGCGATTGCGGATTACCCGGTGTTTGTGTTGAGCGATGAAGTGTATGAGCATATCTGTTTTGCCCCAGAAGGGCATGCTAGTGTTCTGGCGCATTCGCGGCTACGTGAACGCAGTGTGGCCGTTTCTTCATTTGGCAAAACCTTTCATATGACAGGTTGGAAAGTGGGCTATTGTGTGGCACCGGAGGCGATTAGCCGCGAAATTCGTAAGGTCCATCAATATCTGACGTTTTCGGTAAATACGCCGGCGCAGTTGGCCATTGCGGATATGCTTAACGCGCAGCCTGAACATTATCAGGAACTCCCGGCGTTTTATCAGGCTAAACGAGATCGTTTTACTCAGGCCTTAAGTCGCAGTCGTCTAAAAGTTCAGCCATGCTCAGGCACTTATTTTTTACTGGCTGATTATAGCGATGTCTCTGACTTAGACGATGTCGCTTTTTGTCAGTGGCTTACTCGGGAAGTCGGCGTCGCCGCTATTCCGCTATCGGTCTTCTGTGATGGTGAATTTAACCATCGTTTGATCCGATTATGTTTTGCCAAACAAGAAGCGACGCTGGATGCTGCCGCAGAGCGATTGTTATCGCTCTGAGTGGATGGCGTGATGTTTCAGCAATGCATGGGCCCCGGCACTAAAGACAATCACACAGGCAATAATTGCCATCACCCCATATCCTGCTGTGATGTTGGCCAGTTTATAGGTTTCGGCATAATGACCGGCGAAGAGCGTCGGTCCTGCGGCGCCGACGTAAGAGGTCACATAGATCACTGAAAGTACATTGGCTCGATCATCGGGTTCTAGCCCTTGTACCATCGTTTGAATACCACCGGTTAACGTGGCCCCCATGGCAATACCGGTCAGTATGCCGGCAATCAAAAAGGCTGTCAGTGAGCCGACAAATAAAGAGCCAATCAGGCACCATAGAAAACCGGTGAATAACAACAGCCCCCATTGCTGGGTCTGTTCCGGTTTATAGTTCCCCACCAGTGAAGCTCCTAACGAACTGGGAGCCATTAGAGATGCGAAGGTCAGTGCGGCCACAATAGCACTGGATGAATGGAGTTGTTCTTGCGCGATGGCTGGGCCAAAGGCCTGAATAAAACCACCCACCGACCAGGTACTGATGAACGTACACGCGGCTAAGGGATAAGCTTTTCTCGCCGATGGGGGCAGACCAAACCGAGGTTTGAGTGAGGCTAGCGCTCCTGATTTTCGAGTCATGGTTTCCTGACTTTTACACAAGAGACCGATACAGATAGCCAGTAGTGCCAGCACAATATAAAACGGAAGCTGTCTTGGCATGGGGGCAAATTGTACTAATATGCCGGATCCGATCCCGCCAATGGTGAGCCCTGTCATCGGACCACAGCTGATGACTGCGGGCGCAATCCAAACCGGAACCGATTTAGAGCAATCGACGATCCATGCCGCCAGTGCGGTCGACGCTAAACCGGTTGCCAGCCCCTGAGAAAAACGACCAATCAGCAGTGGTGCGGCTGAGTCCACATGCAAAAACGAAATGGTTGCAATCGCGGCACAGATCAGCGAAAGCAGTGAAATGGATTGTCGGCCATAATAGTTGGAGAGCCGACCACAGATGAGCATAGAGAGTACGGCGCCGACAAAATAGACCACGGAGCTGAGTGATAGGTCAAGGTAGGTAATGCCATTTTGGGCTTGGTAAATCCCATACAGCGGGATAGGGGCACCCGCTGCAATAAAAATAGTCATCAGGGATAAGGATGCACTAAAAAATGTGAACTTATGGTTTTGAGTTGACAATGAAAGTCGCTCCGCGCTCATGTAAAAATGACCTCTGCAATGCATCCACTGGTTCGATCAGGATCATTAGCCTTACGGTTTAGTTTCGGACCGGTATCGCATGGGGAATATGGGATAACAACCCATTCAGGATAAATGAGTTGTTGATCTCGATATGGCTTATCGGCGAATGATGATTGATATCCGTAAAACAGGAATGCTTTTATTTTTTATGTTTAGCTAAATGTGACTAGTTGAACGATCAGACGCAGATTGCTTCCCTGTGCCAAATATGGTTGATTTGAACAAAATTTAATCATGAAGGTTCAGCCGCCTCTAGTATAAGAGTTTGTTGAAAATAGACAATATCAGCGGAAATTAATAGGTTATGAAATAATCTCACAAATACTTAATAATTTGATTTTATTGTATTTTGTTGGGGTGTGAATATCTGAAATTGTCTCTAGCGGTTTGTGTGTGGCTCATTTTTTGGGGTTAGCTTTCATCGCCTTGTCATAACGACGATCTCGATGACGTGCCACTTTCTTTGAAAGCATTGAAGAAGAGCGATTTAGACTACATCGATGATTTTGCCAATAGCACGTGCGTGACTAAAGAAAGCCGTGGATGACGATGTGTGGTAAAGCCCTGATGGGGATAAAGAGAGGGTCATTGATTCGATTGAATATGGAAAGTAATGAATCGACCTGCTGCCGGTGGTCTAACCGAGCAGCAGGAGTTCCTAATTTATTGGCCTTTGGCTAGTTCAGTGGTTCGGCGAACCTGAGTGAGTACGCTTTTTTGAATGGCGCTGGCAAAATTGCTCTGATTGAGTTCAAACAAGCCATTGATACCCACCCCCGCTGGTGAGTTGTTAATATCCAGTAGTTGGCGGGGATGGCAGTTACTGATATTGAGCATTTTTACTGCGCCAATAAGATTTTCATATGCGATTGCTTTGGCTTGTTCTCTAGGCATACCCGCTAACACGCCTGCATCGACCAAGGCTTCGATGAATAAGTAAACATAGTTGATCCCGGCGACACCATAGCCCGTAAAAATATCCAACATATTTTCAGCCACGTGCATAATCTTACCAAAACTGGTTACAAAGGTGTCGACGACCTCTTTATCAACCCAATTATTATAGACAGCACCCGTAAAACCTAATCCTGTATCCGTCAGTGTGTTCGGAATGATGCGGGCGATAGGGCGCTCAGCACCAAAGTTATCCTCCAATTGTTGTAATGTAACACCAGCGATGATTGAGATTAAGGTGGCATTGGGTTTTGCATACTGATTAATTCTATTGGCAATAGCCACTAAATCGTCTTGAGGCCGTACGCCGAGCACGATGATATCGGTATTGGCGAGGTTTATCTCTAAGTCTTCTTGCTCAAGGATCCCGTATCGCTGTGATAGCTCGGCCGTTCTGGTTGGGCGAATATCAAAACATGAAATATGATCCGCAGCGAAACATTGGCTATTAATTGTGGCGCGAATCATCGCTTCAGCCATTTGTCCGGCACCGAAAAAATGTATCTGTTGAGTAAGCATGGTTATTCCTTTATTAATTAGCTGCTTGCCATGGAATAAATTCAAGTATTACGTTTCCTGAGTATGTCGGAGAAACCAATACTCGATGGTGATCGCTGTAGTAGGGGACTTCATTATCATCCAATATAGCAATCAATGGATCGAGTGAGGCCGTTGATAGGGTGACTGCTGCTACATGCGGAGTGGGGTTGTTTGATACGGGCAGATCTATTTGTGAATAAGTTTGTCGGAACTCTGATGGCGAAACGGCTCTCAAGAGGCCTGATTGGGTGTTGACCGAAAAAGAAGTCTCAGTTTTTTCAATGCAACCATAGTCTTGGGTCCAACGATTTTCTAAAAAGGACAGATCTTCTCCGATATAAGTTAACGCCTCAATTTTGATCGCGCCATTGGGATGAACCATCCATTCATCTTTCCAAATGAGATCGGGTCTGTGTTGATGACAAATAAAACTGGACGCTTCGGTATGTTGAGAATCAAGGAAGAGTCCGATAGTGACCACTACGTCATCCGGAGTACCATCTTCTAGAGTGATGGTGCGACGAAAATCAACAATACCTTGTGTTTCATTATGATGTTCATTGAGTTCGGAATAATCGCCTACGGTATCTTTTGAATGTAAAGCAATCATTGAAATGCCATCTTCGCCTTTTGCATGGAATTTATTTATTTGTCGGCCAAAACAAAAACCATTCGTTGCATTAATACCAAATTTCGTTTCATCAACAACACCAATTAATTCAATAAAGTTTCCTTGAAATACGGCAAAACTTGTTGCTGTCCCCCATGGGTGATTACTTATTTGTGTCATTTGAAAACCTAATTTTTTTAAGTTTTCATATGCAGAGTAATAATTTTTTACAGTTAGTAGAATATGATCTAAGCTCAAACTTTTTTTTTCGCTAATATCCATATTTTCAAATCCATTTCTATTGTTAAAAATAAATATATTAGCTAGATTTAATATATTTAAATATCGTCTAAACTAATATCACCAATAAATATTCTGGCTAATCCTTCTTTCGTTACACTAACGGCATGTTGTGAACTTAAAGAAACATGTTTTTCTAATAATTTAACACCCTGTTCAATATCTCTATTCCGTAGTGCTTTAATTATTTCAACGTGTTCATCATAAGCATTGTTTCTTCTCTCTGGTGTTTCCAGATCAATTCTTCTGTAAAAACGGCCCAATGCATTTAAACTCTCAAGAGTATCGTAAAGTCTTGAGTTATTTGCCATTTTTGCAATTTCCATATGAAATTTTTCATCGATTAAGGCAATGGGAGTCCAATCTGTTATTTGATCGGGTTGGGGCAAGTTACGGCAACTCTCTTCCCATATTTGAGCGGCTCTCTCAATGTCTTCATCTGATGCTCTTTGGCAGGCTAATTGAAAAGAAGCCTGCTCTATAATAGCTCTTAATTCATATAATTCATGGACACCTTTAGGCGTCATATCTCGAGAATAGAACCCCTTATTTGGCACAAAATACATAAAGCCTTCTTTTGCAAGACGATTAAGTGCTTCTCTTATAGGCGTTCGTGACACACCAAATCGCTGAGCTAATTCAACTTCATTAATTCTTTTTCCAGGTTTAAAATAATAGTCTATCGATAAAGTTTTTAATTCTGAATAAACTTTATCAACGCTATCTGCTCTACGAGTACCTCGTTTGCTTTCTGTCACAATAACTTTCCTTCCCGATGACAGTGAGATAACTCACCGCTTTTTTTACAACTAACATAGCTATAAATATAACGCAAGAAATAAGTGTATACACTTTATAAATTAATTTTCCGCACTGATTTGAACAAAAATGCACCAAATAGATCCGTGCGTGAGTGGGTATTTTAATATCAACCCGTTTAATAGTAGCACCTTGTTTAATTGTTTTTGTCAGTCATCTCACAAGCTAAAAACACAATTAATTTGTATTTTTATCAATGAATAAGCTGTACATGTTTAATAAACGATATGTGACAACAAGAGAGTTTTTTAGACAGGATCGTATTACTTGGCATATCTGATGCCTAAAGTGTATAAGTAAGTGTATACACTTTGTAATGCACTTTGCGTAGACTTAATTTTGCACTCAAAGATCACGTGCATGGTGTCAGAATTTATGACAAGGATGGATTCATGAAGCAATTTAAACGTTTTAAAAGCCTTTTGGTCACAATGAGCTTGACGGGTAGTGTATTAGTGAGCGGCTTGGCCCATGCGGACATCGAGCTTGGCGCTATTTTACCTTTGACTGGAGGGAGTTCAGAAAATGGTATCGATCAGCAAAGAGGTATCGAGCTTGCAGTTAAAGAATTGAACGACAAAGGCGGTGTTCTTGGCGAACCATTAAAAGTTATTTTTGAAGATTCTGCCGGAAACCCTATGACAGGTCTCGGTGCGGTGAAGAAGCTGGTCCAAGTGAATAATGTTCCCGTTGTTATTGGTTCATTTTCTTCTAGTGTGACCATTCCCATTGGTCAGTATCTGGAGCAGCAAAAGCGAGTTCATATCAATATATCGGGGACGAGTACTGATATTCGTAAGATCGGTGATTACTCCTACAGTGTCATTGGGCTCGATAATCTTTCTTCCCAATTCTCAGCCCAAGATGTTTATGCGCTCGGATACAAACGTGCCGTTGTGATTGCCCCAAATGGCGCTTATGGACAAGGAACCGTAAAACAGTTTTCTAAATTCTTCAAAGAGGCTGGCGGAAAAATCCTAGGTACGGTGTTGTATAAAATGGGCCAACCAACCTATCGTAGTGAACTCGATCGATTAAGTCGTTTAAAGCCCGATGTCTATGTTTATACCAGTTATGGGCAAGATGCGATCGTATTAAATCGAGATGCTTATCAGCTGGGTTTGAATCAAACCCCATGGTATGCAAAATATCTCACGATGAGTACCGGAGATTCGCCGAAAGAATACACCAATGGCCAGCGAGGTATGGAGGTTCAAAGCTTAGGACCTGACGGCAAGCATTATGTTGATGCTTACACCGCTGAGTATCACAAAGCACCACAATCCGCATATGGGAGTTTTGCTTATGACGCCGTTATGTTAGCCGCAAAGGCAATCGAAACCGCAAAATCTAGTGAGCCAGCCAAAGTTCAAGCCGCGATGCTAGACGTTGCCCCTTCTTATGAAGGGATTACGGGTGCATTCAATCTAGATAAAGACCATATGAGAACCACCCAACCTTATAAGCGCGTAAAAATTGCCGATGGCAAAATTGAATTGCGCTAGTTCACGCGGGTAAGGAGGAGCATATGATGCAATTTTTTACAGATGTATTGATACGTACGGCGGATTTAGCACTGATTGCTTTGAGTGTTAGCCTCGTTTATGGCTTGGTGAAATTTCCCAATATTGCATTCGTTCAATACGCAATGGTAGGTGCCTATGGCACCGCCTTATTATTACAGTTAGGCTTACCATTCCCCCTCGCACTGATGATGGCCTGTATTCTTTGTGGGCTCATCGCACTCATACTTCATCGGGCTGTATTTACGACCTTGGCCAAATCGGGTTCTGCAAATGCCATGATAGGTTCATTGGCGGTATCGATGGTCATTACGGCGATTATGTTGGGGGTCATGGGTTCTTCACCTATTCTCTACAATTTACCGATCAGCAAAATTATAGTGCTGGGTGATGTGAGAATATCCAGTTATCAAATTGTCTCTACAACAATTTCGCTTCTCTCGGTTGTTCTGTTTTCGGCCTTACTGTTTCGTAGCAAACTTGGTTTATCTATTCGTGTTCTAGCCAGTAATCAAGCTCTCGCTCAGGGATCTGGTGTCAATGCTCAGACGATTATCCCTTTGGTGAACTTTATTGCGGGCGCTCTGGCAGGGTTAGGTGGCGCTTTGCTGGCGTTGAATTCAAGTGCTTACATCAATCAGGGAAACGATTTACTGTTGCCTGTTTTGGCCGCTGCAATATTGGGAGGACTTGGAAATCCTGTTGGTGCCGTAGCTGGTGCCGCTTTAATCGGTTTAACCGAAACGCTGGCGACAACTATCGATTTTGGCGCGTTATTCGGAGGTGATCCTCTTTATATCCCACTGATGTATGTTAACGCAATATCGTTTACCGTTTTGATTGTCGCTTTGCTTGTCAGACCTCATGGGCTATTTAGCAAGGAGCTACATCGTGTTTGAGTTTTTATTGCATGTCATCATCATGACGGGAATTTATGGCTTGATCGCTTTAGCGCTGAATATTCAGGCTGGGTGGACGGGACTCCTTAATTTTGGACATATCGCATTTGTGGGAATCGGTGCCTATGCGATAGGTATCGGCATGATGTGGGATATTCCACTACTGCTTTCTATTCTTGTGGGATTGGCAATAGCCGCGCTATTAGCACTAGCGATAGGAATGTTGGGCCGCAAATTGGCGGCAGATTATTGGGGCATTGCGACTCTGGCCGTTGCTGAAATCATTCGTATGATTGTCTTCAATGAAGATGAGCTAACCGGGGGCGCTCAGGGGATCAGCCATATAGTGATTCATGGATTCAATGATACGGCAGGTTCGTCTTATACCTTTTTCATTATTACTGCCGTTCTTCTGTGTATAACGGCATTACTCTGCAGACAAGTTTATATGAGTAAATTTGGTCGAGCGTTACGACTCATCCGTGAAGAACCCCAATTAGCGATGTGTCTTGGATACCATGTTTTATCGATAAAGTGTCAAGCATTGGTTCTGAGTAGCATGATTAGTGCTGTAGCTGGAATGATACTTGCGCTCTATATGAATTACGTCAGCCCTGATTATTTGCTGTCCTCTGAAACATTTGTGATTTGGAGTATGGTCATTATTGGGGGAATAGGGCGCGTATCGGGGGTACTCCTGGGGAGTTTGATTATTGAATTGCTCTACAACTTTATCCCGTTTGCCAAAGATATTTTTAATATCAGTGCGGATACCAGCGGTGCTATACGTCTGGGACTCATTGGTTTTATTCTACTTTTATGTTTGTTGAAAAAGTCGGATGGATTGATACCTGAACAAGTGAGGGAAATACGATGAGTTCGTTAATGAATGTCACCCATATTTCAAAATCATTTGGTGGAAATCATGTGCTAGAGAATATTTCCTTTTCTTTAAAAAAGGGGGAAATATTGGGTTTACTTGGTCCAAATGGTTCAGGCAAAAGTACGTTGCTCAATGTCATTTCTGGTTTTACGCCAGCAGACGCGGGGCAAATCGCACTGAATAACGTTCATGTTGAGAAGTGCCAACCTCATGAAATAATTCGCACTGGGATTGCTCGTACATTCCAGTTACCTTCTATGCCATCAAAAATGTCGGTCCTTGAAGTCGTGATGGCAGCCGATACACAACAACATAAATTATGGCAAAACCTGTTCAAAACGCGCTCTATGACCGAGCTTGAAGCTAAAGTAATGCATAAGGCCAAAGCGATTTTGGAAGAACTGTTATTGACAAAAGTAAGCCATCAGCCTGCATCGGCTATTTCTGGAGGTCAGAAGAAACTGTTAGGTATTGCGTGTGCGCTGATGGGCGAACCTGATGTGCTTATGCTTGATGAGCCTATGGCTGGCGTTCATCCCAATTTAAGGAAAAGTATTGTCGATACCTTGGTGCGTTTGAATAAAAAAGGTCTTTCCCTGATTATCATTGAACATGATATGCAGTTCATTCGTGAGCTGTGCCATCGCTGTATCGTCTTAAATCGTGGCGATATTGTGGCGGATTGTTTACCGGAAGATCTGTCTAAAAACAAGGAAGTCATCAGTGCTTACCTTGGCGGTAACTTTAGTGAAATGCAGGAGGCAGTATGATAGACGTGAAGGATCTTGTTGCAGGTTATACTCCGGGAATTAATATTCTCAATGGTATCAGTTTACATGCTGAGCAGGGTGAGATCGTGACTCTCTTGGGACCCAATGGTTGTGGTAAATCGACGTTACTTAAAACTATTGCAGGTTTTTTATTGCCCCGAGAAGGGGATATTTCGATGCAGGGAAAGTCGGTTGGTCATCTCCCGGTGCATCGAAAAATTCGCGAATGTTCCATGGGATTCGTTCCGCAGACAGATAATGTTTTTACCCAGTTATCGATAAAAGAAAATTTGCATACCGGGGGCTTATTTATGAGTCCGCAGGAGAAAGTGCAACGAATTGAAGCGCTCTGCGAACAATATCCCATCCTTAAGAAAAAGTGGTCTGACTCTGCATCGTCTATGTCGGGCGGAGAAAGACAAATATTAGCGCTTGCCAGAGCATTAATGCCATCGCCATCGATTTTATTGTTGGATGAACCTTCAGCTGGGTTGTCGCCCAAAATGCTGCTGGATGTATTTGATGCCATCGTTAAGATCCGTGAGCAGGAACAAGTCACCATTCTGATGGTGGAACAAAATGCGATCGAAGCTTTGAAAATGTCGGATAGGGCCTATGTACTTGCGATGGGGCAAGTGGCTCTGGAAGGACAAGCTAAAGACTTACTTAACGATCCAGAAATTCGTGAACTTTATCTCGGAGGTCGAGCGGCCTGATGAATGGGGTGGGGAAGCCGCGTGAAGAGATCAAACCCTCACAAAAGATCATTCACGCTATACTAAGACCCATTGCGATGGAGGCCGTGGCTAATGGGTGGAAAGTTGAGACGGTGTCGGGAGTCCTAGGAATCAGCTCCAGAACCGTATTTCGTTGGTTGGCCGCAGAAAAATAATCTTACTTCGAATAGAGCGCTCAGTGTTTGAGCGCTCTATTCGTTTTGGGTTTCCTAGGACGCTAAAGCGTTTAATGCTGTAGAGGCAAGTAGCGTTGCTCCTGTCATAATAACATCATCATTAAAATCGTAATTTGGGCTGTGCAGTGGCTCATCGTTTTCATGTCGGGCACTCCCCAGAAAAATATAGGCCCCTTGACAGGCGTTGAGCAGAAATGAAAAATCTTCACTGGCCAAACTTGGTGCGACTGAGTTATCGAGTGTTCCCGGAGGAAAAACGTGCGCTATGGTCTCCCTGACTAATTGACTGCATTGGGGGGTATTGATCGTTGCCGGATAAATTCGCTGATAGTTGACATCAATATGAGCGCCATAGCTAGCTGCGACGCCTGAGCATATTCTCTTTATGGCTGCTTCAATGTTATCCTGAACTTGAGGAGCAAAGGTTCTAATCGTCCCACTCAGGTATGCTTTTTGTGGGATTACATTGAAAGCATTTAGCTCACCTGATTGAATGGCGCACAGGCTCAACACGGCCTGATCGGATGGCGCAACTTCTCGGCTAATGATGGTATGTAAAGACTGAATGAGTGAGGCACTAATTCGAATCGGATCAATGGTTAAATGCGGTGTTGCCCCACCGTGTCCACCAAGGCCATTGACGATAATATCTAGTCGGTCACAGGAAGCCATCGCTGGACCGTCGACGACTGCAATTTTCCCTGCTTCGAGATAAGGCCAGTTATGTAGTCCGTATACAGCATCCATTGGAAACTGCTCGAATAACCCGTCTTTGACCATGGCATCACCGCCCCCAAAACCTTCTTCAGCCGGTTGAAATATCAGATAAATTGTTCCGGAAAAATCTCGATGTTGAGCCAGATATTTAGCGACACCAATCAAGATGGTGGTATGACCATCGTGACCACAAGCATGCATGCGACCAGCGTGTTTTGAACCGTATGTGCGGCTTGTTTTCTCGGTCATGGGGAGTGCGTCCATGTCCGCTCTTAAACCGATTTTTTTACCATTATCCGGTTGGGTTCCATGAACTGTGGCGACGAGTCCGGTATGACCTAGTCCATCAGTGTATGGAATATTCAGTTCCTCTAGAATGCTTTTTACTTTTGACGATGTATAGATTTCCTGAAAACCAAGTTCCGGATGTTGATGTAAGTCTTGGCGGAGGGCTATAAGATCATCAAGGCATGATTCAAAAAACGTCTGCATAAATAATTCCTTTCTAAAACTAAGGCGGTGATATTTAGCAGTGTTGCACGCGGTGTGCGATAATAAAAATAGTTAATTTATTGCTCCTCAATAGCAATTTGATATGGATGTACGCGATATGGATTTAAAGCAAATTCACTATTTTCATGCGATCGCAGTGGCACGGTCCTTTTCTGCTGCAGCCCGTGCGATTCATATCGCGCAGCCTGCGCTGACCAGACAAATCAAGTTATTAGAAGACGATATTGGTTGTGTTTTATTTTTACGTCATTCATCAGGCGTTGAACTTACGCCGGCTGGTGAAGTATTTCTACAGGATACTCAGGATGTTCTAGCCCAGCTGGATAGAGCCAAAAGCAAAGCGAGGAAAGTAGGACAGGGTTTGGAAGGTCAGTTGAGTATCGGCGTGACCGTTATGATTCTTTGGCTTGAGCCCATAAATCAGATCTTAAAGCGTTATCGGAAGGCGTTTCCAGCTGTGATGTTAGATGTCGATACCTTACTTTCAGGGCCTCAGCTTGATGCGATTTTAAAGGGACGGTTGGATGCGGGAATATTGATGTTTCCGCTGGCATTACCCGAGCTAAACTCCATGATATTGTACGAAGATCAATTGGCATTGGTCGTTCCGTCTGATTCTCCACTACTTGAGCAGAGGCCTCGTTACCTTAAAGATATCCAAGATTGGGGATTTGTTTGGTTTGAACGAGAGAAGAGCCCTATTTTTCATGACCAATTACTTCAGTTTTTGCAACACCGGGGACTAGAGCCACGTATTATTGAGAAAGGCAGTGATGCTATCACGATGCTCTCTCTTGTGGCGTCTGGTGTAGGGTGCACCATTGTTCCCCGAACGGTGTTGCAAGGATTGCCATCCGGCCTTTCCGTTATCGAGCTTGAGGATCTTAACTTACCTGTCAATATCGAGCTTGTTTGGAGAAAAGATAGCCGTTCTGCAGCCTTGGAACACTTTATTGAGATCGCAAAGGCGCTTCACTTGGCGCGCCAGTAGAACCTTTTTCTGATTACCCCATCGATAATTTAACAGTTAAAATTGTTTAAAGGCTACAGTTTTATTTGTAAAATATAGATTTATGAAAACTTTATCCGAACGACTAAACCATGCCTTGCAGCTTACTGAGATGACTCAGTCTGAGCTGGCTCGTTGCATTGGTATCAAACAGCAGTCGATCAGCCAGATTTGCTCTGGTAAATCGGTTCGGTCTCGTTACACCATGCAGATCGCGGAGACGCTTCGCGTAAATGCTCATTGGCTCGCCACCGGGGAGGGTGACATTGGCTTGGGGGTCAGTAATGTAGACGTGGGGCTTGATATGAAGGGAAGAATTCCTCTTATTAACTGGGTTCAGGCTGGTGATTGGAGTGAAATAGCGGAGGGATTTACCCATGAAGATATTGAGAAGTGGCGTGAAGTCTCTGGGAAAGCGCATGAGGGTTGTTTCGCACTTCGTGTAAAGGGCGATAGTATGGAAAATCCAAGCGGTAAAAAGTCAATACCTGAAGGTGCTGTGATCGTTGTCGATCCTGAATGGCCTGCTTCATCAGGCTCATTGGTTGTTGCGCGTTTGGACGATTCTAAAGAAGCTATCTTTAAGCAGTTGATCATTGAGGGTGAACAGAAGTACCTAAAACCTTTGAATCCTCAATACCCTGTCATACCAATCAACAGTAATTGCACCATTATTGGTGTAGTTCGACAAGCGATCATCGATTTTGGGTAACGATGGAGGCGTGGTTCAGTCACCATTGTTCATGGGCTGAAGAAGTAACGATTACAAACCGCGACAACTGAGCATTGGTGCATACTGAGCGTAAATGGTAATCGATTAGGTAACCATTGATTGTTTATAAAGTCAAGATCGGCGAAAATAGCGGCCAATTACGATTAACACAACGGATTTGATCAGCGAAGAACTGAAAAGAGAGTACTTCCAAAAGTGTGTACAAATCCGTGTACAAACTAAAAGAATTTATACATGGCAAACCAAGATTTTCTTAATGAAATCAATAAGCGAAGAACTTTCGCTATTATCTCGCACCCGGATGCGGGTAAAACCACGATTACTGAAAAAGTGCTGTTATTCGGACATGCAATCCAGACGGCGGGTACCGTGAAAGGTCGGGGCAGTAGTCATCATGCCAAATCAGACTGGATGCAGATGGAGCAGGAGCGTGGGATTTCTGTGACCACGTCAGTGATGCAGTTTCCGTATAATGACTGTATTGTCAACCTGTTGGATACTCCGGGACATGAAGATTTCTCAGAAGATACCTATCGAACTCTGACCGCTGTCGATTCATGTTTGATGGTGATTGATGCTGCTAAAGGGGTGGAAGATCGAACTCGCAAATTGATGGAAGTCACCCGGCTGCGCGATACGCCCATCTTAACCTTCATGAACAAATTGGACCGGGAGACCCGTGATCCAATGGAACTGTTAGATGAAGTTGAAGATGAATTGAAAATTGCCTGTGCGCCGATCACTTGGCCGATTGGCTGCGGGAAAGAGTTTAAAGGGGTTTATCATATTCTGCGTGATGAAGTGGTGCTCTATAAAAGCGGTCAGGGGCATATGATTCAGGAACGCCGGGTGATTGAAGGGTTAAATAATCCCAAAGTTGATGCCGCTATTGGTTCTGGCTTGGCGGAAGCTCTGCGTGAAGAGCTGGAGTTAGTGCTGGGGGCATCGAACGAATTTGATGAAAAACTATTCTTGTCGGGAGAACTGACCCCGGTATTTTTCGGTACTGCATTGGGTAACTTTGGGGTCGATCATATGTTAGATGGTCTGACTGCTTGGGCTCCAGCACCGATGCCTCGTCAAACGGATGTCGCAGCGGTTCAAGCTGAAGATGATAAGTTCAGTGGCTTTGTATTTAAAATTCAGGCCAATATGGATCCGAAACATCGGGACCGGATCGCCTTTATGCGGGTTGTGTCCGGTGAATATACTAAAGGCATGAAGATGCACCATGTTCGGATCGGTAAAGATGTAAGTATCTCGGATGCCGTGACCTTTATGGCGGGGGATCGCAGCGCTGCGGAACGCGCTATTGCCGGCGATATTATCGGTCTACATAATCACGGTACGATTCAGATTGGCGATACGTTTACGCAAGGGGATACGTTCAAATTTACCGGGATCCCGAACTTCGCACCGGAAATGTTCCGTCGTATTCGGTTAAAAGATCCACTCAAGCAAAAACAACTGCAGAAAGGATTGATCCAGCTTTCAGAAGAAGGCGCCGTACAGGTTTTTCGGCCGCTGCGGAATAACGATTTAATCGTCGGTGCGGTTGGGGTACTGCAGTTTGATGTGGTCGTACATCGCTTGAGAACTGAGTATAAAGTGGAAGCGGTGTATGAAACCATCAATGTCGCGACGGCTCGCTGGTGTTATGGGAACGAGCGTAAAGTGGATGAGTTTACACGTAAAGCGCATGAACATCTGGCTCTGGATGGTGGTGATAATTTGACCTATCTGGCCCCCACGATGGTTAATCTAAACTTGGCGATTGAACGTCATCCGGATATTGAATTTTGTAAAACCCGAGAGCATTAATTGGTTTGGACATACCGGTTATCTGGGCCGGTATGTCTGTTTATTGCTTGGATCTATGTGCATCACAGGATGCAGCTCTCATTCTTATCTTCTGTCCTTATCATTATTTCTCTCAAATACACAACCTTATATTTTGCCATTCATTCTGAGATCCCATTGCATGGTCTCTGGGCCTGTGTATTGGCGAATTGAAATAGACGTTGTGCTCTGAATGCGGTTCAGTCTGTCACTATTAGTGTGAATAAATGTAAAAAGTTTAATGTAAACTTTAGAGGATGTCGAAATAAAATAGTCGATAAAATAACTGCTAATTAAGTTATATTGTGAATATAAATATAAAAACAACTTTAAATAGAGCATAAATTTAGTATAAAAAACTATATTTCTTATTATAAAGAGTAAACTATATATATCTTTATCTACCATTGACATTTGTATGATGATTGTTAAATTAAAAAAGGTTTCTGAACATTAATGACCTATATTTTAATCTATTGGAACTAAATATTAAGTGGTTAATTTCTAAATCATATTGTAAAAATAAAAAGGATTTATTGAAGGTTGGAGTTATGCTTTTACGTTATTATGGACATTTATTAGCGCTTATCTCTGTGATTGTATGGGGCAGTACATTTATTTCCACTAAAGTTCTTTTGCAAGATTTATCGCCTATTCAAATTCTATTTTATCGCTGTATTGTGGCATGGATTGTATTAGCTATAATTAGGCCGAAATTTTTTTATAAAATAAACATAAAAAATGAATTGTTATACTTTTTAGCGAGCCTATTTGGCGTTTCTATCTATTTTTTATTTGAAAATTATGCACTCCAGATGACCTATGCCAGTAATGCATCTTTAATCGTCACAACTTCCCCAATTATATCGACTGTTTTTATTTTTCTTTTATTTAAACAAAATAATTTCAATCGAAAAAATTTATTAGGAACCCTGATATCAATTATCGGTGTTTATTTAGTCATTAAGGAGGGATCACTGGATATCAATATTAATCCGAAAGGTGATCTTTTAGCATTGCTCGCTGCGATTGTATGGTCTTTGTTTGCAATTACGCTGGATTGTATTGATGATGAAATTGATACTATCATTAGAGTGAGAAAAATATTTGCCTACGCTATTATTACAATTTTCATTGTCATGTTGTTTTTAAATGAATCGTTTTTAAATCATCATTTTTTTGCTACTTCTGATTTATATAATATTTTATTTTTAGGCATTGTAGCTTCAGGAGCCTGTTATATTTTTTGGAATAAAGCAGTTGAATATATTGGTGTTTCCAAAACAATGTTATATATGTATTTGGTTCCAGTTACAACGATTGTTATGGGTTATTTTATATTGTCTGAAAAAATGTCGTCAGTTATGGTTTTAGGATCCTGTATGATTATTATTGGAATTGTTGTATTTAATATGAATAAGTCTAAACAGGCTAAAGTACTACAGGAAGAATCGTGAGATATATTGGGGGCATCAGGCGATGATATGTGAGGATCGCTAAGGTGTTGTTTAGCCTATGTGATTTAGTGTTAGGAACACTTATTTAGGTCCCAAATTATGATAGATTATTGAAGGTTTATATCGTATTGGATCCTCTATGCAACTGATTGATACCCATTGCCATTTGGATTTTCCTTGTTTTCAACCTCTAGCCGATAAACTGTTTCATTGGCAACAGCAGGGGATTAGCCGTTTTGTCGTTCCGGCTGTCGGGCCTTCGAATTGGGAGTCCGTTCTGGCATTGGGGAAAATTCCAAATATTCATATTGCCTTAGGCATTCATCCTTGTTTTATGCCTTCAGGGGATGTTATGGCCGCTGCTGATGCGTTGGGAATGTTACTTGATCAGCATCGCTCACAGATCGTGGCTGTTGGTGAATGTGGTCTGGATCGCCGATTTGTCTCTCATATGCCTTGGCAGCGACAACTTTTGATCCGTCAGCTCGATTATGCTCATCAGTATGAGCTGCCGGTGATTCTTCATTGCGTTCGAATGTATGATGAACTTTATTCATTGCTCAAACAACATTCTGTTCCTCACGGTGGCATTGTTCATGCCTTTCAGGGATCATTGTTGCAGGCCCAGCGGTTTTATCAGCTGGGATTTAAATTAGGCATTGGTGGTGCCGTGAGTTGGCCGAGTGCGCATAAATTAAGAGCACTGTTAACGCAATTGCCATTGGATAGCTTTGTGCTTGAAACGGATGCTCCAGATATGCCGTTATATCATGGGCTGAAGGGAGAGAATACGCCTGACTCTATTTTTTCAATTTTTCAGATTGTTCAGCGAGAAATTGCCTTAGATGAAGAATATTTATCCGAAATATTTCAATCAAATAGTGAAAAGGTTCTTTCCTTATAATTTCAAGTACTCAGATCCAGTTTATCTGTGCAAATATTAGTGTTTACGCAACTTGCTTTGATTTGGCCTATTTTCAATAGTTTCCGAATCAGGCAGAATATGATCATAACGAGTGTTTCTTGTCGTTAGAATATCTCGCCATGTTAATCTCTTCTCATATTTAATTTTTTGATTATCGGAACTTCAAGATGAATATATTGATGAGTCTGGTAGGTATGGTATTTCTTTTAGCAATAGCATATCTACTTTCTGAAAACCGAAAGGCTATCCGGCTACGGACGGTAGGCTTAGCTTTTGTCATTCAGTTCGGCATCGGGGTCCTGGTTTTGTTCAGTGACACCGGTAAGTCGGTACTGGGCGAGATGGCTATGGGGGTCCAAGTTGTAATTGATGCAGCCCAACAGGGGATTACATTCCTCTTTGGTGGGTTGGCTGGCCCGGCTGCGTTTAGCAGCGGGATCGGGTTTATTTTTGCGGTTCGTGTATTGCCGTTGATTATTTTCTTCTCATCGGTGATTACCGTTCTTTACCACTTAGGGGTGATGCAATGGGTGATTCGCATTATTGGTGGGTTCTTGCGGTTATGTCTTAAAACGAGCCGTACTGAATCGCTGTCTGCTACCGCCAATATTTTTATGGGACAAACGGAAGCACCGCTGGTGGTTCGGCCATTTATTGCCAAGATGACGCGTTCTGAGTTATTTGCGGTGATGGTCGGAGGGTTGGCTTCTGTGGCTGGTTCGACATTAGCTGGATATGCCGGGTTAGGGATTAAGCTGGAATATTTGATTGCAGCCTCATTTATGGCGGCTCCCGGTGGTTTGTTGATGGCTAAAATGATTGTGCCGGAAACCCAAAAACCCAATGATGATATTCAGGGGATCTTGGCCGAAGAGGAACGCAGTGTTAATGTGATTGATGCCGCTGCATCCGGGGCTTCATCTGGTTTATCACTGGCGTTGAACGTAGGCGCTATGCTGTTGGCTTTTATCGGTATCATTGCTTTGCTGAATATGATCGTCGGGGGTATCGGGGGTTGGTTTGATATCAGTGGCCTGACCATCCAGACGATTTTGGGCTGGATCTTCGCGCCAGTTGCTTACCTGATTGGTGTGCCTTGGCATGAAGCCGTTGTTGCGGGTTCATTCATTGGTCAGAAACTAGTTTTGAATGAGTTTGTGGCTTATGTGAATTTAGTTCCTTATCTGGATGGTAAAACTTTGATTGGGGCGACTCAAGCTGTGATGAGTACGCATACTCAGGCGATAGTGACCTTTGCTCTTTGTGGTTTTGCTAACATCAGTTCGATTGCCATTTTGCTGGGGGGATTAGGAGGAATGGCTCCTAGTCGTCGCCACGAGATGGCTGAACTTGGGGTTAAAGCGGTGATCGCGGGGACCTTATCTAATTTGATGAGTGCGACGATTGCCGGTTTGTTTATCGGTTAATCAAGGTTTCCCCAGTTTCAACAAAAGGAGCTTTAAGCTCCTTTTGTTGTTTATAGGGTTTCGAAGTCGTTTGCATAGTGCCTCTCATCAGTCTGGTAGGCCGCATTGAGCAGCGCTTGTATGCTGTGGTCATAATGGGGGAGCCCGAGTCGTTCGGCTGGGCTCTGTTCGCCATCAACGGTAAAATTGTAACAACAGCGCTGGATCAGTAGGTGTGCGTTCAGTGGTGCCAGACCTTTTATCATTTTCGGGATATGTTGACTCAGATATTGGAAATAATGCTGATTGGTGGCGATATCGCGCATTTGGAAAGGATGGCGGTAGTGCCGGCGTTCAGTAATGGGACAGTATCCGCCAAACGGAGTGCTGAACCAGCGATCTTTCCACCATCCCAGAGGACGGCCATCAGCCCAAAAAGCGGTTTGTTGATCGGGGTGGGAAAATAGATAAAAAACCTCAGCGTGCCGTTCTTGAATGGCTTCAATGGCGCCCATAATCGCCGCTCCCCGGATGCAACTTTCCTGTTCTAAATAATGATGTTGGTGCTGAGCGAGCTTACTGACATCCCGTAATATTTGAAAATGAGCATAACTGATTAGCCAGGGTTGGATGAGATGAGCCTGTTTCCAGCAGGCGGATGGACCATACTGAATATCTTCAAAATGGTAGCGGTTCATGATCTGTTGATAGCGTTTTTTGATGGCCTCGGTCAGTGATTGATCCGTAAATGCTGAAAGTCGGTTATCTTCTTTTCCCTGATATTCGCCATCCTCCAGAGATAATGTGGAAGCATTGTGGTTTAACAGGAGTTGGTAACCGCTTTTCGCTTCGGCTGTGGTTATACACCATAGCCGAATGTTTCCGGCGAGCGAAAGGATCCCTGTTTCACTTTGCATCGCTAGTAGGGTCCGGGGAAGGTGGTGATGCTCCAAATGGCGACTAAAATAGCTTAACAATATGGCCAGCCACTGCAGCTGCTGATAATAGCTTTTGGCATTTAACCCGAGCCGTTGCATTTGTCTCGTCGGTGATTGTTGCTGTTCAATACCTTGCAGTATGGCTTGTAGTTTTGTGAGTTCCGGCATTCGAGGCGGGGTGAAGACTTTTTGGCAGGTTCGACAGCGAAACCGCTGACGACCACTGGAGGTTACCCCATAGCGTTGAATATTTTGAGCATGGGCCTGAAAACAGCGGGGACAATGGAGTCGGGGATGCAGATAATGGGTTGGATGCTTCTCAAGATACAATTGATGAACAGCTTCATTATTGATCAGGGGAGGATAACTACCACATTTTTGGCAATGTAGCGCTGGATAGCCAAGGTGATGGCTGAGCTGATCATAATCAGCTTGATCGGGTCGACCAAAATTATCGCACCCCCAGCTTTTGCAACAGTTCAGATTTTGCATGAGTTTCATCTTTATCCGGAAGGAGTCGTCGTCATGTGGGATAGCTTATCAACAGATATGGTAAATAAAAATAAATTGACTAAAAAAAGCACGGGGAAAAGTTATTTTGTGGCTATTTTTTAGTTGGAGTTTCGATAGACTGCATGCGTGTGTTGCTGGCGATGCCAGTCGCAAGGTCGAAAGACCTTTCCACATTCAGTTCAATCGATGATACGATTTCCTTGCTGCTTGTATGATCGACTTTGGTTACTAACCACTTGGTGTATGCGTGGACCAATGGGGGGGACACTGTTCCTATACGGAGCGGGTTAGTGACTGAACTGAATGTGGCTCATCCTTCCTTTTACACTATTTTTCATTTTATTTTCATCTTGTTAAACGAATTTTAAGCAAATGCAAACTGCGTTTGTGTATCTGTTTATGGCTTCTATTTATCTAACTCATTGGTTTTAGCGAATAGTTCCATAGGTAATTGGCGATATTGTTATATTTTTATTAAAAAATCGTCTTTTTATCACTGTTACATGGTTGATCATTTGAACAGGATTTTATCTAATGGGGAGAGTAATCCTAACGTGTATCCGGGTTGAGGTTATAAATTTCTTGCAGAGCAGGATTGTAGATTGGATTTTGAAAAAGTAGCGGCATTGTTCATTAGTATGACTGCTATAGTTATCTATATTTATCAATGAATCATCTACACTGAATAACCTGTAAAGGTCTGAATACCCTGACTACATATTCACTATTTGAGATAAAGCAAGAGGTTATCATTCATGGCGACTTTATTAAGTCAACTAAAACAATACACAACGGTTGTTGCTGATACTGGGGATATTGATGCCATCGAGCAATATCAGCCTCAGGATGCAACAACTAACCCTTCATTGGTTTTAAAAGCATTACAAAAACCAGGCAGCGATGCGCTGATTAGTCAGGCTGCTGAATGGGCTTCTAAACGTACCCCTAATCCAGAAGAACAAGTGATTGAAGCGGGTGATTGGTTAGCCGTACATATTGGCACCAGTATTTTAAAATTGGTACCGGGGCGGGTTTCAACAGAGGTTGATGCTCGGATGTCTTACAATACAGAAGCTACTGTTGAAAAAGCTCGCAAATTGATCCAAATGTATGCTGATAACGGTGTCTCGAAGGATCGGGTTCTGATTAAAATCGCATCGACTTGGCAGGGGATCAAAGCAGCTGAAATCCTTGAAAAAGAAGGTATCAACTGTAACCTGACACTATTGTTCTCCTTCGCTCAGGCTCGGGCTTGTGCTGAAGCGGGCGCGTATCTTATTTCGCCTTTTGTTGGTCGAATTCTTGATTGGCACAAAAAAAATACCGGCGAAGAATATACAGCTCAGAATGATCCGGGTGTGAAATCAGTAACGCAGATTTATAATTATTACAAAAATCATGGTTATAAAACTGTGGTGATGGGGGCTAGCTTCCGCAACGTTGGTGAAATTCTGGCGCTTTCTGGTTGTGACCGTTTAACCATTAGCCCGGCATTGCTGGAAGAGCTGAATAATACTGAAGATACTCTGGAACGGCATTTGGTTGATGACTTTAAGATTGAACCAACGCCGAGTAAAATGGGTGAAGCAGAGTTTTTCTGGGATCATAATCAGGATCCAATGGCCGTTGATAAACTGGCTGAAGGTATTCGGAATTTCGCGGCTGATCAGTTGCGTATGGAAGAAATGATCCGTGCTAAATTGTAAGGTGCGCTCTGAGCCTTTCTAGGTTAAAAAACGGTCTTTAAGGGCCGTTTTTTTATGGTCTCAAATCATGGAATCAAGGAGTTTGTATGCTTGATCGAACTTTACCGGTGGTCGATCTTCACCGTCATCTGGATGGTAATGTCTGGGTTGAGACTATCTGGGAATTGGCACACCAGTTTGGGATTGCGTTGCCAGTTCAAGAGTCGTCTGAATTTGTCCGATATGTGCAAGTCCAAGGCAAAGAAAATGATCTGCTCGGTTTTTTGAAAAAGCTGGATTGGATGGTGAAGGTATTGGCTAATCTGGACGCTGTGCGTCGGGTGGCCTATGAAAATGTTCAGGATGCGGCTGAATCCGGTTTAGATTACTGTGAACTGCGATTTAGTCCTTATTATATGGCGATGAATCATCAGTTGCCGTTGGAAGGCGTGATAGATGCCGTGGTCGATGGGATCCAGGCGGGTTGTCGTGATTATTTGATTCAGATCAATCTGATTGGTATCCTTTCTCGTACATTTGGTATAAGTGCTTGTTTTGATGAACTCCAGGCCATTTTGAGTCGTGCGAAGTCTTTTGTTGCAGTGGATTTGGCGGGCGATGAACAGGGTTATCCGGGAGAACTGTTTACTGAACATTTCCGTCAGGTGCGAGAAGCGGGTTTAGCCATCACTATCCATGCAGGTGAGGCGGCTGGTCCTGAAAGTATTTGGCAGGCTATTCGAGAATTAGGGGCTACCCGAATAGGACATGGCGTCAGAGCGATTGAAGATCCTGCATTAATGGATTATCTTCAAAAATATCAGATAGGCATTGAATCTTGTCCAACCAGTAATCTACATACGTCGACGGTTGCGAGTTATGCCAAACATCCCTTACCCCATTTTCTGGATGCTGGCATTTTAGTGAGTTTAAATACGGATGATCCAGGTGTGAGCGCCATTGATATAGCCCATGAATATCAGATCGCTCAGCAACGGATAGGGTTATCGCCATCACAATTGAAGCAATTGCAGCAAAACGGTTTAGCAATGGCCTTTCTGGATCCTCAGCAAAAACGGCAACTTGTGAAAGCAGCCGAAGATCGGAGCCGCTAAAACTAAGGAGCGTGTATGTTTCTTCCACAGGAGTTGATTCGAAAAAAAAGAGATGGTGAACCATTAACCCCTGCAGCTATTCAATTTTTAGTGGATGGAATGACGAATGGACGGTTGGTGGACAGTCAGGTTGCCGCACTGGCCATGGCCATTTATTTTCGAGATATGAATATTGAAGAGAGCACCGCATTAACGTGTGCGATGCGTGATTCGGGATCGGTTTTGAATTGGCAGTCGTTGGCTCTGGATGGTCCGGTGCTTGATAAACATTCTACCGGAGGGCTCGGCGACGTCGTTTCACTGATCTTAGGGCCGATTATTGCAGCCTGCGGCGGTTATGTTCCTATGATTTCTGGACGGGGATTAGGGCATACCGGTGGCACATTGGATAAATTGGAATCCATTGCCGGATATACGGTAGATCCCAGTAGCCAAGTGTTTGAGCGAACTGTTCGAGAAGCTGGGGTGGCGATTATTGGTGCCAGTCGAGAATTGGCTCCGGCGGATAAGCGTCTTTATAGTATTCGGGATGTTACGGCAACCGTTGATTCTTTACCTCTGATTTGTGCCTCGATCTTAAGTAAGAAATTAGCGGAGGGGTTAGATTCTCTGGTAATTGATATTAAAGTCGGCAGCGGTTCTTTGATGGCGAATTTGGATCAATCTCGGGATTTGGCGCATCGGATGGTTGCCGTGGCTCGTCAGGCTGGATGTAAGACCAGTGCTCTATTAACCGATATGAATCAGCCATTGGCATCCAGCTGTGGCAATGCATTGGAAGTGATGGAAGTCATGGATTATCTGACAGGGGAATGTCGTAATTCCCGGTTACATGAAGTGACTACAACATTGGCGCAGATGATGCTGATTGATTCAGGGATTGCCGAGCATGCTGAACAGGCGCAACTGAAAATCGCTAAGGCTTTGAGTAGTGGAGAAGCGGCCGAGCGTTTTAATAAAATGGTCCGGATGTTGGGTGGGCCTCAAGATTTATTAGCCCAGGGCAAAAGTCATTTTAATCAGGCTCCGGTGATTGCACCGTTACTCGCTCCGCAAGATGGCTATCTTAGCCAGATGGACTGCCGCGAAATCGGATTATCAGTTGTGGCATTAGGGGGCGGTCGCAGTCGGCCTTCACAGAATATCGACTATCGGGTCGGACTTAATCGATGGTGGCCGCTCGGTGAAAAAATTTGCAAGGGAGACCCATTGGTGATGATTCATGCGGCTGATCAGACGAGCTGGCAAAAAGCGGCCCAACGGCTGCGAGAAGCGATTCTGATTACGGATGAAAAATCATCGGTTCCCGATGTGATTTATCAACAAATAAATGAATGACCAAGGAATTGTTGTGAAAAGGGTTGTATTGCTTGTATTAGATTCATTTGGAGTCGGTAGTGCTTTGGATGCCGATAAATTTGGTGATGAAGGTGCCGATACTTTGGGGCATATCGCCGAGCGTTGTCAGGCCAATCAGGCCAATGAACAGCGTACGGGACCTCTTCATTTGCCCTGCTTGACTCAGCTGGGGCTCGGCCGGTTAGCTCAGGCGAGCCGCGGAAAACCCGTGCCAGGATTAGCTGAAGTTTCCCCTATCGGCGCTTATGGTTATGCTCAAGAATTATCAAGTGGTAAAGATACCCCGAGTGGTCATTGGGAAATCGCCGGGGTTCCGGTTTTATTTGATTGGGGATATTTCCCTGAAAAAACGAATAGTTTTCCGCAATCGCTATTAGATGAATTAGTCGAGAAGGCTAATTTACCGGGCTATCTTGGGAACTGCCATGCCTCAGGAACGGCGATTCTTGAATCGCTGGGTGAGGAACATATGCGGACCGGAAAACCAATCTTTTATACTTCAGCCGATAGCGTATTTCAGATTGCTTGTCATGAACAGACGTTTGGCGTCGAACGCCTTTACCAGTTATGTGAACTCGCCCGGACATTAGTGAATGACTATAATATTGGGAGAGTGATTGCTCGTCCTTTTATCGGTGAACATTCCGGTAATTTTAAACGTACCGGGAACCGTCATGATTATGCCGTGAAGCCGCCACAGCCGACTGTGTTGGAAAAATTAGTCGATGCCGGAGGCAGCGTCACCAGCATTGGTAAAATTGCAGATATTTATGCTCATCAGGGCATTACTCGAAAAGTCAAAGCCACCGGTCTAGAAGCATTATTTGATGCGACACTCACTGAACTCAAAACGGCTGGGGATCATAGCATTGTCTTTACGAATTTTGTTGATTTCGACTCGGAATATGGCCATCGCCGGGATGTCAGTGGTTATGCTCGGGCGCTGGAATATTTTGATCAGCGGTTACCCGAATTATTAGCACAGCTTCAAGAGGGCGATTTACTGGCTATTATGGCGGATCACGGTTGTGATCCAACTTGGCCTGGAACTGAGCATACGCGGGAACATATCCCGGTGCTGGTGTATGGGCCATCGTTGAAGGCCGTTGATCTGGGTAAGCGAAGTACGTTTGCCGATATCGGCCAGACGGTGGCGGATTATTTTGATCTGCCCTCAATGGCTTATGGAACCAGCTTTTTATCCGCATTACGTTCATAGTTCGATCTGTTTTTATTGAAATGAAAGGAAGAATTTATGCCAACACCTCATATTAGCGCTCAGCCGGGCGATTTCGCATCGACGGTCCTTTTCCCCGGTGATCCGCTCCGTGCGAAATTTATCGCCGAACATTTTCTGGAAAATGCCCGGCAAGTGACGGATGTTCGCAATATGTTTGGGTTTACGGGGAGTTATCAGGGTAAATCGGTTTCAGTGATGGGATCGGGCATGGGGATCCCGAGTTGCTCGATCTATTCTCGTGAACTATTTACCGAATATGGGGTTGAGAAAATTATCCGAGTTGGAAGTGCCGGGGCGATTAGTGAATCGGTGAATGTCCGAGATATTGTGGTCGCCATGGGAGCTTGTACGGATTCCAAGGTGAACCGGACGCGCTTTAAAGGCCATGATTTCGCTGCAATTGCTGATTATGAGCTGTTATATAAAGCCGTTGAGGCGGCTAAACAACGACAGATTTCGGTTCGGGTGGGGAATGTTTTTTCATCTGATCTTTTTTATACCCCAGAGCCGGAGATGTTTGATGTGATGGAAAAACATGGTGTGTTAGCCGTTGAGATGGAAGCGGCCGGTCTGTATGGTGTTGCTGCCGAATGTGGTAAAGCGGCGTTGTGTCTCGTCACCATTTCGGATCATATTCGTCGGGGTGAGGCACTTTCAGCCGCGGATCGTCAAACCACTTTCAATGATATGATCGAACTTACTTTAACATCCTTAGTTTAAGGCGATGTTTGAATCGGATAGCTCGCCGACGGTGGGCTATTTTCATGAGCCGCCGATGCTGTTTCGAAATCAGCCGGGCGATGACAAATCCGACCCAAAGTGCCATCACTAACATGACTTGTAGTGCAAACTGAGCCGAATGAATGTAGCGATTGGCACTGCTGAGCATGGAGCTTTCTTCCAACGTGATCCTCAAATAGCCAGTTGCTTCTCCACTAGCGTTATAAATGGTGGCAATATAAGGTTTACGGCCAATGCCCTGGGCGGGAATGGCGGGGGCTCCTGACATCGGTAGAAGTTGGCGGATGGGCAGTGCGTGATCACTTTGGGCAAGGGTTATGCCTTGATGATCATAAATCGTGGCATCAAATATAAAATTTTCTTTAACGAGTGCATTGACTAACTTATGCAATTCGTTGAGTTGATTGGCTTGAATGTATTGTGCTGCATTAAATGCGGCCAGTGTCGTTAAGGATCGGGCTAGTTTTTCCGTTTGATTGCCTAGCAACGTCTCTCCCTTCTGGGCTAGATTCCAATAAAAGCTGGTTGCCACCAGAATGGCAACAACAACACTCATCAGTTCGATTCGGGCAAGCCATCGGAAACGTTTAAGCGGTTTTCTGGCCACAGCGGTCCTTACGATAAATGGTCAATTTTTCATTGTAGACTTGCCAAATCAAATTGCAATACGCTATGGTGTTGCGCCTAATTAAAGTACTTTGCCAAGGAACTGCCGGTGACGATCCAGATTGCACAACAGCTCGCTTCTGTAGGCCCTGTGTGGCCAGAGCAAGCGATTATGATGAACTCCCTTAATCAGCTTCGACATGCCGATAATTTTTCACCTGCTCACTATATTATTGGTTGGTCCCGTCGTAGCGATGATGCCGAGTTGTTATGGAATGCTTTGTATCGTACGGGTGAGACGCTCTATATTTATCCTACACAGCGTTTGATGGGGATAACCCTTTGGGCTTTGGGTTCTCCTTTAGCTCATGATGAATTAGTCACTCGACTCCAATCGGTGAATCAACAATTTGATGTGATTGTTACCGATCATATTCCTGATCTTAGACGCCCAGGAATGCTAGTGATGGATATGGATTCCACCACGATTCAGGTGGAATGTATCGACGAGATCGCTAAACTGGCCGGTGTCGGTGAACAGGTGAGCGATGTGACGGCTCGGGCGATGCGGGGTGAGTTGGATTTTAGCCAGAGTCTGCGCGCCCGGGTTGGTTTATTAAAAGGGGCTCCGGAGCGTATTTTACAAACCGTGGTTGAGTCACTGCCACTGATGCCTGGATTAAAAGTATTATTAAGTCATTTGCAGTTGAATGGCTGGAAGGTAGTTTTAGCATCCGGAGGTTTCACCTATTTTGCCAATGCATTGCAGCGACAACTGGGTTTCGATGCCGTGTATGCCAATCAGATGGGGATTAAAGAGGGTATCCTGACCGGAGAGGTCATTGGGGATATTGTTGATTCCAGTTATAAAGTGAATGTGCTGAAAATGCTACGAGAGCAGTGGCAGATTGATCCAATGCAGACGATGGCCGTTGGTGATGGGGCCAATGATCTGGCCATGTTAGCCGAATCGAGTCTAGGCATTGCATTGCATGCTAAGCCTATTGTACGCGAGCGCGCTAAAATAGCGATTTCACATAGTCATTTAGAAGGTATCTTTTTTATTTTGGCCGCAGCATTGGCTATTCGCTCTCATTAAAAGGTAATGCAATAGCCTGCCACTCAGCCGTGAGATCTTGAATTTCAGCAATGGCATAAATATTCCAGAGTTGTTCTTCGAGTTCTTTTACTCGGTGAGTGGCATAGCGTTTCATATATTCCATTTCATCATGGATATAATCCATATCCGGACGAACGGCTCGGGAAAGTTTCAATTCGATATAACGGAAGATGCCGTTGTTCATTGCTTGAGAGACGAATTCAACGGCTTGGTATCGAGATTTAAAGTCGCTCTCTCGCCGAATGGCAATCACACTATGGTTGGTGCGATGAATCGCCAGCATCAGGCGGATTTGGATCGATCCTTGTTGGGGTTCCAGTTGTTTCAAGGGCGTGATAAACCATTCTTGCCATTGCTCCGGACGCATGAGTTGTTCCAGATCCGCAGTCAGCTCAGAAGGCGAAAGTTTGAGTAATTCATTGAGGGAATTGGGGGCATCGCCAAAAGCCAATGTTCGAAGGCGTAACTGGGCACCTGCTTTCTCAATAAACAATACATGCTTGAAAAGAGCACGGCAGTAGATGTGTCGTAGTGCTTCTGAAAGTCCGGCCATCGTTTTGAGTTCCGGGGCTTTATTTAATTTATCGAGGTTATTTGCAATCAGTTTGGTAAAAAACAGTCGACCATGATGGTTTTTCCCTTCGACCTGTAAGTGAATCGCACGTTGATTATGCTGCACATTAACCACTTTATAAGGGAGTTGACTCAGCGTATAGCGCGTTACGAGTAATTGGAACTGTGGTAATGATACATGGATAATTTCCCCAATTTTAAGCGGTAGCGGATTATCCAGTTCAATTCGCATTCCACCGGGTGAAAAATCGCTCACCCAGCCAACTTCCTCACCCTGAGAGCATTGTATTTCCGCTAGAGAACGATATTGATATCGATCTTCTTTTCGAAGCTGTAAGTATTTATGGGTGATGACCCGAATCGCAGGTAATGGATACCGGTATTGGCCAAAACGCGCTAAATCATTAGGATCCAAGTCAGATGCGAATCGTTGATGATAAAACTGGGCATGTTGTTCTACGGTGATATCGGTTAACGAACCTAGCCAGGTTAACGATTCGAGCAATTTTTTGACGTGTCTTTCGTCGGTACCGGGAGCCTGATGAGGAATAATCGGTGGCAGAAAACCGTCGCTGGGATCGGCTTTTTTCCATTGGAAAAGGAAGACCCGCCAGCTAGTCTTGCTGGAACCGAAGTGGAAAAAAAGTTGCCTTAATTTAGGAAACTCGATCAGTTCTTCATGGGTGGCTGAATGAAAAAAGAGTTTGCGGTCATAACTGTGAACAAAACTGTAGATCAAAGTTTGTCCAGATTCTTTTTCCGTGAGCTGAGCCATCCGGGTTGAATGAAATAGTTGCCCCAGTAAGTTTTGATGAAATTCGTTACGCCAATAGGCTTGAATCGGCTGAGTGCTGTCGTTGCTCAGGACAAAACGCAGTTGAGGAATATCCTCGCCGACAAAATACAAGGGAAGTGAATTATTCCGGGGGAGAAAAAATTGTTGGTAGCTTTTGACTAAGATGGCTTCAGCCAGATTGACGACATCGACGCGATAACGTCCTTTATAGGCGTTCAGAAATTGATTAAAAAAGAGATTAAAAGCATCATCCTTTTCTACAATTTTTAGCCGTAGCCAGAGGCCTTTATCATTACGTTCACTATCTAATATATAATAATCAGTGCCCCGACCTAGAACCGGATTAGCGAATTCTTTTTCAAGCCCGGTGAAATACAAAGTCGCTTTATCACCTAGAGCAAACATGAAGGGGCAGTCTTCTGGAAGTTTAATTCGCATTCCAGATACGGACATATTGGAAGACATCCCGGAATAGATTTCTCCGGTGCTATCTTTGAGTTCAATCGGTACACTCAGATACATTCGCTCTTCAACCCGGCCATGATAATGAAATTGAAATGCCGGAATCGCAGTCGTTAATGGCTTGATTCGAGGAACTGGCTTTTCGGATTCATTCATCACTCGAAAATTATTTTCGGTTTGCTGCATGGCTTCGTAAACGCCGGTGCAATAATGGCCGTATTGACTGATGAGGTTTTCAAAAGTACGGATACCGACATCATCTAAGTAATGGGTTTGCCCGTCGTATTGATATTGCCGACATTCACCATCAACCTTTCCTCTCAGATCGATGAGGCGCTGAGTGGGGGCGATAAGCCGGTTCAGTTCCATTTTGATCAGGAACTTGTCGTTTTTACTTTCATTTTGCAGCATTCGATCGAATATCTGTGTGAAATCGGGTTCCCGGTGTAAGGGAATTAGGCAATCTAATGCTTGCTGCTGAAGAGCTTTGTCCATAACCACCTAATCTTGCTTGTGATTTTAATCAGAATAGCGATTTAACTTATTAAAGCATATCATAGCGACAATAGCCTTGTGGTAAACTACGTTTTTAGAGTCTTTTGATCTTTAATTGTTGTATTTTATTCAAATTAAAGGTGTTTTGAATGTGACTCAACTCATCAACCATGAGTAGTCGTGCTGATTATTAAAGTGGATTAATCGCTGATTATTTCATATTTTTGAATGAAACCTCCCTTTGTAATAAAAGAGCTTCACGATGGCGAAATCAAAAACGGCTTATGTATGTAGTGAATGTGGTGCCGATTATCCTCGCTGGCAAGGACAGTGCAGTGAATGTAAGGCCTGGAACACGATCACCGAGATGCGGATGCCAAGCGTTGTGCGTAACGATCGCTACAGTGGCTTTGCTGGTGCCACTCAGGCACAGGTTCAGACGCTTGATGCCATTGATTTGGATGAACTGCCGCGGTTTAGTTCAACATTTTCTGAATTGGACCGGGTCTTGGGGGGGGGGATTGTCCCGGGAAGTGCCATTCTTATCGGGGGGCATCCGGGAGCCGGAAAAAGTACTTTATTATTACAGGTGATGTGCCGATTAGCTCAGCAGATGAGTGCACTCTATGTGACGGGTGAAGAATCTTTGCAGCAGGTTGCTTTGCGTGCCAAAAGGTTAGGTTTGCCCCGCGAAAATCTGAAAATGCTGGCGGAGACCAGTGTCGAAACGATCGGGCAGATTGCTCTTGCCGAAAAGCCTCGAATTATGGTGATTGACTCGATTCAGGTGATGCATATGGCGGATATTCAGTCGGCTCCAGGGGGAGTCTCTCAGGTTCGAGAAAGTGCAGCTTGGTTGACTCGGTTCGCCAAGCAAAATCATATCGCTATTTTTATGGTGGGTCATGTGACGAAAGATGGGACATTGGCCGGGCCTAAAGTACTTGAACACTGTATCGATAGTTCTTTGTTGCTTGAAGGCGGAGCTGATAGTCGCTTTCGGACGCTGCGTGGACAAAAAAACCGGTTTGGTGCTGTGAATGAACTGGGGGTTTTTGCAATGACGGATCAGGGAATGCGTGAAGTCAGCAATCCATCGGCGATTTTTCTGTCTTTGGCTCAGGATCCTAGTCCAGGCTCTGTCGTCATGGTGCTGTGGGAGGGAACCCGGCCATTATTGGTTGAGATCCAAGCTTTGGTTGATTACAGCCAGTTAGCGAATCCACGGCGGGTGGCCGTTGGGTTAGAACAAAATCGATTGTCGATGTTACTGGCGGTTCTCCACCGCCATGCAGGTGTACAGATGTCTGATCAGGATGTCTTTGCGAATGTGGTGGGGGGTGTGCGAATCTCCGAAACGGCTGCTGATCTGGCTTTACTGGTTGCCATGATTGCTAGTTTTCGAGATCAAACATTGCCTCAGGATTTAGTGGTCTTTGGCGAAGTGGGGCTATCTGGTGAGATCCGGCCGGTCGTGAACGGACAGGAACGGTTGCACGAAGCACAAAAACATGGCTTTAAACGGGCGATTATTCCGGCGGGCAATGCTCCAAAAGAACCGTTAGCCGGAATGGAAGTGATTGCAGTGCGAAAACTGGCGGATGCGCTGGAAGCGCTTTAGATTACTGTGCATTGTATTGAATTAATTCTTTAAACTGGCGCTGAAGCAACTGCTCATCACCTAGATTTAATTCCAGTAACCGACGTAGAAATGTAGCACTGTCGAGATCCATTCGAATAAATTCCAATCCTAATGAGTCGTCATTATAGTGACGTCTTTGAGTTTCAATTCGAATGACATCATCTGGATTTTTATCATCCAGTGGGATCCTGAGTTGGATCGCGGTAATTTGATCAGGCCAATTCAGGGGTTTGGCGACTAAAGCCCCATGTAGTGACAGGTCGATGAGCTGCGTGGTAACACAAAGATCATTGACGGCCAATTCGACCTGATAGCTAAACTGGATCCGGGTAAAATGACGCTTCTCTTCAGACATAATTTCAGTCCGTTATTTTTATTGATAGACGACTATAAATACAGTTTAACAGGCCTGAAGGCAATCTATCTAATTGTTTAACGCTTCTTTGAATAATTGTTCCACATATTTACATAACTCGGTTGTGGTTTGCTCATCAACCGTTTGAGCATCGATAACCGGTAAGACTTCCAGTGACATATCGGCTCGGCCCAGTTTTAAGGAGTTCTTGGGCAATGCCTGAGAGGTTCCGCGGATCACTACGGGAATAATGCCGACATGATTATGTTTGGCCATCGCAAAGGCCCCGTTTTTGAAGGCGTGCAGTTCACCCGTTTGAGAACGACTCCCTTCTGGAAACATATAGACAGAGCTGCCGTTTTTGAGGTGCCATGAGACAGCTGCTGACATTTCGGCCACACTACGGCGATCGCCTCGTTTGAGACCTATATAACGGTTCAGATACATATTCCAGCCGATAAACGGAATTTTAAAAACTTCGATTTTGGATAGCCACTTGAATGGGGCATTTAATGCATAGGCTAAGAGGATATCAATTCCCGATTGATGGTTGGAAACGATGATATAAGGTTGGTCTGTTTTGAATCGTTCTCGGTGGAAAACTTTATAGTGCCAACAAGGTGAGAGGGTCATAATCAATTTGGCCCAGAACGAAGTTAAATAATGGACGTATTTTAATTGCTTATCCCAACTGACGGTGAGCAACCAAATCAGGCAAGACACCAAAAAAAAGAAAGGTGCGGTAATGGCCGTCAAGCAAATCAGGTAGATCGAATAAAAACGTTGTAACACTGGTCGTTCACTCTCGTAATTATGGTTTGATATTTGCATTAATCACTGCAACGGAGTGGGTTAAATACTCACCAATCCTAATAAATCGCTAGATGCTATCACGGCTTAGTCGCTTTAAGCTAGTTTGTCAGTGATGAAAGATGGCAAAGACAGGCAAATTATTGCCGCTTTGTGGCGATATCTGTTCGATAGTTTGATTGCAGAAGATGATTCAGAGGAGCGATTATGCCGACAGTAAACAACACCAGTTCATCCACGATGTCTAGTATTTCGAATTGGTTTTCTAATCGACTTTCACCATCGCAAACGAATACCAACTTTGCGAATCGGTTGGCAGAGGCTCAAAATGGAACTCGGGGAAGTTTGTTAAACGGGTTAGCGGCTCAGCGAAGTGATTCAAGTTTACAAAATATTAATCAAAGCGCTTCGGCTATGTTGAATTCGATTAATTTACCAGGAAGTAGCAGTGCTGTTCTGGGAAGTCAGAATCAATCGCTGATGCGCTCTAATTTTACGGCCATCGGTGCTGGAATTGGATTGGGTTTGCTATCGGCATTTGCCAATACGAGTGGAAATGGAAATGGTCTCCAATTTGGTACGACGCAAGGGAATAACAGCAATCGTTCTAATCAGAATACCAAAGGCGTTGAGCTGAGCAGTTTATTGTCGGGCAATATGAGCTTCGGGGTGGCGCCGGCTCAGTCTGCAAACGGCAAGGCAACGACAAATACCCCGAATGCCACAGCTCAGAGTGCTACTCCGGCTCAAGGCGCAAATGTGACTAATCCTCAGCCTCAGGGCAGTAGCGTTCCAGCGCGAGGGGCGAATACAAATACGGCGCAGGCACAGGGAAGCAGTGCACCCGCGCAGGGTGCTAATGCTACTTCGGCGCAGGCTCAAGGGAGTAGTGCTCCGGCACAGGGAGCTAATGCGAATACAGCCAGTACCAGCAATGGTTTTAGCAATTTCTTTGAGAACCTATTTGGCAATCGTCAATCTAGTACGGCCAATGCTCCCACTACAAATAACCAGAATAATCAGCAAGCTAATACCGGGAATAATCCTAATCCAAATGCGGCAAATCCGAATAATGCGACGACTGCAAATGATGGTAACGCGACCAATCAGGCTGGAGCTTAATAGGTAAACCAATAAGAGAATATTCGAGCAAGTTGGGGAGTTATAAAAACGGCCCTTGACGGACCGTTTATCGCTGCAGGATCTTATTTCCGGCACTGAAGGAATTATCTAAGAACCGGAAAATGTGATGCTTCTAGATTACATACTTTCAGTGAAAGTACGGGTAATCACGTCACGTTGCTGTTCTGGAGTCAGAGAGTTGAAACGAACCGCATATCCAGAAACACGAATTGTCAATTGTGGATATTTTTCCGGATGGTTCACGGCATCTTCCAAAGTTTCACGGCGCATCACATTCACATTCAAATGCTGTCCACCTTCAACTCGTGGTGCGGCTTGAACTGGAACTTCACGATATTCGATAGAACCCAGTTCTGCCAGTGGTACGATCTGATCCTGCTGATACAGGTCTTCTTTTACGCACAGGCAACGTGCTTCTTCTTTTGTTTCATCTAGTAACCAGAAAGAGTTGATCAGTGCATCGTTACTAGCTTTAGTGATTTGAATACCTTTGGTCATGATATGCTCCTAATTTGCAATCTGCCTAAGTAAAGACGTCATAATTTCAGCTAAATGCGAGCAAGCATTTGCTCTCTCGCGTTAAACCACTCTTTGAAATCTACTTTATCACAAATGACCTTAATCAAAAAGTGGTTAATTGGGTTTTTGTTGAAAACCATTTTATTGACCTCAATCAATGTTTGTTATCCTAACACGATTGATAGACCTTTTAAATTATAAGGATATATGTACTTTAAATACATCTTTATGTTCGAATTTTGATCTGGATAAAACTTTTGTTAACTTTAGGCTAGAAGATTGAGATCTGCTGTTTAAGCCATTGAATTTCTTCAGGCCATAGTTGGCTATTGATCGTTTCTAAAATCAGTGGAATGTTATCAAAGCGGGGATCTTGCATAATTTTTCGGAAACAATCCGTGCCTATTTGTCCCATGCCCAAGCTATGATGGCGGTCCAAATGAGAATTCAATGCTCCCTTACTGTCGTTGAGATGCATTGCTCGTAAATATTTAAAACCGATGATTCGTGCAAAATCATCAAAGCTTTGTTGCCACCCTTCATCGGTATGTAAAGGATAGCCCGCTGCAAATGCATGGCAGGTGTCAAGGCATACGCCGACCCGACTTTTATCTTCCACTTGTTCGATGATCTGGGCTATTTGTTCAAACCGATACCCTAAATTACTGCCTTGTCCGGCGGTATTTTCAATGACGGTAATGATGTTTGGGATATGGTGGTGGGCCAGGTTAATCGATTCACTAATTTTAGCGAGTGTTAAATCTTCATCTTGTTGGCGAAGATGAGAACCCGGATGAAAATTTAGTAAGGATAGACCGAGTTGTTCGCAGCGTTGCATTTCATCAATAAATGCCGCTCTGGATTGTTCCAGTGCCGAGCGTTCTGGGTGGCCTAAATTAATCAGATATGAGTCATGTGGTAAAATTTGATGGGGTTGATAGCTATAAGTTTGGCAATTTTGTTTAAACTCCGTGATGGCTGATTGGGTCAGTGGCGGAGCTTGCCAGCGGCGCTGATTCTTGGTGAATAGTGCAAATGCGGTGGCACCGATGTTATGGGCATGGATGGGCGCGTTAAAAACACCCCCTGAAGCACTGACGTGTGCGCCTATATATTTCATCATGTAATATCAGTTCATCGTTTATTTATTCGAATAATTGTAATCGAGAGTCTTGTCCTTCAGAAAGTGGATTCGTATGCTGTTGGGCTGACTGAGTAGTAAAAGAGATAAAGCAAGATGACAGAAACATCATGGACACCTATTTTAGGTGAAGAGAAGCAGCAGCCTTATTTTCAACAAGCTTTAGCGTTTGTGGCTCATGAACGCGCCTCTGGAAAAGCTATTTATCCTAAAGCGGAAGATGTTTTTAATGCATTTCGTTTTACCCCTTTGGAACAACTGAAGGTGGTGATTCTGGGGCAGGATCCATACCATCAGCCTGGTCAGGCGCATGGGCTTTGTTTTTCTGTTCAGCCTGGGGTTCGGGTGCCACCTTCATTGGTGAACATCTATAAAGAATTGGCGACGGATATTCCTGGGTTTCAGATCCCGGCACATGGTTATTTAGAATCCTGGGCTCGGCAGGGTATTTTGTTGCTGAATACGGTCTTGACCGTGGAGCATGGTAAAGCACATTCGCATGCCCAGTGTGGTTGGGAAACATTTACCGATTCGGTGATTAAGAAAATAAATGATCACTGTGAGCATTTGGTATTTATGCTGTGGGGATCACATGCTCAGAAGAAAGGATTGGTGATTGATTCGTCGCGGCATTGTGTTTTAAAAGCACCGCATCCATCGCCATTATCGGCACATCGGGGATTTTTAGGGTGTCATCATTTTTCTAAGGCTAATCAGTATTTGCAACAGGTTGGGAAACAACCTATTGATTGGCAGCTTCCATTGGAGATTGCAGAACGTGGATCTTTCGTATAATAAAGATAAACTAATGATGAGGGGCTGTTGATCGGTCATGTTTAAATTTCGTCCCAATTAGACGCATTTTAAACAAGGTGTGTCTGTGACGTTTAATGAGTTAAGCGAATAGGGGGCAACACCGTTCGGGATGGATTGATAGCCTCTAGAAGCTATGGCCGGATTGATTAGCGTATCGATATTTAATCAATGATGAGTGCCGTATATATTCAGATGGATATTGTTGCATAGTAAATAAGTGATATCTTAAGATGCGTATTCGTACGCAGCACTCAATATGCGGCGGGTTTGCATAAACGGTAACCATCAGAGATTCACCTGTTCTGGTAGTCACAATCGTATCCGATAATTACATTTCGAGTGAGGAAGCTGAAATGTTGGACAGTATACAAAATGACCATACGAATATAGCCATGTTGCTTAAAGTACTGGAGCATAAACTCGACTTGATTCGAGGTGAACAAGCCGTTAAATATAAATTGATCGCGGATATTATTAGTTATTTACGTGACTATTCTGATCAGTATCATCATCCCAAAGAAGATGTGATTTATGATTATTTTTGTAAATATCGGGCCACTGATTCGCAGATTTCTGAGCGTTTGAAAGATGAACATATCAAGTTGCGTGAGCTGACGCTGGAATTAGGTGAAGTGGTTGAACTGATTTTATTAGACGCGGTTATTCCATTGGATCAGTTTAGTCAGAAACTGGAACGTTTTATTAGTGCACAGTGGGATCATCTTAATTATGAAGAAGATGAAATCATTCCCTTGCTGAAAGCTTCTCTGACTGAGGATGATTGGCGAAGTATTGAACAAGATTGGCAACATAATCATGTTGATGATCCACTGTTTGGTAGCCATACCGACAAACAATATCAGGCATTAGCTGAACGGATTAAAATTTCAGAAAGTTGATCGCTGATATCTCTTGAAAAGAGTGAATCCGGTTGCAACAGAAGCCGGATAGCACTTTACATCATAGAGGTTTCCCATAAACTATAGCCATCTTTCAATAAAATCACTGAATGTTTGTATGTACCGACTCATTGCACTTGATATCGATGGCACCATCTTAAATTCTGATAAACAAATATCTCCCCGAACGATTGCAGCGATCCAGGCTGCGAGTCAAGCGGGCGTCCATGTCGTGCTCGCGTCGGGCCGGCCGTTGGATGGTATTTTAATGCATTTGGAAACCCTGGGTCTGACTTCGGAAGATCAGTATGTTGTGAGTTACAACGGGGGATTAGTGCAACGGATTAGTGATGGTAAAGTGCTCTGTAGCCAATTATTACATGGTTCAGATACTAAAAAATTGGGGCGGTTAGCACAACAACTCGGTGTACATACGCATGCTTTCAGTTTATCCAAAGGGCTTATTACACCCCAGGTGAGTCGTTATACCGAACATGAAGCGTTCATGAACGATATTCCGTGGACAACGTTTGATTATGAGTCTTTGGATGATGATGAACCTATAATGAAGGTGATGTTGATTGATGAGCCTGATATTTTAGAAGACGCTATTTCTAAAATCCCCGAAAGGTATTATCAGGATTATACGATACTGCGCAGTTCTCCTTTCTTTTTGGAATTCATGAACATTCATACCAATAAAGGGGCTGGAGTTGCCGCATTGGCCGATTATTTATCGATCCCTTCACAGCAAGTCATTTGCATCGGTGATGCGGGAAACGATCATCATATGATCCGTTGGGCTGGCCTTGGTGTGGCGATGGGAAATGCCGATCCGCAGACCCAAGCTTTGGCCGATTATGTGACTCTCAGTAATGATCAAGATGGTGTGGCACATGTCATCGAGAAATTTGTGCTGAATGGAACCGACTGAATAGTTCATCAAAATTAAAATAGTGTTCGCCAGTTGTTATTTTTTTCGATAGACTGAATTTCATTGCTGGCGCTAATTAATCCTTTAGTCAATCTGTCGTTGTATAAAAAAATATATAATGGAATTATCTAACCGGGATACATTTACATCGTTGCAGTTTCAAGTGAGTGGTCAAACGCTGATGTCTGAACAGCGGATCCGTCTCCTTGAAGCCATTCATCAGCACGGCTCGTTGAGTGCGGCCGCCAAAGCTTTGCCCATGTCGTATAAAGCCGCATGGGATGCGCTGGATACGATGAATAACCTTGCTGAAAAACCCTTGGTGATCCGTCAGAGTGGGGGAAAGCATGGTGGGGGCACACAATTAACAGAAGCTGGTGTCCGTTTGATTCATGTTTATCGAGCCTTACAAGCGGAATATCAGCAGGCCTTACAGCAGATCCATTCATTATTAGAACAGCAGCCTGCGATTGAACTGGAGCAACTTCGGCGTTTGCTCCGGCGTATTCATTTTAGAAGTAGTGCTCGTAATCAGTTCAGTGGACAGGTATGTGAAGTGAAACGGCAAGGGGTTCATGCCCGGGTTTCATTGGCGGTCAGCGGTTCCGATAATTTTAAAATTCAAGCGGCAATTACGGCGGAATCTGTCGATGAACTGGGGTTGGAAGAGGGAGTCGAAGTGCTGGCTCTGATTAAAGCGCCTCAGCTTAAAATTGCACGCATTGATGATACTCCTCGTCAGCGTGTTAACAGTTATCAGGGCGTGATTGATCGGATTTCTCAAGATGAACGAGGGAGTCAGGTCAACGTCGCATTAGCTTCTCATAAGCATTTAGCTGTGTTACTCAGTCGGGCGAATACGGAGCGATTAGCCCTGACTGAAGGGCAGTCGGTCTGGGTGAGTTTTGCTCCGTCATCGGTTGTTCTTTGTCGTTACGATTAAATTATCTAGGGAGAATTCTATTATGAAAAAGTTAGTGCTGGTGGCCGCTATATTGGGGGCCTTTGTCGCAACTGGGGCTAATGCTGCCGAAGTCACTGTCGCTGTGGCAGCTAATTTTTATAAACCACTGCAAAGTTTAGCCAGTGCTTATGAAAAGACCCATAGTGATACGGTTAAGCTAAGTGTTGGTTCCACCGGTAAATTGTATGCGCAGATTGTCAACGGTGCGCCATTCGATATCTTCTTAGCGGCTGATCAGCGTCGCCCTCAGAAATTAATGAAGGATAAACAGGCTGTTGCCGGAAGTGAGTTCACCTATGCGAAAGGTCGGCTTATTTTCTGGTCAAAAGAAGCCAATTTGATCCAAGGTGATGCTTATCTGAAAAAAGGGGCATTTGATAAACTGGCGATTGCAAATCCTAAAGCGGCTCCTTATGGCGCAGCTTCGATCGAAACAATGAAAAATCTGAAAGTGTATGCATCACTTAAAGATAAGATCGTATTTGGTCAGAATATTGGACAAACCTATTCCTATGTGAGTTATGGCAATGTGAAACAAGGATTTGTGGCGTTGTCTCAGGTGTATCGTGATGGCAAATTAACTTCGGGTTCCGGATGGATTGTCCCAGGAAATCTGTATCATTCGATTCGTCAGGATGCGGTGCTTTTGAAAGATAATGCGCCTGCTAAAGCCTTTTTAAACTACCTGCAAACTCCTGAAGCTCAGGCGATTATTCGTTCATATGGGTATGATATTTAATTAGAATATAGTTTTAACGGTCAATAAAGAGAGGTACTCATGATAGCAACGGATATTGCCGTCATGTGGCTGACATTAAAGCTGGCAGTTATTGTAACCGCTATCTTACTTGTTATTGCAACACCGTTAGCTTGGTGGTTGTCCCAAACTCAGAGTCGATGGAAATCACCTCTGAGTGCGATTGTCGCATTACCTTTGGTGCTTCCTCCAACCGTCATGGGTTTTTATCTATTGTTATTAATGGGGCCTCATGGACCGGTAGGGTGGCTTACGAAAACATTGGGTGTATCCCAATTGCCTTTTACTTTTGCCGGTGTGGTCGTGGGGTGTGTGGTTCATACGCTACCTTTTGTGGTTCAACCGCTCCAGAATGCTTTTGAAGCGATGGGGCGTCGTCCTCTTGAAGTCGCCGCGACTCTGAGAATGCCGCCGTTAGGCGCATTCTGGAAAGTTGCATTGCCTTTAGCCCGGCCTGGTTTTTTATGTGCGGGAATTCTTGGCTTTTGCCATAGTATTGGCGAATTTGGCGTAGTCCTGATGATCGGGGGAAATATTCCCGGCGAAACTCGAGTGATGTCCGTTGAAATTTACAACCATGTGGAATCACTTGAATACACTCAGGCTCACGAACTGGCGGCAACATTAGTGGTTTTTTCATTTATCGCGTTGTTGATCATTTATATTGCCAATGGGCGATTGTCTAAAAGGTTCGCCCGGTTATGAATGAACAATTACTTTCGATTCATTTTCAGCGCCAGGTCGGGCATTTTCAGCTAAAGGTGGATGAACAGCTCCCGGGCCGTGGTATTACGGCTTTATTTGGAGTCTCAGGCTCAGGAAAAACTACCGTTTTGCGGGCGTTGGCAGGGTTGGAAAGGCTTCCCGAAAGCTATTGCCAGCTCGGCGATTTATTGTGGCAGGACGAATCCACCAATCGGTTTGTGCCGACACATAAACGAGCGATTGGCTATGTGTTTCAGGAAGCAAGTTTGTTTGAGCACTTGAATGTGCGGCAAAATTTGGAATTTGGTTGGCGACGGATCCCTGAATCAGAACGCCGGGTTGAATTACACGAAATCTGTGAACTGTTAGGGATTGGCGATAAGCTTAATCGCCAACCTGGATCGCTATCCGGTGGTGAACGGCAGCGGGTTGCAATTGCTCGAGCATTGCTCACTTCTCCACGTTTGTTACTGATGGATGAGCCGTTATCGGCGCTTGATTTAGCTCGTAAACAGGAATTTCTTCCTTATTTGGAGCGATTACATCAGGAACTGGCGATCCCTATCGTTTATGTGAGCCATTCCCCGGCAGAAGTGGTGCGTCTGGCTGATCATCTGCTACTGCTCGAACAAGGTTCTGTCGTTTTATCCGGCGCGATTCAGGAGGTTTTACTGAATCCTATAAGTGCCCGGTTATTTGCCGATGGTGCAAGTTCGGTGGTTGAGGCTCAGGTGTTTCGGCATGTGGATGGGTTAACCGAATTGCATATGGGATCATTGAAGCTGTGGTTATCACAGCGGGAATTGACGCTCGGTTCTATGATCCGGTGTCGGGTATTTGCCAGTGATGTCAGCATTGCACTGACAGAGCAGTGTGATAGCTCTATTTTGAATCGGTTACCGGCGACAATTCAGTCCATCGATAATCTGGCTCATCCGGGAGAATGTCTGGTTCGGCTGCAACTGACGCAGGGGCCAGCCATTTTGGCTCAAATTTCCCGTTATTCTGCGCAGCGACTTCGTCTTAAATTAGGCATGTCTGTCTGGGCCCAACTGAAGTCAGTCGCAATTTTATAAGGGTTGTTTACAATAGCAGTTTTGCGTGGAGCCGCGGGGCATGCAACTTCCTATCGTTTTTGAGCATCCTGATTTTCTAATTGTCGATAAGCCGGCTGGGCTGAGTTTTCATCGTCAGGATGATTTACCGGGATTAGCTCAATTGCTTAAAGAGCAGACCGGTCCAGTCTGGCCGGTTCATCGGTTGGATAAAATGACATCAGGATTGGTTATTTTTGCCCTCAATAAATCTAGTGCGGCCCACTTTTTAACGCTTTTTCAGTCTCATCAAATTAATAAATATTATTTGGCATTAGCTCAGGGAAAACCCAAGAAGAAGCAAGGGTTGGTGTTGGGCGATATGGAAAAATCCCGAGGGGGAAACTGGATCTTAAAGCGAACCCGGAATAACCCGGCCAAAACGCGATTTTTGAGCTTGTCGGTAGACATTGGGTTGCGGGCTTATTTATTGCGTCCCTATAGTGGAAAAACCCATCAGCTGCGAGTGGCAATGAAAAGCTTAGGTGTCCCGATTTTGGGAGATTCGCGTTATGGTGGAGAAAAAGCGGATCGCGGTTATCTGGATGCTTGTGCTTTGGATTTTAATTGGCAGGGGGAACATGTTCAGTTCACTCGATTGCCACATCAGGGCACGTTGTTTCAAAGCTGTTGTTCGATCCTCGAACCCTGGGAACTTCCTTGGCAGGCCGGATTTCCAGATTAGATGTTAAGTGAGCAATTTGTAATACAGCGCATAAAAAACCATCCTTCCGGATGGTTTTTTATGGGTGAACAATAATGAATCAATGATGATTATTTTTTAGGTGCTTTGGCTGCATCATTGATGGATGGAGCCGCTGGTTGGGTTGGAACCTGTTCTTTAGGTTGATAAAGAACATCATTGATGCCATTTAAGTCGGCCATTGTCAGTGTCCCGGCCAACTGTTTCAACGTCAGCATGTTAATGATGTAGTCATAACGAGCGCCGGCCAGTTGTTCTTTGGCCTGATACAGATTTCGGGTCGCATCCTGAACATCTACAATGGTACGAGTTCCCACGGTAAAGCCAGCTTCGGTTGCTTCCAAAGCACTTTGTGAAGAAACGACCGCTTGTTCATACGCTTTAATCGAACTGATATTCGAATGAACGTTGTTATAAGAACTGTTCAGATTTGTTTGCACGGTCCGATAGGTTTCTTCCAGAGATTGACTGGCTTGAACATAATTAAAACGAGCTTCTCTAACCTGAGAAACGGTTTCTCCCCCCTGATACAGAGGTAATGCGAAATTCAAACCAATACTTCCGGTATCGTAATGCCCCTGTTGATAGCTGGGTGGCGTATAATCCCGGAAATGTGTATCTTGGGTCTGGAGGCCAGCTGAGAGTGAAAGCGTTGGTAAATGGCCACTTTTAGCTAAACCAATCTCTTCGTTAGCCACTTCTTTAGCAATCCGTTGTGCATTTAATTGCAAGTTTTTATCGGTTGCTGTGTCCATCCAGAATTTAGTGCCTTGTTTTACTGGGGTTGGATCAAAGCGGGTTGTATCGAGCAGTTTGAGATCCCGAGGACTGATCCCAATGATTTGGCGTAATGCTTCATAGCTGTTATCGAGCGTGTTTTCAGCTGTGATTTCTTCAGCGATGGTCCGATCATACTCAGCCTGAGCTTCATGAACGTCAGTAATTGGGGTTAAACCGACATCAAAACGTTGTTTGGTCTGATCTAACTGCCGTTTAACCGCAGCTTTGTTGGCTCGGACATAAGACAGATCGTCAATGGCTCGTAACACATTAAAATAAGCTGTTGAAACGCGAACCATCAGGTTTTGCTGTTGATATTTATACAGCGCATCTTGTTGCGTGGCTGATTTTTCAGTGATCGTCAGATTGACCCAGTTGGCTTTTGAGAAAATAGATTGGGTCAGACTTACTCCGGCGCTCGCCTGATTATACCGAAGATACGAATCGTAGTGATTGGTTGAATTGTCTGCACTATGATTCCCGGTTGCATAATTATAACCAGCGGTCAGATCGATATGGGGCAATAATGAAGCACGTGATTGATTAATATGTTCAAATGCGGCATCACGTTGCGCTTTATATTGCAGAATAACCGGATCTTTTTGTTGTGCGAGTTGATAAATCTGTATTAAATCGTCAGCATAGCTATTTAGGGAAAAGGTGCCTAACCCGGCAACTACCAAAATAGGTTTTAGTTTGAAATTCATTCTGATTCCTTTTTGCCCGTTTAGGGAGTCTACACATCAAAGTATGCGGATTTTTGCAAAAGTATCCAGTGACTCTAGACGGTTATATTACGCAATATTTCTGGCTTGAGCAATTGCAATCTTTACGAACAGATTTCCAGATTCTGTTTGTTTATCAGTGACAAAGCGTTTTTTTGAAGCAATGAGTCAGAGTGATTTGAGGTTTATATATGAGTAAAATGTCTGAAAAATCAGAGTTTGATCGTAACGATGTTGAAGTTCGCCAAATTGATAATCTTTATCAGGGTTTTTTTACCTTACATGGTTATCAAATTCGTCATAAACTATTTGCAGGCGGATGGAGTGATTGGTTTTCTAGAGAAGTTTTGGAACGAGGCCATGCAGCGGCGGTGCTACTCTATGATCCTAAATTGGATCAAGTGGTGATGGTCGAGCAATTCCGGGTAGGCGCTTATCCTACGGCCTCATCTCCCTGGCAACTGGAGTTGGTCGCCGGTATGCTGGACAAAGAAGGCGAAGATCCTGAGGCGGTGGCTCGCCGCGAAGCAGGTGAAGAAGCCGGGATCCGATTAGGTCGTGTTGAAAAACTATATAGTTACTACCCGAGTGCGGGGGGCATGACCGAGCGTATTCATCTTTATATCGCACAAGTCGATGCCAGTCAGGCTGGGGGAATTCACGGTTTAGCCAGTGAAAATGAAGATATTTTGGTGCATGTATTAGATCGATGTGATGCGATGTCACTTATAGAAAGCGGCCGAATTGATAACGCTGCGGCATTGATTGCGTTACAATGGTTGGCTTTACACATTGAGCCACTGCGTCAACGCTGGCTTAATGGTGATCAATAAACGGGAGTTTGGATTGAATTCAGCGGTGAAAAAATATCGAGTTGACCTCAATAAGCTGATGCAGGTTTATGCGGCTAACTATCTGATGTTTTGTCGGATGTTCCCCACTGATATGGAAGTTGGTGAACGCATTACTATGCGTCCTAACCGACATACGGAGCCGCATGCGATGGCTGCTCTGGAGTTGTCCTGTAAAGAGCAGACTCGTTACACATCTTTGTTTTCAATTCGTCAGCATTTTCGGCATAATCTTCCTGGGATTAGTGAACCTCATATGGAGGTTCGTTTATATCATGATGCCGCACTGGCTGAAGTGTGTTCCAGTCAGCAGATCTCTCGGCTGAAACCACGCTATGATTACCCAAATCATCATATGTATCAGCAAAATGAGAAGCAGCAGGTAAATTTGTTCTTGTATGATTGGCTTCATTTCTGTTTAGTACATCGGGTTGCGGTCGATGCTTCTACTGAATAGATATTAAATCAATCGATTATTGGCCTCTTTATTCAGAATACGACCGTGGAATTTGAAAAAATAATTGCTCAGGCGAATCCTCAGGGAGATTTGCGTTTGCTCCAGATAACGGATACCCACCTGTTTGCCAGTCGGGGAACCGGGTTATTGGGGATCAATACACTGGACTCGTTCAAAGCTGTATTAGACCAAATTCAACAAGATCAGGCTGAGTTTGACTGGATTATGGCAACCGGTGATTTATCACAGGATCATAGTGAGCGTTCTTATCAGCGATTTGCTGAAGGCATTGCTTGTCTACAGCGCCCTGTTTTATGGCTGCCGGGTAATCATGACTTTAATCCGGTGATGTGGCAAACGCTTGAGCAGTCTGGAATTAGCTCGGCCAAGCAATTGGTGAGCGATCACTGGCAGCTTATTTTGCTGGATACTCAGGTTCCGGAGAAGCCGCATGGATATTTAGCTGCTTCTCAGTTGGATTTTTTGACGCAAGCGTTGCATGAATATCCGAATAAACACGCTCTGATTCTGATGCATCATCAATGTTGTCCGATTGGATGTCAGTGGTTGGATCAGCATAATCTGAAAAACAGCGATCATTTTTATCAGGCTATTCAAGCGCATTCACAGGTTAAAGCCATTTTATTTGGTCATATCCATCAGAATTTTGAATATCAGCAGGGGGGAATTGCATTTATCGCCTCTCCGAGTACCTGTATTCAATTTCTTCCATTATCCAAAGATTTTGCTCTGGATCAGCAACAACCAGGATATCGGTGCCTTACATTGCATCGTAATGGTTCTATTAGCACCCGAGTCAAACGTATCGAAGGGCAACGATTTTTACCGGATAATCAATCGCAGGGCTATTAGTTAGGAGTCGTGATGTCGCGTTATTTGTTGTTCCTTCATGGATTCGAAGGCTCATCGACGTCTTATAAAGGGCAGTGTATCAGGCGTTATTTAGCCGCGCATGATCCGGATATTCAATTGTTATTACCCCAGCTTGCCTGTTATCCTCAACCGATGTGGTTACAGATCCAAGAAATTCTAAATAGTTTTTCAGGACAGCTTATCGGCATTGTTGGGGCCTCCTTGGGCGGATTACTGGCCGCGCGGACAGCAATAGAGAGTCATCTTCCAGCTGTTTTAATTAATCCATTATCTGATTTAGACGGGTTATCTGGTTGGCTAGGCGAACGGGTTCATCCGTTTACTGCCGAGCGGTATCGGTTACAACCGACCCATCTGCAGCAATTGGCTGAGCTGATGATATCCCCCCAAGAGAGTAGTCACCGACATTGGCTGATGTTACAGACCGGAGATGAAGTCCTCGATTTCCGGCAGGCTTTACAGGCCCATCCTCAGGCTCGTCGAACGATCGAGTGCGGCGGTGAGCATGGGTTTAGCGGTTTTCATCGTTATGTTCCTGCGATGATTCGTTTTTTATTAGATAACAAAGAATAAAGAGATCATGACCAATCAATATACATCAGATGCGATTGAGGTTTTAAGCGGTTTGGATCCGGTGAAACGCCGTCCGGGCATGTACACTGAAACCGATCGTCCGAATCACTTGGCTCAGGAAGTCATCGACAACAGTGTTGATGAAGCGCTGGCGGGTTATGCTCGGAATATTGTGGTGACGTTATATGCCGATCAATCGCTCTCGGTCGAAGATGATGGTCGGGGAATGCCTGTTGATATTCACCCTGAACAAAAAGTGAGTGGGGTCGAGCTTATTTTTACTCGGTTACATGCCGGGGGCAAATTTTCTAATAAAAATTACCAATTTTCTGGTGGCTTACATGGGGTCGGAATTTCAGTAGTCAATGCGCTTTCACGGCGGGTTGAAGTTGAAGTGAAACGAGATGGTCAGCGTTATCAGATGGCCTTTGAGCAGGGGGATAAAACTCAGGAACTGACGGTTGTCGGAAGTGTCGGCAAACGAAATACTGGGACGACGGTTCGTTTCTGGCCAGAGGTCAGTTATTTTGATTCCCCTAAATTTCTAGCCTCGAAATTGGCGCATTTGTTAAAAGCCAAGGCCGTATTGTGTCCGGGGCTCTCAATCAAATTCATCGACGAAGTTAAAAATGAAACGCAAGAGTGGTGTTATGACGATGGCTTATCGGATTATCTGACGCAGGCGTTACAACAGTGGGAAAATCTGCCCGCTATTCCGTTTACTGGCCAGTTAAGTGACGGCATTGAACAGGTTGAATGGGCTCTAAGTTGGTTACCTGAAGGGGGAGATAGCTTGAATGAAAGTTATGTCAACTTGATCCCGACGCCTTTAGGTGGAACCCATGTTAATGGACTGCGGCAGGGACTGTTGGAAGCCATGCGGGAATTTTGTGAATTCCGGAATCTGATGCCTCGCAATGTGAAACTCAGTCCGGATGATGTGTGGGAACGTTGTAGCTATATTTTGTCGGTGAAAATGCAGGATCCACAGTTTTCAGGGCAAACCAAAGAGCGATTATCGTCCCGACATTGTGCCGGATTTGTCAGTGGTGTGGTTAAAGATGCCTTTAGTTTGTGGTTGAATGCCAATACTGCTGAAGCAGAGCAGTTGGCCGAATTATTTATTAACAATGCGCAGCGACGGTTACGGGCCGGGAAAAAGGTTATTCGGAAAAAAGTAACCAACGGACCGGCACTTCCGGGAAAATTAACGGATTGTTCCACTCAGGAACCTTTGCGAGGTGAGCTGTTTCTGGTTGAAGGGGATTCTGCGGGGGGCAGTGCCAAACAAGCTCGGGATCGTGAATATCAGGCCGTGATGCCACTTCGCGGGAAAATTCTGAATACATGGGAAGTCGATGGCGGAGATGTGCTGGGATCTCAGGAAATTCATGATATTTCAGTGGCAATCGGGATCGATCCGGACAGCCAGCAGTTAGATAAACTGCGGTATGGCAAAATTTGTATTCTGGCAGATGCTGATTCAGATGGCCTGCATATTGCTACACTGTTATGCGCATTGTTTGTGCGGCATTTCCGAGCGCTAGTGGAACAGGGACATATCTATGTGGCGATGCCTCCGTTGTATCGTATCGACGTGGGTAAAGAAGTCTTTTACGCGCTGGATGAGGCCGAAAAAGAAAGTATTCAGGCGAAAATAGAGCAGGGTAAGAAACGGGGCAAAGTGAATATCCAGCGTTTTAAAGGATTAGGTGAAATGAATCCTCCCCAACTGCGGGAAACCACGATGGATCCAAATACCCGTCGCTTAGTGCAACTGACCATTGATGATTATCAGGATACGCTGGATTTAATGGATTTGTTATTGGCTAAAAAACGTTCCTCTGATCGCCGAGACTGGTTAGAGTCAAAAGGAAATATGGCGGTGGACCTCGTATAAGCGGAGCCTGATGTGGTTAAGAATGTCTATGTGGGCGTTTTAAATAAGACAGGGATTCTGCTGTCGGGATTATTGTTTTTTATATTTTCGGGGTTGATTATCCTGAATTATATGAACATTCGCAGTTTTTTTGAAATTGAACGTTCCGAGACTATTAAACATCAACAGGTTTTATTCGGTCAGTATTATCAGGATGTACACGCCCGGCTAAAATTACTCACTCAGGCTATTTATCGGGATTATCCTGAACCGCAGTGGGTTCAGTATGCCGGAATGTTGCGGCTTCGGGTCCAGGATGATTTAGGATTACCCTTGCAGGATCTGTTGCTGATCAATTCACAAGGCAAGTTGTTAACAGAGACGCGTAAAGCCCGTTCGCTCACTGGCATTTTAGATTGGTTTAACCAGCATGAGGATCAGAATTGGCTACTGGATTGCCGGGAGCGTTGCAATGTGTATTTTAAAATCATTCTGAAACTGCCGAAATATTCGGATCAACTTATCTATGGCATTGATGCGGTGACCTTGTTTGATGGTTATCAGTCGAGTCAGTTTCATCAACATTTCTTAATTGGTATTCCGAATCCGAAACAGGTTGCGTTGCTCTATTCCAGTACGGTTATCAGTAATCGGCAAGGACAATTACTGAATCAGATTACTCCAGAAGAGCTTAAGTCCGGTTTGCGGGAATTGATTACCGATGAGCATGTTTATGAACTCTCTAGTTTTAAAATCGACAATACTACCTCGGAAATGCCGGTTTACTATGTTCAATTTAACCCTATTGAAGGGTTGATCCATCATTTTCAAGAGGCCAACCGCAGTAATATTTTTTACGGTGTGGGGTCTTTATTGCTGGCCTTGTTACTACTGATCGCTTTATTAAAAGGGCCATTATTTCGGATTCGACGATTGACCAATGGGCTGCCAATGTTGGCCACATCCAACCATCGGCAATTTCGACAAGCGATCAGTCAGAATCGTCATCGGTTGTTGGTTGATGAAACCGATCAGCTGGGAGAAGTGGCTATCCAGCTCTCACATCAGTTGGAAAATTTGGAAAACCAACTGCATTCCCGAGCTGATCAGCTGGAATGGATTGCCGATCATGATTATTTAACGCAATTGTCAAATCGCCGCCATTTTGAACAGCGGTTGACTCATTATCTGAATCAGAAGCAAGCCGGGTGTTTGCTGAATATTGATTTAGATAATTTTAAGTATGTGAATGATATTAGTGGTCATGGCTGTGGCGATGAAATGTTGATTCAGGTGGCTAATACATTGATTGGTTATTTGCCTGAATCGGCCGTGATTGCCCGGATTGCCGGGGATCAGTTTGCGGCATTTGTTTTGGATTTGAATCTGGCAACGGCAGAAGCGATGGCAGAACGAATTACCCAACTGGTGAGTGAGATTTCACTGGCGGGCTATCACACCATCCATTCGACATCGGTGAGTATTGGTATCGTTGCTTCGCCTGAGCATGGAACCAGTTTTTTTGAACTGATGAGTCGTGCGGACATTTGCATGTTTCAGGCTAAAAAAGAAGGTAAGCATTGTATTGTGGTGTATCAGTCGAATGAACTGAGCAATGAGATTGTGCAGAATCACTATTGGCTGGATATGGCGCAACATGCGATTGAACGGCAACAGATGCGGCTGTACTACCAGCCTATTTTAGATAATCAAACGGGTGTGATTCGTCATTATGAAGTGCTATTACGGATCGTGACGGAAGATGATCAGTTGGTTTCTCCTTATGATCTGATCTTAGCGGCGGAGAAAAACGGTTATATTAGCCAGATCGATTTGTGGGTGATTCAGCGGGCTTTAGAGCAATTGTCGACGAATATACAGCATGGCATTGATGATATGATCGCGATTAACTTGTCGGCGCGTTCGTTTTGTAGCCGAAGTATGATCAATCAGATTATGAGTGAATTTGAGCAGCGTAAAATTCCAGGGAATAAAGTGATTTTTGAAATCACTGAAACAGCCGCATTGCCGAATATCGAGCAGGCGAAAGAACACATTCAGTTATTAAAACAATTGGGATGTGCGATGGCCTTAGATGATTTTGGCGTGGGTTATTCTTCGTTTCATTCCCTGCGCGAGCTACCATTGGATTATATTAAAATCGATGGTTCCTTTGTACGAGATATTCTGGAAAATTCCAAAAACCGGTATTTTGTCCGGGCGTTGTCATCCATTGCGCAGGATATGGGATATCAGACCATTGCCGAGTTCGTTGAATCAAAACCATTAGCCGATTCATTAAAAGAGTTAGGGATTGATTTTATTCAGGGATATTATATCGGCAAACCCCTGCCCGCGAATCAGATTTGGAGTATGCAGCGTACGGCTCAGGTGTTGTCGCTGCGTTCGGAGTAGCTTGTCAGTCAAGTCGGTTGTCGCAATTCTATTTATTTAACAAAAGGTATTCAGCATGAGTGATATGGCTGATCTCAGTCTTGATGGTGTAGAACGCCAGCCATTACGGGTCTTTACCGAGCAGGCCTATCTAAACTATTCAATGTACGTCATTATGGATCGGGCCCTGCCACACATCAGTGACGGATTAAAACCGGTTCAGCGGCGTATTATTTATGCAATGTCTGAGCTGGGGCTTTCGGCGACGACTAAATATAAAAAATCAGCCCGTACCGTCGGGGATGTTTTAGGTAAATATCATCCACATGGTGATTCGGCTTGTTATGAAGCAATGGTATTGATGGCTCAGCCATTTACCTACCGTTATCCATTGGTCGATGGCCAGGGAAACTGGGGGGCTCCAGATGATCCTAAATCATTTGCCGCCATGCGATATACCGAAGCGCGTCTTTCAAAATTTTCTGAAGTTTTGCTGAGCGAATTAGGTCAGGGAACCGTCGAATGGGGGCCTAATTTCGATGGGACACTGCGTGAGCCGCTGATGTTACCGGCTCGATTGCCCCACATCTTACTCAATGGGATCACGGGGATTGCGGTGGGAATGGCAACCGATATTCCACCGCATAACGTGCGGGAAGTGGCATCGGCCTGTGCTTATCTGCTGGATAATCCCAAAGCCAGTATCGATGAGCTGCTCACTTTTATCAAAGGCCCGGATTATCCAACGGAAGCTGAGATCATTACCCCGGCTAAAGAGATTGCCAAGATCTATAAGCATGGGCGGGGATCGATAAAAATGCGGGCCGTGTATCACGATGAAGAAGGCGAAATCGTGATTACGGCATTACCACATCAGGCTTCTGGCTCGAAAATTTTAGAGCAAATCGCCGGTCAGATGCAGGCGAAAAAGCTGCCGATGGTCGTGGATTTACGGGATGAGGCGGATCATGAAAATCCAACTCGTATTGTGATTGTTCCTCGTTCCAATCGGGTAGATACCCAGATGTTGATGGATCATCTGTTTGCCTCGACGGATCTGGAAAAAAACTATCGAGTCAATATGAATATGCTGGGGTTGGATCGACGGCCTCAGGTCAAAAATATTCTGCAAATTCTCAGTGAATGGTTGGAATTTCGTCGGGATATTATCCGGCGACGTTTACAGTACCGGCTCGATAAAGTGCTGGCTCGGTTGCATATCCTTGAAGGGTTGCTGATTGCATTTTTAAATATCGATGAAGTAATTGAAATCATCCGCACAGAAGATGATGCCAAAGCCGCACTGATCAGTCGTTTTCAGTTATCAGAAAAACAAGCTGAAGCGATTCTGGAAATTAAGTTGCGGCAGTTGGCTAAACTGGAAGAGATTAAAATCCGTGCTGAACAGGATGAGTTATCGGCAGAACGAGACAAGCTGGAAAAATTGTTAGGCTCGGATAAACGGCTGAATACGCTAATGAAAAAAGAGATCCTAGCTGATGCACAAACTTATGGTGATGAGCGGCGCTCTCCCTTAGTCGAACGCAGCGAAGCGAAGGCTCTGAAAGAGAAGGATCTGGTTCCGACGGAACCCATTACGGTTGTGCTTTCTAAAATGGGCTGGGCCCGCAGTGCTAAAGGCCATGAAATTGACGGCAAAGGACTGAGCTATAAAGCGGGCGATGAGTATCTGAACTGTGCTCAGGGTAAAAGTAATCAGCCAGCCGTATTTATTGATAGTAGTGGCCGGAGTTTTGCTCTGGAGCCTCATACTTTGCCTTCGGCTCGTAGCCAAGGGGAACCGTTGACCGGACGTTTTGATTTAGCGGCGGGCGAAAGTTTTAGCCATGTGATCATGGCTGAAGAATCAGAACGGTTTTTACTTTGCAGTGATGCTGGATACGGATTTATTTGCCAATTTAGTGACATGGTCAGTAAAAAGCGCAATGGGAAGGCACTATTGACGGTTCCCGAAGGTGCCAAGGTGTTGGAACCTGCACCGATCATGCATATGGAAACAGATCTGTGTTTGACCATTTCAAATGAAGGTCGGATGCTGGTATTTCCGATTACCAGCTTGCCAGAGCTGTCTAAAGGTAAAGGGAATAAAATTATTGGTATCCCCTCGACACGGGTGAAAAATCGTGAAGAGTTTGTCAAAGTTATGCTGGTGATCCCGGAAGAGGCTTCGGTGACTCTCTGGGCGGGTAAACGCAAGTTGACATTGAAACCTTCGGATCTGGAACATTATCGAGGTGAGCGTGGGCGGCGTGGAAATAAATTGCCGCGGGGTCTGCAACGGGTTGATGGCGTGGAAGTTGAAGCATTACCCGCGTTAGATGGATCGCAAGCATCGTGATCATTCTCAGGCTTGTTCGGTTTTCTGGCTACGCGTATACTCGCACGCAGCTTTGAGATTGGGCATCGGGATCTTGTTTGGAATGCTGTAAGCGATGATTGATCTTGCCGTAAGATGCTTAGGCTTCAAAGTCGGTCATCATTTATGTGATGGGAGTCGGATTGGTGGGTATCAATCCAATATCTTATATTTTCAGTGTAAGGAGTCTTTCGTGGATCAACAACAACAGATGACCGAACAGTGGCAGGATGAAACCGATGCCATTATTCAGGAATTACTCGATGATGGGAGTGATCCGGATGCCATCTATACTATCGAGCATCACTTTGCCAGTCGTGATTTTAAGGCACTGGAAAAAGCGGCTGTTGATTGCTTTAAAGCAGGGTATGAAGTCACTGATGCTGAAGAAATCGAGTTAGATGATGGGGCTAAAGTCATGAGCTTTGATGTCATTGTCGAAATGGAGCTATCGGCTGAGCAGATTAAAGAAGATATTGCCGAGTTAGTGGCGTTGGCTGCGAATGATCATGTGTTCTATGATGGCTGGGGCACTTATTTTGAAGGGGATGAAGGGGATGACGAAGAACCTGAATCCGAATCGGATTAACCGTTCTTTATTCCCGTATCACTCATAACGCCGTTGTCGCGGCGTTATGAGGCATGTTTACTTTCCGGATGCTCTTCGCACAAGCGGGCAATCCATAAATCCAGCTGATTCATGAGTCGTTCCGTTGCTATAGCAACAGGCTCAATATCGTCATCACCAATAGAGAAATAGCGGAATTTCATTTTAAACTCCGGATAATACGCATCGACCAAGGGTTGATGTTCACGTTGATCCATGGCAAAAATATAATCACTTTGTTCAAGTTCTTCATAGGTTACCGACTTCGGAGCGCGTTCAATGGCTCGTCCGGTAATCGCTAGATGATCGAGAATATTGCGGACATGAGCTGCGATGGTGCCTTTGTTTCCGGTATGACTCAGATCCTGCAGTAAAGCTCGGGAGCTGGCTCGATAGGGGAGATTCAACCGAGCAGCCCAATAGTTAAAATATTCTTCCGCTAAGCGGCTGCGGTAATAATTCCCGGTACACAGGAACAGGACTTGTTTCATAGCGTCGGCCTCTTCGAAAAAAGCGGAATAGTTGAACATAACAAAAGAATATGAATTTTATGTTTCTGCATGTGTGTTTGGTGTCGTTCTTGTTTTTGAGGAGAAGGCGCGGATTGGCTACCTCAAATGCACTAAGAATGAGCATATCGAATCGATGTGCTCTACATCGGTTCTCCGTTGTTTGTCGGGTGGATATCGTCCACCTTGTCAAAAGTGACTGAAATTCAATCATTAAAATGCAATACAACCTTGGTTAAAAAGCTTCTGTATACAGTCATTCAAACTATGTGCCTAAAAGACCCTATCAATAACAGGGGAATGAGTTCGTGTAGGAGTGGGAATTTTATCTTGCAATTTCATAATGGTTCTGGAACGATGACAGCCATAACTCATGGTATGGGTTATTTCATTGCCTTCGTATAACCCCATTAATATGGTATGGGGGTCTCTACCAGGATCCGCAAAATTCTGATTACGAGGAGTAAAGCAGCGGGCTTTTCTCTTTGTATGGATCGTTTTACTTTCTCTGAGTCATGGCCTGCTTCTTTCTGAAAACATAATTGAGCCATTCGTGGTCGCGTACCTGAAGAAGGATAAATGATGAAGCGTTTTATTCACAATTTGCCCAAAGTTGAACTGCATTTACATATTGAAGGGAGCCTAGAGCCGGAGTTGATGTTTGAATTGGCTCAGCGCAATCAGGTCGCCATTCCATTTTCTAGTCCTGAAGAAGTTCGTGAAGCCTATCAGTTTAGCAATCTGCAGTCGTTTCTGGATATTTACTATCAGGGGGCTCGTGTTCTGCTCCATGAACAGGACTTTTATGATTTGACCTGGGCTTATTTATTGCGTTGCCAGCAGGACCGGGTGTTGCACACGGAAATCTTTTTTGATCCGCAAACACATACCGAACGAGGAATTGCATTTGATACGGTCATTCATGGGATCTGTCGGGCTCTGGCTCAGGGAGAGCAAGAACTTGGGATCACCAGTCAATTAATCATGTGTTTTCTGCGGCATTTGGATGAAGAAAGTGCTTTTGCCACTTTACAAATGGCGGAGTCGCATCTGGATAAAATTGTAGCCGTAGGGCTCGATTCATCAGAGCTGGGACATCCGCCTGAAAAATTTGAACGGGTATTCGCGCGGGCACAGGCCATGGGCTTAAAAACGGTGGCACATGCCGGTGAAGAAGGTCCTTCGCAAAATATCAAAAATGCGATTGAGTTGCTAGGAGTGTCTCGGGTCGATCACGGCGTTCGCTGTGTGGATGATCCAGCCTTGGTGGAGCAGCTTTCGTTGAGTCGAATGCCTTTAACGGTTTGTCCACTTTCGAATATTAAACTGAAAGTGTTCGAAACGATGGATCAGCATAATTTGATGCAGCTCTTAGACCAAGGGTTATGCGTGACCATTAATGCAGATGATCCTGCCTATTTTGGGGGTTACATGACCGATAACTTTTTAGCGGTGGCCGAAGCGTTGCCAATGAGCAAAGCTCAGGCGGCACAGTTGAGCTTGAATGCGATTGAAGCCAGCTTTATCGATCAGCAACTGAAACAGAAATACAGCCAGTTAGTGACCGATTATCTCAATAGGTGTTCCTAATTGTGCTTCACCCCAGCCATAGAGATTCGTGTGATAAGCCGACTCACCGCATCAGAGATGACGCGGTAGAGCCCCAGTATTAGACATTATTTAGCGTCTGCTGAGGAGTGCTTGATCGATAGCCTGCTGTAGATGGCCTTGGTTTTGCTTGAGCAACGCTTCGGCTTCCTGATAGGAGAGCTGAGTCTTATCGATCAAAATGGCACATTTGACATTGCCTTGAGCTTGCTCAAGTAGTCTCTCGGCATGAGCAGCCTCACATGGGCAGGCCTGCATGATGATGCGTAAGGCTCGGGCTTTGAGTTTCTGATTGGTGGCTTTTAAATCCACCATCAGATTCTGATAACTTTTGCCAATTTGGATCATGCTGGCGGTGCTGAGCATGTTGAGGACCATTTTTTGTGCCGTTCCGGACTTTAGCCGAGTTGAACCGGTTAGGACTTCCGGGCCGACCTTTGGCGCAATCACGATATCTGCCTGTTGATTGATCGGAGCCTTGGGATTACAACTCAGAGCAACCGTGGTAGCGCCGATCTGCTGGGCATAGTGCAGTGCCCCCATGACATAAGGTGTACGGCCGCTGGCTGCAATTCCAACGACCACATCATGAGAGGTGAGTTGCTGTTTGCGTAAATCATCAGCACCCAGCTGTGCATTATCTTCAGCGCCTTCCTGAGCGATAAACATCGCGTCTTTTCCACCGGCTATGAGTCCCTGTACCTGCTGTGGTTCGCTACCAAACGTAGGTGGACATTCACTGGCATCGAGCACGCCCAGACGACCACTGGTTCCGGCACCGATATAAATAAGCCGCCCCTGCTGACGAAATGCAGCGGTGATCGCATCGACGGCTCGGGCGATCTCGGGGAGTTCCTGATGGACGGCTTGAGCCACCAGCTGATCCTGATGATTCATCAGAGTAACAATCGATAGACTATCAGCCTGATCGATATGCATGGAATCCGGATTGCGAGCCTCGGAGGTTAGCTGGGCCAGTTCGGCGATAAGTTGCGATTGATCCATGAGGTCAGTGTTTCCTGTCAGTGATTAATACGAGTAAGTGGCAGCGCTATAAAGGATCCGCTAAAAAGATGCCACCTAAAATAGCCGGTCGACTGGCTCCGGTGACATCGGTCAGATTCCCCGGACGGTGGAGCATGGTTTGCCGGGCCAGCCAGGCGAAGGCCATCGCTTCCATCATATCGGCACTGATCCCGACCTGATCGGTGCTCTGGACTTTCCAGTTGGGAAGTTGCTGTTGTAGCTGTTCCATTAAGGCCCGATTATGCGCGCCGCCGCCGCAGACGAGCAAACGCCCACAAGCGTAGCGATCAACTTCGTGGGTAATACTGATGGCGGTAAAGGCCAGTAAGGTCGCTTGCACATCAGCAGCCGATTCCTGACCGGTTAAATATTGGCGCAACCAGTCCAGATGAAAGAGTTCTCGACCAGTGCTCTTGGGCGGTGGCAAAGCCAAATAAGGTGTTGCCAGAAGCTGCGTGAGCAAATGGGGTAGAGTCTGTCCACTGGCTGCCCATTGGCCATCCTGATCAAAGGGCTGAGCCAGATGGTGTTGGATCCAACTATCCATGAGCATATTGCCGGGGCCGGTGTCATAACCGAGGGTTGGCTGGCCCGGTTGCAGCACGGAAATATTAGCAATGCCTCCGATATTCAACACGATTGTCGTTTGCTGTGAGTCGGCAAACAACGCCTGATGAAAAGCTGGAACCAGTGGCGCTCCCTGACCATGCAACGCCAGATCTTTACTGCGAAAGTCGGCTACGGTTGTGATACCGGTTTTTGCTGCAATCAGGCTGGGGTTATTCAGTTGTAGACTAAATGGGTGCTCACCTGAAGGTTGATGAAATACTGTTTGTCCGTGACAGCCCAGAGCCTGAATGTGTGCAACCGGGAGTTTCAGCCTTTGGCAAAGGGTGTTGGTACAGCTTGCATATTGCTCAGCAAGCTCGGTGGTGACGGCTCCCAGTTGGCTGACCGGCAGGGGCTGATCCAGTGCAATCTGATAGAGCTGGTGGCGAAGCTGGGGAGGCATTTCCCCATGATAATGGCCCAGGAGTCGGGGTGGATGGTCACGAAAATCCACGGCGACGACATCGATACCATCCAGACTGGTCCCCGACATCATCCCTAAATAAATCTCTGACGTGCTGCTGTGATCCATAATAAGAACCGATCATAATCGATGAACTATCTTAACGATTCATCGCTGAACTTACCAACTTATGTGGTTTGTGATCTGAATGTGAATGGCCGTTACAGATAGGTATAGCGGTATTCACTCAAGCATAAAATAGCCATGGCTTGACCATAGGGCATGGACGTCAATGGTATATTCCGGTAGTAATCCAGATCATTTCCCATGGCGGTGCCAAAGGAAACATTAAGCAGTTCTCCTTCTGGGTTGATATAACGGCTGACCAGCGCTTCTACCGCGCGTCGGGCCGGACCGGCATACTCTCGATCCAGATAATTTTTGCGTACGGCTTTTAGAATGCCATAGGCAAAGCCTGCGGTGGCTGATGTTTCTAGATAGCTGTCTGGATCATCGAGTAAGGTATGCCACAGGCCACTTGGATCCTGACAATGAATGAGTGTTCGGACTTGTTGCTGTAATAACTGCTGTAGATGGCGGAAAAAGGGATCTTGATGCGATAAATCCAGCAGCTCCAGTAATTCCGGGATCGCGATGGTGATCCAACTGTTGCCTCTGGCCCAGCGGGCTTTGGCAAAGTGATGATGCCCTTCAAAGTTCCAACCGTGAAACCATAATCCGGTTTCTGCATCCATGAGATATTGGGCATGAATGAGAAATTGATATTTGGCTTCTTCGATGTAATCGGGCCGTTGTAAAACCTGTCCCATTTTAGCCAGAGGCAGGGCACTCATCATCAACGTATCATCCCATAGCTGTTGGGCATGTTCATCCGTATAGGTGATATGCTGCAGTGCGCCGCCTTGAGTTCTGGGCATCTGATGCATAACATAATCGGCCCAACATTCTAGATAACTGCGGTATATGGGGCTCTGAGTCTCCTGATAACGATAGGCCAGGGTTAAAAAAGGGCAGACGGTATTGACGTTTTTAGTGACTGATTCTTGGCTAAACTGATGCTCAAACCAATGATCGATCTGCATCAAAACTTTTTCATCCGCAGTTTGTCGGTAATATTGATACATGCCATACAATCCAATGCCATGCGTCCATTCCCAACCTAACCAGCTTTTGGTATCGATTGTGCGCCCATCATCGAGATGTAGCAAAAATTCGCCCTCGTTATCACGAATATGTACCAGATTTTCGATGAGTTGTTGAACGGTTTGTTCCAGAACTTCCCGGCTAAATGGATGAGAGGTCTGGCGAAGCAGAGCACTGTGTTGAACGGGATAGATTGTCATAAATACCTCAACAGATAATGTGAATATTTCTTGGGTCGTGTTTGGAAATATTCGAGTAGAGCCATGCATCAGGGGGCTATTGGTCTTTGGGCTGATGGACCGTTAGCACTGCCATGACCTGATGTTTTCATTCATATATCACTGATAGCAAAACATAACTGAGATCCGCTCTATTTTTTCGGATAGAAAGAAAACCCATTACAAAATGCTTGCGAGGGGGATAGGCTATTGAAAAATGTGGTATTAAACAGGATCTGCGAGAGTGGGCAGCATGCGGTATGCCGATATTGGTATTGGACACATCGTTCGTATTTGGTAAATGATAAGAATCTGTAGCCTATAAATTTATATGAGGCATATAGTCAATCCTGCATCGTTTATATATGACATTTTTACGACTATTAATAAAATTATTATAAATAATCATTATTAATCTTCAGGATCCTAAATGATGCAATATAACAAAGTTATTTATTTGTTGGGTCATATCAGAAATATCAGTGGAAATTTTCAGAAATAAAGGATCGTTTAGGTTGGATAGAATCGATGGTGAGCTCTGTCAGCTGATGCATATAATCCTACGCAGGTTCCTCATATTGACTGAGATAAGTCTGACATCCAAAACCTGCGTAGTGAGCCGTTAATAAATTTAAAAATGATACATAATTCCGGCGCTGGCAGAGAGCGCATAGTCTGAGTCCACCATGGGACTGTCGGTAATATCATTATTATAAAAAGTGTATTGACCGTTGAGCTGAGCAATCCAGTTTTGCGTGATATGATAGCGGGCCGTCAGGCCGATCGTTGGGAATAAGCCCCCATCAGCTTGATAACTGGATAATCCACTGCGAGTTGCTTCACCGGAAGAGATACCATAATAGTATTGGTTTTGATGTTTACTATTATATTGTACCGAAAGGCTTGGGATTAGTGTCAGTGCCCCCTGCTGGATTGGGTATGCATAGCCGATTTTGCTAATCCATCCGTTACTGTGGCTGAACACATCATACATAACAGAGGCTTGCATCCTGCCGGCCCCAGTATTGAATGTGATTCCTAACCCGCTATAAACAGAGGGTTTGCGGTGATCGAGTAGCCGCATCTGATGATTATCACTATCGTGAGGTTTGAATTCAGTTCCTGAATATTCGGCAAAGAGATTGATCTGAAATTGCTGATTGGGACGATAAAGATGAATCCCTCCTTGCGTGGTATGCAGATATAAGTATTGGGAGTCGGCCGAGATGAGCGGCATGACAAAACCTTTAGAATCAACACCTTTATAAGGAGAAGAATTCGTTCCTCCCATTAGACCCAATGAAAGATCTGCTGCCATAATAGGGGCTGATGAGCATAATGAAACAGATAAAATAATACCAACAGCTTTTATATTCATGATGTTCCTTATTCATAATAATAGGCGAGTAGCAGAACAATATTTATTTATAATCAGTCGATTGGTAATCGTTATAGTATAAATAGATTTGAATATAATATACTCAAAATAGTTCCGCAATAGCTGTCATATTTTGTAATCCCATGTTCATTTTAATCCCTTTATAGAACAGTTGTTGGGAGGCTTGAATAACGGGTGATGGTTGGGCCATTGCCGATAATGTGTAACGTAGATCTTTTTCGATTAATTCAATCGGAAACAAAGGGGCGGTTTGATGTTGCAACATTAATGATAAATTGCGATCCGCAATGGGACTCCAAACGGCTGTATTGGCGACGGCTTGCATTATTTTATCTGGATCGACGTGTTGCTGGCGTAGCATTCCGATAAGTTCAGCGATGGCCGCTACCTGGATCCCCATGAGGGTATTGGTACAAAGTTTGGCTAAAGCGCCACAGCCAATCGTTCCAGTATGTTGAATTGTTGCTCCCATACATTGTAAGACCGGACGACAACGTTCTAATAAATCCGGATGTCCGCCGACTAAAAAAATCAGTGAGCCGTTTTCGGCTTGGGGACGAGAACCTGAAACCGGGGCTTCTAAAAAATCAATATGCTGTAGTTGGGCCTGTTTCGCTAAAAATTTGATCCCATCTACTGATAAGGTTGAACTTTCAATGGCCAGAGCACCGTCTTTCATTCCCGCTAGAGCCCCTGTTTGGGGATCCAGCCAAATGTCTCGGGAGGCTTCATCATCTCGTACAATTGAAATGACCACATCGGCATCACTGACTGCCGCTTTAGGTGTTGCCGCAGCGATAGCACCTTGGGCGACTAATGCATCAGTTCGACTGGCTGTTCGATTATAAACGGTCAGTGGGTATCCTGCCGCCAACAGGTGAGACGCCATGCGTTCACCCATCGCCCCTAAACCCAGAAATGCTATTTTGTACATCGTCTCTCCCTGGTGCAAAGATTATTGAATCAGCCGTTAGCGGCACCGTATCGTTTATATCCAGAATAAATATTTCAGAGCATCGATAGCTTGTACAAATCGTATACGAACAATCTAGCAAAGTTATAGGGGGCTGGAAATGCTTGTGGCCCGAATTGGATTTTTTTATTCAGAGAATTGGGGTGTAAGCGTATTCCCTTAGGCGGTAGTGAAACATCGGATCATTCATTCTTCAGCGTTGAATTGTGTTTAAATAAAATGCGTTTTGAGCGCAACGTGGTTTGTGAACATTCATTGGTTACACAAATGGAGATTCATGATTCAAAGGGGCAAAAAATCACGAAAGATCCGCGCTCTAACAGGGAACAGGTCAATGTGTGAGTATTTATAGACGATCGGTCTAAATTCACGATAGAATGATGATTATTTCACCGATAAAGTTGGAGCGATGATGTTTAAAGCACTTTTAGTTGATAAAGTTGATGAGCAGTATCAGGTCTCAGTACGTGAGTTGGATGAAGATGCCTTTTTTGAAGGTGATGTAACCGTTTCGGTCGCTTATTCATCACTTAATTTTAAAGATGGTTTAGCGATCAGTGGTCGTTCACCGGTCGTTCGGCGTTTCCCGATGGTTCCAGGCATCGATTTTGCCGGAACGGTTGAAAATAGCGAGCACCCCGATTTTCAAGTTGGCCAGAAAGTTTTTATCAACGGTTGGGGCTTGGGGGAAAAACATTGGGGTGGATTGGCGCAAAAGGCCAAGGTTTGTGGTGATTGGTTGTTACCGCTTCCGCAAGGTTTGTCTGAGTATGATGTGATGGCGGTAGGGACGGCTGGATATACCGCCATGTTAGCGGTGATGGCGCTAGAAAAACAGGGCGTGACACCGGCATCGGGGCCCATACTGGTAACCGGGGCTAATGGGGGAGTCGGAAGCTTTGCCATTGCCTTTTTGGCTAAATTGGGATTTCAGGTGACCGCTTCGACCGGGCGTTTGGAAGCCGCTGATCGATTGCGACAATTGGGGGCCAGTGAGGTGATCGATCGTCAAAGCCTGTCAGAAAAAGGACGTCCGTTAGGCAAAGAGCTCTGGGCTGGGGCGATTGATTCGGTGGGAAGTTATACGTTGGCCAATGTGTGCGCAGGAACGCAATATGGAGGGGCTGTCGCGGCTTGTGGGTTGGCGCAAGGGATGGATTTTCCAGCGACAGTTGCACCGTTTATTTTACGGGGGATTACGCTATGCGGTATTGATAGTGTGATGTGTCCTTTGGAAAAACGTCGTGACGCTTGGGAGCGGATCGCTCAATTGGTCGATCCGGCAATGATTGATGCCATCAGCACTCAAATTACTTTTGAACAGTGTATTGAACAAGCCTATGCACTCTTGGATGGGCAGGTTCAGGGGCGGTTAGTTGTGGATTTAAGTTCAGTTAACTAGCTGATGTTAAAAATTTTATTGTAGATTTTTAATAAAATAGCTCCAGAACTGATCCAGTGGCTGGGTTGATTTAAAGAGTTTGGCTCGCATGACGGCACCTTCCCAGCCGGACCAGAATAGTTCGGCCATCTGTGTCTCGTCGATATCGGCTCGGATGTTTTGGCAGGCTTTGGCTTGGGCCAGACAATCAGCAATTCGCTGTTGCCAATCGGCCAGGATTTGTTGCAATTGCTGAGCAAACTGCTCTGAAAGTTGTGGAACTTCCTGCAGCATATTGCCGACCAAACAGCCCCGGCAGAATTGATAACGAGCCATTCCGGCTTTGGCATCTTCGACAAAGTTGGCGAGTCGCTGTAATGGAGGATGCGCTTCAATCCCCAGATGTTTATCCAGTTTATGGGCAAAGTAATGGCCATAAGCTTCCAGCACCGCATGTCCAAAGGCTTCTTTATTGGCAAAATAATGATAAAACGACCCCTTGGGCACATTTGCTTTTTTGACAATGGCATCGACGCCGGATCCCAAATAGCCATAGATGGTCAATAATTCAACACCACTTTGAATCAGAACTTGACGCGTATCATCGTAGCCCCGCTCTGATTTCGGCGGTCGACCTCGTTGGCGTTTTATCGGCACTACAGCTCCTTATCTGAAAGTTTAGTGGTCTATTTAAACGCATCCTGAACCTTGTTGCACCTAGTTCGCTAATTCTAAAAGCTGCATCATTCGTGTCGTTTGTAAAAAGTGTTTAATTTGAACGAAATTCAAGCATTAAAGGAGAGGTCTCTTTAATGATATAAAACTCATAATTTGTTCTTTTTTTATGCATTCCTGATTTGCTGGATCGATATCCCTTTTCTAGACTCAGTATAAAGTGGGTTTGCTTAGGACATAATATGAATCTGCACTCGATTCGAATTAAGATGATGTTTCCGATCTTGTTTTTGGCGGTGATCTTGGCGGCATTGCTGCTGTTGATGCTGTATATGAATACAGAACAGCAAAAAGCATTAAAAATACAATCTGAGCATTATTTTGAAGCTATTGCGGTTGTACTGAACGCGGATCGGGATTTATATCAGGCCCGGCTCGCGAAAGAAATGATTATTACCAATCAGGGTGAACAAGCTGACAATCAGAAGGAATTCGATAGTAATGCTCAGCAAGTGCTTGAACGGTTTCATAAATATCGAGAATATCTGGCAGATGAGCCTGATATTGTGACTCAGTTTCAGGCGTTTGATCAGCAATATCAGAAGTGGTTAACGGCGAGTCGGGTGATCCAGTCCAACTATCAGTATCGTCAGCAGATGTCCGGTACCATGATGGTACTGGATCAGCAGTTCGGTATTATTCGCAATATGTTGGATAAAGCGGGAGAAGCGTTACGCAGTAAAGCTCGACAACTAGAAGGTAATAAAATATCCGTGACCGATTTAGATCACTTTGTCGAAGCCATTACTGAAATTTTAAATGCAGATCGGGATATTTATCAGGCCCGATTATCTCTGCAAAAAATGGTCGGACATGTCGGAAATTTTGATGCTAATAAAGACACGTTTTATACCAATGTGCGGCAGGTCATTCAGCGATTTAATCGCTATCGCAGTGAGCTGGTGGATTATCCGGATTTAACTGCACCTTATGATAATTTCGATATGTTGTTTAATGAGTGGTTCCAGCGTAGTGACACCATGGTTAAATCGCTGGCAGAGAAAATGGGTCAGCAGCAACAGCAGGATGAGCAAGATGATAACGCAGATCAACAGTTCGCTGATCTGCGAAGTATATTGGATAAAGCCGGGGAACTGGTGCGGAAACGGGCCCGAAGTGCGGGTAAAGAAATGATCGAGAAAATGGCGCATATGGAACAGACCGCAGCTGTTGTGATGGTTGTTGCCTTCCTTATCGCGCTGGGATTCGGTTATTTTGTACCTTTGCGGATTACTAAAAATGTAAATGGGATTACTCGGCGGATTAAAGAGATCGCTGAAGGTGATGGTGATTTAACACAGCGGATTAATTCCCAGGCCAAAGATGAATTGGGGGCATTGGCCAATCAGTTTGATGATTTTGTGGAGCGGCTTCGCACGATTATTCAAAGCGTGAGTGATCAATCCAGAGCTCTGGGCAGTATGACCAATGAATTGAGGGAGGTCTCTGATAAAGCCGGTCATATCACACATGGTTTGGTGAGCGCATCAGAGCAGATCGTCAGTGCCGCGAATGAAATGACCATGTCTAATCAGCAAATGGCCGAGATGGCCAAAGTCTCCGCCGATGAGGCGGATCGTTCGAGTGCTCTGACCACACAGGGCAGTGATGCCGTACAGTCATCCAGTAAGGCCATTATGCGTCTGGCCGATGATATTGCACAAACACTGACGCGTTCCAATGAACTAGAACAGAGTTCGGTGGATATTGCATCGGTATTGGGTGTGATCCGGAAGATTGCTGAACAAACGAACTTGTTGGCACTGAATGCGGCGATTGAAGCGGCTCGGGCCGGAGAACAGGGACGAGGATTCGCGGTGGTCGCTGATGAAGTGAGAACACTGGCGAATCGAACTCAGGAAAGTACCAATGAGATTGAAGCGATTATTGAAAAACTGAAAAATAATGTCACGGCGTCATCGCAAGCGATTCAAACCAGTCGGGGAAATGCGGATAAAACCATTGAAACCTTTAAAGAAGTTGATGAAATCTTTAATCGTCTGACTACTTCGTTTAAAGAAGCACAACAGATGGCTCAGCAAACATCACAAGCGACTCAAGAACAATCGACAGTCTCACAATCGATTATGGAAAACTTGTTGGGTTTGAAGGAACAGACCGATGGGGTGGAAGATGTCTCCAGTTTGATTCGAACACATTCACAACATATTACAGAACTCTATCAGCAGCTAGATAAGCAGGTCGGGAGTTTTAAAGTATAAGTTAAGTCATCACGGATGAAATAGGGGGCTGGTTGGCCCATCTCTTGATTACCTTTCCGGCTTAAGAGACTGGGCCAGTTGTAACCTTCGAGGATGGTTTGTCGTTTGACGCCATCTTCCCATAATTTCCCCAGCCGTTTATTTTTGTTTACTATCTTTCTTGCCCCTGTCCACCGCTTGGCAAATCTTAAGATCCTTAAAAACCCCACCCGGCCTCCCCTTCAAAAGGGGAGGTGTTCAACTATGATGGAGAAATCTCACCAGTCCATGTTCTTCCTCTCAAGGGAGGCGCCACACCAATCTATTCTTCCTCTTTTCAAAGAGGAGCTAGAGGGGTGTTAAATTTGAATAAGTCCACCAGTCTGTACACGCCCCACCGGCCTCCTCTTCAAAAGGGGAGGTGTTCAATTATGATGGAGAAATCTCACCAGTCCATGTTCTCCCTCTCAAGGGAGGCTCCACGCCAATCTATTCTTCCCCCTTTTCAAAGGGGAGCTAGAGGGGTGTTAAATTTGAACCAGTCCCCCAGTCTGTACACGCCCCATCGGCCTCCTCTTCAAAAGGGGAGGTGTTCAATTATGATGGAGAAATCTCACCAGTCCGTGTTCTTCCTCTCAAGGGAGGCGCCACGCCAATCTATTCTTCTCCTTTTCAAGGGGGAGCTAGAGGGGTGTTAAATTTGAATAAGTCCACCAGTCTGTACATCTCCACCGGTCTTTCCTTAAAAAAGAGAGGGGCTAAATAGTAATGGGAAAGTCGCAATGACTTGTTCTGACCCTTTTTAAATTGTGATCGTTCCAATGCCGGAGCTGAGCGTTGGCTCTGAGATGAACCCTATGATTTAGTAATTTTTTCTCGTACAGGCTTAAGTTATATTCAGACGTTTGAGGACTGTTGATCTTTCAGAGGTGAATTTTGTTCAAATTCAACGCATTTTGAACAAGGTGCGGTTTATGAAGCTGCCAAACTAATCACGAAAGATCAATCGTTCATGGAACAACCGACAGAGGTGACTGATGCAAATAGCCGTATTGTCCGATATTCACAGTAATGTGTATGCCCTGAAGGCTGTGCTTCAGGATATTAAGCGCCGAGGAGCGGATGTGGTTGTGAATTTGGGGGATATTTTATATGGCCCGATTGCACCCAAAGCCAGCTATGAGTTGTTAATGGAGCATGAGTTAGTGACAATCCGTGGCAATCAAGATCGTCAGATCTATGAGGCTAGCGGGGATGCCATTGAATTCAATCCAACCCTGCAGTTTATTTTACAGGATTTGGGAAAAGCCCCCTTGCAATGGATGCGTTCATTACCGGCAACATTAGTATTAGATGGGGATATTTTTCTATGCCACGGAACTCCGTCAGATGATCAAGTCTATCTGTTGGAAGATGTTGTAACTGGGACACCTCAGCTACGATCTGAGTCGTCTATCTTGCAATTGCTGGGGGAGGTGACTTCCGCAGTGGTGTTATGTGGACATACGCATTTGCCACGGACGGTATACACGAGTCGTCAGCAATTGATCGTTAATCCCGGAAGTGTTGGTTTACCCGCCTATCAGGATGATTTTCCCTGTGTGCATGCGATGGAAAATTTTAGTTCACACGCGAGTTATAGCTTGCTGGAAGCTTCGGCCGATGGATGGAATGTGGCGCAATTGAAAGTCGCTTATGATGTGACCTCGGCTGTGGCTGATGCCCGGAGTCGCGGTCGCGATGACTGGGGGACTTTTTTAGCCACGGGGCGTAGCTATTGTGGATCGGCTCATCTATGATGATGTTTCGATGGTTATTGATATTGCCAGATAGAGGAAACAATGTATTCACTGCATATTGCGAATAAAAATTATTCATCATGGTCATTACGTCCCTGGGTCTTATTAAAAGCACTGAATATTCCATTTCTGGAAATTGTTCATCCGTTCGGAGATAAGCTCGATTGGGAGAATTATCAACATGTGAGTCCATCCAGGCTGGTCCCGTGTCTGGTGACGGATAAATTAACGGTTTGGGATTCGCTGGCTATTATTGAATATTTGGCTGAAAAACATCCCGGTGTTTGGGCGGAAGATGAAGCGGCTCGGGCGTGGTCTCGGAGTGTATCAGCTCAGATGCATTCCGGATTCATGGATCTACGTCGGATTTGTTCAATGAACTGTGGAGTGAGTGTGAAGCTCAATGCTGCATCATTGGCAGAGTTAGCCACGGATATCTCTCGCATCGATGCGCTCTGGCAATATGGTTTAAGTACCTTTAAAGGCCCATTCTTAGCCGGTGAGCATTTCACGGCTGTTGATGCTTTTTATGCGCCAGTGGTGTTCCGTTTTCAGAGCTTTGGGATTTCATTAAGCGCTGAATCCGAGGCCTACCTCCAGCGAATGTTACAGTTTCCGGCAATGCAGTTGTGGTATGAGCAGGCCCTGAATGAACCTTATCGGGATGCTGCTCATGAAGATGAAATTAATCGGGTCGGTTGTCTGATTGAAGATCGCCGTTGAAGTGAGCCTTCATCTAAGCTTGAGTAAGCAGGGGCGTGACAATATGTTTGATCTCTTGAAAGGCGCTGAGCCCCCAAGGACCTAACTCGCGTCCCAGACTACTCTGTTTATACCCTCCCCAACCGGTTTGGGGAAAGATCACCTGCGGCGAATTGATCCACACGGTTCCACTCTGGAGTTCCGCCGCAATCTGCTGAGTTTGCTCGGCGTTACGGCCGACGATGGTGGCCACCAGACCATATTCGGTATCGTTGGCCAGCTGGATCGCTTCGGCATCGCTGCTAAATGTCTTCAGACATAGCACGGGTCCGAAGATCTCCTCACGCCAGAGCGGATCACTCAAGGTAATATCCGTGATCAGTGTAGCTGGGTAGTGAAAGCTGCGAACCATCGAGGGGGAGCTTAGTGAGATTACCTGTGCTGGAGTTTGGGCCTGTTCGACCAAGCGCTGCACTTTTTGCCACTGTTTTTTACTAATGAGAGGGCCGATTTCGAGAGTTTGCATTTTTTGCTTAATTTTCGCAGCCAGCGCTGCAGATTGACTCTCTGCGACTAAAACTCGGGAGGTGGCCGAGCACATTTGACCCGCATTAAAAAAAGCGCCATCGCAGGCGAGTGTCGCCGCCAAATCCAAATCTGCATCTTCTAATACGATGAGCGAAGATTTACCGCCTAATTCCAAACTGACGGATTTAATATCCCGCGCCGCCTGTTGCATGATATGTTCCCCGACGAGTTTACTTCCGGTAAAAGAAATTTTGGCAATATCCGGATGATTAATCAGTGCTTCGCCCACGGAGTTCCCTTGTCCACAAACTAGATTGACCACGCCCGCCGGGAGTCCGGTCGTCACAATTAGCTGCAGTAGCGCAATTTCAGCTAATGGGGTTAGTTCGGATGGTTTGAGAACGACACAACAACCGGCCGCCAGTGCCGGAGCTAGTTTCCAGGCTGTCGTCACCATTGGAAAATTCCAAGGCATAATGAGTGCGGTGACTCCGATGGGTTCCTTGATTAGGGTGGCCGAAAACTGATCATTATTTAAAGCGACGTTACTCTGAAGCGGTTGTTGTGTCAGGTAGTCTGCGTAGTAATCAAAGGTTGCAATCACATCATCGACATCCATTTCCGCTTCCATCTGCGGTTTGGCGGAATTAAGTTGCTGCAACTTAATTAATCGCTCCCGATGGGCTTCGACGGCTCTCGCTATTTTGGATAAGTATTCACTACGAGTCGCTGGAGGGGTCTTTTTCCACTGAATAAACGCTGCTTTGGCGGCCTGAACGGCCGCATCGACCTGAGCGATTGAAGCCATTGGCATCCGAGTGATCAATGAACGATCCATTGGATTAATGACATCGAATAGATCACCTTGTCCTTGGAACCACTGGTTATTGATTAACACCGATTGATTGTGGATCGAGGTATTCATCATGACGATATCCTTAGTTACTCGCGGCCGGAGAAAGATGCTCATGAATGCATAACCAGCGTTCATCGGATTGGCATTGCATGACGATTGTTTCTTGTTCTTTAAGCGACTGCGTTCCCTCGTGGGTTTGAATTTGAGTCTGAACCTGATGAGTAAAAATGACCATATCATCCAAATACTGATAGTGGGGGTGGGTCGACTGACAGGATAAAACCTGAAACCCCCATTGTTGTTCCCATTCATGCCAGTATTTTCGGTAGGCTTCCCGTGAGGAAACACGTCCGGCGACAGTGTAAAACATAAAAGTCGCATCTGGGTGAAAGCACTCAAAATAGCGTTCAGTTTGATGATGAGCAAAGGCCTCAATTAACTGTTCAATAGCCTGTTGCGCCATTTGTTTGTGGTCGTTATTCATGTAAGGCTCCCTGTGGTTGCTGACCCGTTACGGGATGATGATTTGTGATGTCGGAAGTGGTGGGATGGACAGCCGCCGGTTCTGGAAATAGTTTTAAAAGCGTGGGATAAATGATGGCTGGCAATAGCAATGCGACCACCAGTGAAATATCGATCCCTCCGGCTAGGTTGCCTAAAGGGCCGACAAACTGACCGGGAAGATTGACGGTTAATAGGGCAATGATGGCAGATGGGATCCAAGCAATCATCCCTCGGAAATTCCAGCCGTTATGGAACCAGTAAGCTCCTCCGCGCTGACCCCGGTTAAAAACTTGTAAGTCATCTTTCAGATAAAATCCGCGTCGAGAGAGAAAACCAATCATCATGATCACCATCCAAGGTGTTGTGGTCACGATAATTAGTGTGACGAGGGTTGTGACGGAGGTGACCAAATCAAAGGCAAATCGACCCACAAAGATAATGATAATGGATAAAATTCCGATGAGAAGGGTGGCCTGAACTCGGCTTAATCCCGGGAAAACACTCGAAAAATCAAGACCCGTTCCGTATAAGGACGTGGCTCCGGTCGATAAACCGCCGATGAGGGCCAGGACGATTAAAGGAAGGAAGAACCAGGTCGGCGATACGGTGAGTAGGCCGCCGGTGTAGTTGACTGAAGTAATAAATTCCGGGGCACGTTCAGCAATAATGGCGGTGGTTACTAATCCGAACAAAAACGGTAATAGGGTACAACTTTGAGCCATTAGGGTTGCGGTAATGATCCGAGTCCGGGGTGTTTTTTCCGGCAGATAACGGCTCCAGTCCCCTAAAAAAGCACCGAATGAGATGGGATTGGACATCACGATTAATGTGGCTCCAATAAAGGTTGCCCAAAAACCGGGACTCTGTAAGTTCATCCCCGCACCGGTGACTAAATCTGGGTGGAATTCTCCGCCAAAGGCCACAAATCCGACAACAAAAACAACGGATGCCAGCGTGACTGCAACTTTATTAACCAACAACATGAACTGAAAGCCATAGATACAAATGACGAGCACGCACAGTGCAAATATGCCGTAGGCGATGGCAAACATCCATTGTGCTTGTGTCCAATGGAAAATTCGGCAGATGGCACCGATTAATGCATCGCCACTGGACCATACGCTGAGAGAGAAAAAGCAGATTGCGGTTAACAGGCTTAGAAAGGACCCGACAATTCGGCCAACTACGCCAAAATGAGCGCCGGAGGAAACGGCATTGTTGGTGCCGGTGATAGGACCAAAAACTCCCATCGGGGCTAAGATCAGTGCTCCGATAAATATTCCGAGAATAGTGGCGGCCAGCGATTGATAAAATGATAGGCCCAAAATGATCGGAAATGAGCCCAACATGGCTGAAGCTAGCGTATTTGAGCCTCCCCATTGCAGCCGCAGGAAGTCAAACAGTGAAGCTGATCGCTCACGCTCATGGATAGGTTCAATACCATTCGTTTCTATATTGATGATTTTTCCTGTATTTTCTGTACGAGTTTGAACGTCCATTTCCCCACCTTAATTTGTTAATGACAGATACAGTGCTGTTCATAAGATAGAAAGGGCTCTATTTTTAATAAATACCTCAGATGGGGTAGCGTTTGAAACATTGGCCCATACCAACGTGCCGTGTGCATTGATATGGGGTGGCGTCTTGTGAATGATGACCCAGTCGAGAGTAACAGCTCGAATGATAAAGATGCGGGCCGATTAAACCACGCCTTGAGCGAATGAGGTCATGTAACTGAAATGAGAAGTTCGTGGCTGATTGTTTTGAAAAGAGAGGACTGGGAGACATGGCTGTCTCTGTTGGGTTTGATGATTTAATGATGCACTCTTGAGCTAACACATTCACAAATAATCCATCGTTCCGACAGACAACAGTGCGTTGTGGGCCGCGATGAAATTGACCTAACTTGGGGACTCATCGAGTGCAGAATAGGATTTGGAAAGTTGCAGGGATGCTTTCTTTAGGATAAAAAGTGATCAATTATTAAACAGTGAGGGCGAGACCTGAAGCAAATGAATATTAAACCTGATCCTCTGATTTGCCCTTTATGTGGTGAGTCGAATGAATGCATTAATTTGGCGACGGCTGATGTCACTCGCGCATGTTGGTGTAATGATCCGACCATTATTTTTTCAGAAGTGCTATTGTCAAAGATCCCGTCAGAACTGCGGGGCAAAGCTTGTATCTGTAAATCCTGTGTTATGAAATATCAGAAAACGGCTGAGGTTGACTAAGATACGGTTAAAAACTGGACAACGATGAGCATATTGCGCTGGACGGTCCAGTTTTTTAGTTTTATGGGCTCGATGTGGCTGGTGAGTTGCCATAGGCTAAAAATATGGCTAAGTTGGATGCTGTTTAAACGGAACTAGACTGATACCGGAGCGCGTATGTCACTGATTGCTAACACCCCCAAGCCCCCTTATTATGCGGTTATTTTTACATCACATCGGACCGATGGTGATCAGGGTTATCAGCAGATGGCTGAGAAAATGGTCGCGTTAGCCGCCACTCAACCAGGATTTTTGGGTGTAGAGTCGGCCCGGGAAGACGTCGGGATTACCGTGTCTTACTGGGCCGATCTGGAATCTATTAAAAATTGGAAAGCCAATGCGGAACATCTACAAGCCCAAAAACAGGGGCGTAGCCAGTGGTATTCATCATTTAAAACCCGTATTGCAAAAGTTGAACGTGATTATGGTATGTGATGAGCCATGTCAGGTACTGTGTCATCAATGGTTATATTGATGACATAGATAGCACAAAGGACTGTTGAGCTTTCGGGGGTAATGTGTTGTTCAAATTAACCCCTTTTTAAACTCGGCGTGGCCTGTGACATCTCATGAACTGAGCAAACCGGCTTTGATCCTCTGCGCGTGAAAATGCAGCGCAGAGGATCAGATGTATTTTGAATATCAATTAATTCGGGCGGCTTCAGCACTATTTTGAATAAAATGACCTGATGCATCAGTGCCAATTGCCTTTTCTTGGGTGGGTACGGTATCGGATCCAAATAACCATTTAATATCGCCATCTCCATGAGAGGCTGCCGCCCAGCCCTGCAACGATAGGCTCTGGGTGACATTCACTGTGCCGATTTTGATCCATTCCTGATGGTCGATCGAGTAATATGCGCCGACATTCTTACCATGATTTTGAATCGTGAGTTGAAACCAGATCGGTGTATTGTTATGAACGATTGGCTTACCGTTGACCCCATCAGGGATCTCGGCATCGATATAGTCCGTTTGATGTCCATCTTGGATCCGGTACTGAAAGCGGATGTTATGAGATGCGGTTTGTAACACTGCCGCGTAAGCCGCCGTATCCGACAGACTGCTACGGACCATTAATCCACCTTTGATCCAGCCATTAACATGAGATTGTGGGTTGGCTACAAAAGCGCTGAATGTTTGATCATGGGTGGTATCGACCTCATCATATCGAAAATAAAAGCTGTCATGGTTACTCCAAATATCGCCGGAGTTGACTTGAATTGCATACAGCGCTCCCGGTTCTGTGAGTGTGGGATCTAATGTGACGTCAATGCCGGTAAAAGGATAACCGGTTTGCGTAAGGTCGGTTCTGGCCCAGCTATCTTCAAGGGCATTGACTTTATTGGTTCCCAGATGGTTGGCTTTGGCATTCCATCCGGTTTGCCAATTGCTTTTTGAATTCAGACCGTAAGCCCGGCTGACGAATCCGGCCTCGAATACAGATTGTGCCAGTTGGGTATGGCTGGCAGAAAGGTTGAACATGACCGCATAGTTATGGGCGGTGATATCATGAGTACTGGTAATCTCTGGGGTGACAAAGCAAAGCCGTTGATTGGCGGTGGCACCATTTTCCACATATTGATTCAGCACGGATGAGGTGGAGGATAAATTTCCGGTGGTGCAACCAAAAATAAATTTACCGCGTAGCTGTGCCAGTGTTGGCCAACCTTGAGCGTCGACGGCAGCCTGAAGATTAGGATAGTCAGCAATGAGATCCGGCGCGCCCCAAATTTGCTCCCGTCCTAATTTATGGATGAGTAATTGATCCAGTGAAGCCGGTGTTTGATCGGCACTGGCATCGAAACTATCTTTTAAATCTAACCAGAGACTGATGACTTCATGATCTGGCACGGCCTGATGAAAGGCCCACAGCACATCTAGTGCGTCCGCTAAGGTATTGACCGAACTATCTTGATCGACGACAGAGGCATGATATACATACCAATTCCCAGCAAGTTTCGGCCATCCGGCACCGTCGTTACTATTATGAATATCAATTTCCATAGAGCGGATGCGCCAGTAGAGCGCCTGATCCGGATACCCTTCGGTTCGCTGGTAGGAGTTATGTGAACTTTTCTGTCGGACCTGATTATATCGTACATCATTATCATTCATGATCATTCTCCGATGATGACTGAAATGGAGAGTGCCGATGGCACTCTCTGTTGTGGCTGCGATGAACGGATTATGCCTGTCCGTCTTTCCACATGGATGGATTTAGGATCAAGGCTGTTTCCAGCCCGATGTTAGCGCTCATCGACGAGTTATACGCTTGCTGAGCATAGATATTGGCAACACTTTGTGAAGCTTGCATGGCGTTTCCATTTTGGGTCGTTGATGACGGCAGTAGAGGTGTGATAGCTTTTTGAGCCAGTGCTTTCACGCCACTCCCTAACGTTGGCAGGCTGAATTTACTGAGTACAAAAGTTTGAAGCCTGCCGATAACCGGAACATTGACATTTGGGATCCGGCTGACAACCGAAGGTAATGGAACGACGCCCATTGAACTGAAAGAGCTGTAAGCATCGCTGACCTGCGTGATAGAGCGGGGGCTGAAAGCCCAACCGTTATTGCCGGTAATTTCTGCATAGCGTAGTGACTGCAGTGTGGCCATTGCCCCACCTGCTCCAGCTATCCCACCAGCAATCGCGCCACCAACGGCTCCGGTAATGGCCCCGGTCAGCAAAGATTGCTGCCAGCTGCTGGTGTTTTCAACACCGAATAGATCGTTGACAAAATGCTGACTGACGCCTTGTGAAGCACCGATAGCTGCCCCGGCAGTTGCCCCAACGGCAGCACCAGCCGCTACACCTGCGACACCGGCAATGGCAGCTGAAACTCCTCCGGCCGCTGTCGCCGTTGCAGCCGCCGCGGCAGAGCCCACCGCAAATGCCCCAACCCCTGCTAGTGATGAAAGGGCTCCCGCGACAGCGCCAATTCCGGCTCCGGCTAGAATATAACCCGCAAGTTGTCCGCCACTTAAGCCAGATTTAATTCCGGTATAAGTGGCCGCCGCTGCACCAACGCCAGCACCAATGAGGGCTCCAACCGCCAGAATAATTAACAGTGATGCAATTTCACCGGATGGGTCGGTGCGGTTGATCGCATTGTTATCACAGTAAGCGTAGGGGCTTCCATACTGAAATTTTGGATCGCAGGAGTAAAAACGTCCCAGATCCGGATCGTAAAACCGGGCCCGGTAATTATACAATCCCAGTTCGCTGTCAAACTCTTGCCCGGTGAATCGGTAGGGGGTCAGCTCCGGATGTAAGGCGGTTGCAGTGATGAGCTGACCAAACGGCATATAATCTAGCATTGCCCGGATTTCGCCATCGTCCGCGACAACCACCCGAACAGAACCCTGCTGATCTTTTAAGACATAGAGCGGCTGTTGATCGAGGATCATTACTGATAATCCACCAACCCCATAAATATATTGACGCAGCTGTTGACCTTGTTCGAGCAGCGGTTCATCGTTCAGACCATGGACATACAGTGTCTGCGTTCCATCTTGATGGCGTTTGAGCACCCGTTGGTTCAGACCGTTATAAAGTAAACTGAGTATTTCCTGATTTTCAGTTTTGACCGTCATCGGTAAGTTATTTAACAAGTTGTAGGCGATATCACTGATCTGATGCGCTGAGGCTCCGGTGATGTTACCACCGACATCATAAGCGAAGGTCTGAGATATTCCCTGATCGGTTTGCACGGTGAGTATCCGGTTGCTTTGATTTAGATAGTCATAGTGCTGTTGCTGCGAGCCCTGTTGCAGATCCAGAATGTTGCCGTTGGCATCAAAGCTTAATGGGGTCTGTGTTCCGAGACTATAGAGTGGGTTACGGCTGTGTTGTGCCACCAGCAACTGACCACTGCCATCATATTGATAACGGTAATCGAATGAATGGGCGGGGGTTATCGCATTGTGGTGACTGACCTGAGCCAGATTGCCATTGAAGTATCCGGCCCCGTTATAGCCATCGTCAGTGTAATGGAATGTTTGCGCTAGAATGGGGCGTTGATCCTGATAGTGATTGTCTAGTTCAGTGAGCCAGCCGGGAGAGTTATAAGTAAAACTGCGCTCCAACGGTTGAGCGCCTTGGGTGTTTAATCGCTCATTCGCCAGACTACCGTCAGCGTGGTAGGTATAGGCTGCAAATTTGTCAGGTTCGGACGGCGTACCGATGGCAATATTTTGGCCCATTTCGTTATAGCGATAACAGACTTTTGCGACCGGAGCACCAACAGGGTAGTCAATTGCAATAATATTTCCCAGATTGTCATAGCTATATTGGCTGCGCTGGGGTGACTGACCGCTCACTGACAGCTGATTTTCAGTGGTATGGCCGAAGTGATCATACTGATAGCTGTTTTCGATAATGATCGCACCGGGATTACGTTTCTGGGTTTTCCATAGTCGGCCCAGCAAAGTGCTTTCTTTGCCGGTTCCGTCATAGCTGTTGAAGGTATCCCAGTTGTTATTCTGTGGATATTCCGGTTGGTGATCCGCAATGGTTTGTAACTGTTCTGGATCCCAGGTTTGAGCGATTTGTCCCTCTTCGATGATCCGTCCCAGAGCATCATACTTTTTATATAAAATGACACCTTGAGCGTTGGTCTGGGCGGTAGTGCTAAAACGGATCCGCCCGGTTGGATCGTAGATATATTGCGTTGTTCCGCTATCGGTCGTGGTACGGGCCGTGAGCTGTCCTAAAAAGTTGTATTGGCTTTGCGTGATAAAGTCTTGCTCTGGAGTCGGGGCATTAAACGAGTTCGGATGTAACACTCGAATGATCTGACCCGCCGGATTAAAGATCTGTTGTACCGCCTTTAAGACCTGATTGCCCCGGTTGGTTTGCCGCCCTAGAAGCTGTCCTTTGCGATCGGTGAGAGTGTATATCATAGTCCCGTTTGGATCGGTAATCGCAGAGACTGTAAATTGGCCGTTGTGCGGCGTAATTCCGGCAATGCTCGTTTGATCGGTCACATGATAATCAAAGCGGGTGGTATGCGGATTATCTGGAGTGATAGCAAAGGTTTTTCCAGGTAGTCCTTGTTGGACTGGGCGGCCTAGCGGAGCCGATTCATATTGTGTTCCGTGATAGGGGTAGCCTTCATCTTTAGGATATGCTTGGCTGATCTCGCCGCTCATGATGCCGGTTTCGGGATCCAGTGCGGTGATCAGTTGCTGGCGATAGCCGAATAGCGTGTGTTCAAAACCGGCGATTTTAGTCTGAGCAATGCTATGGCCCAGAGCATCATAGACGGTGCCTTTCGCTAGCGTCGTGCCGTTATTAAGTACTTGTGTTTGCAGGATTTGGCCAGTACCGCCTTTGTAGTTCAGCGACAATTGCGGGGCTTGATAAGTGATAAAATTAGCAAATTGCAATGCCCCTTTTGCCGATAATTGGAATGACCCCGTCAGTGGCGTCGTGTTCCATAGCGAGAATACGATGCGGCCATCGGCGAGTAACAGCAAGGCCCCGTTGACCGGGATCAGTAGCACCGATGTCGGCACCTTGCCATTAATGGTCGGATCGCTATGGCGGGTGCCATCAAGTGCCATGCTCCAGCCGCTTTGTAGATCCCAACTGGCTTCCAGCCGATCACCTATTGCAATAGAGAATGACAGTTGCTCCGTTTTGGGGGAGCTGAGTGTAAAGCCGAGTGCATAGTGGCTCTGGGTGCTCGTGGTTAACCAGCGAATGGTATCGCTTGAAGAACCATTATGGTAAAGCTGTCCGTTTTGGATCTGCCAGACGCTGGGATCCTCCCGTTGCCAACTGGCCCATATTTGGTCACCCTCGGTGAAAGTTTCATAGATCCCACCCTCGGCCGCCATAATCGCTAGTTCACTGGATGGCGTGGATTGTGGATATTGATAAGGAATAGGATCATGCCAGCTACGGGGCGCATAGTTCACCACCCCTTTTTGGCTATTTCCCCACGGACCGGTTTCGGCAAATTTCTGGCGTAGCGGGTTATAGGCATAGCGGAGAGTTCCGGCATCGTTACGGATCGCGGCGATTTCATCGCTATAAATTAGATCATAAAATTTCGCATCCATATTACAGCTGAGGGGAAAGGTGCTGATATTGTTAAACAGCAGGGAGCTACTGTGTTTGGTGTTTGTGATAGCCATTGAGAGCATCAGGGAGTGGCTTTGGCTGGTTTCGATAACAGCATGCCAATATTCCCAGCGATCTTCGTGGGTGGGCGTAATCGCAATTTTTTGCGGATTCTCCGCTTCGGTGATCAGATATACATCACCGGTGTCGCTGAGAAATCCTTGAGGTGCTTTGATCCAACCGGAGACGATTAGGGTTCCGTTTTGTTGGACCGGACTGATTTTTTCAAGAGTGTGCTGCGGTTGTAACTGGAAACAGCAACTACCGGTATAAGCATCGCCAGAGCGCAGATAGTCGCTTAATTTTAGCTGGGTATTGTGCATGCGCCAGCGATCCTGCGTATCTTCATAAGGCTCAAAGCCGATAAAATCACAGCTTAGGGGATCCTTGAGTGAAAAGGTGGCGATCGGCAGGATCTGATTGCGATCCCAGAAGATTTTTTCAGTTAGCCCGGAGACATCACTCTGGGTCACAATGGATCCATAAAAAGTCCGCTCTAAGATTTGATGGACTTGTTGCCAATAACTTCCCGGATCTTTCTGGATCAGATGGGCGATATCCAAATCGGCTAATTGGGTTTGTTGTTGCAGTACATAGGCTGTTGAACTGGCCCATACGGTTGGAGCTGGCATCCCGTTTTGAGTTCGCTGTTGCGGTGCATATTGTTGTAAGCTCCCAGCGGTAAGCTGCGAAGAAGCACTGCCTGAGACGAGTACGGAATCGAACTGACTGAACGGGACATCGATGATGTTTTTATACAGAAACCATGGGTAGGCCTGAAACGCGTATTGATATGATTTATAAAGAGTTTCTGTGGTGCCTTCGGGGGTGATATTTTCAAAATACTCCTGCGATAATTTGCCAAATTGCGTTTCATACTGATAGTGAGTGGTGACGACTAGTTCTTCGTTATACACCGTGTTTTTAAGGCAACGCACATATCCCCCAAACAGATTTTGGTGGACAGTGTTGCCGGATATTTGGGTAAAACTCTGAAGTTGCTGCTGTTCGTGGCGCAGTAGTTGTCCCTGCTGGTTAAAGACTTTTTGTTCGATCTGTTGACCATCCAGTAACGCGGTAGCGGGTTCAGTTTCGATCAGATTGGATGATGGGTTGGGATCGCTGAGCCCATTAAAATAGTAGTGTTCAGTGTAGCCGAAGCATGGATCGTCAATGCTTTCGGTACCGGGATAATCAATGGTTTTATAATATTTAAAAATGCTGCCAGTCGGATCACAGGTCGCAGAGTTGATATCAAATAGATATTGGGTGCTGCTGGTGGTGTAGCCGTTATTGATCTGCATGGAGGCCACGCAGTAGTCAATCAGCTCCCCTTGCAAGGTATCATCCAAATAACGATTGAGGGTGATGTGGGTGGCATCATCAAAATCTTTATGCAGCGGTAGGTAGGTTACAAAGGTTGATAAACCCGAAGGGTATTGCCCATTGACCTGGCTACTGATAGAACCATCGGCATTGATATAGGTGAAAAAGCGTTGATCCAATAGTGTCTCTTGGCACAGATACTGGTTCTCGAAGGGATATACCGCGCTATTTTGGGCCGATTCTCCCTGCATATTGAGATAGGCAATGAAACGAGGCCCCTGATTAATCATCGTTGTGCTGTCGATCGCATCCGGTAGGGGTTGATAATGAGCAACGGCATTTTGCCAGTTACACTGAGAGTCACGGTGATAGACCCGGTTGTCCATTGTGGCTATATCCGCACCAGCCGTTGGAAAATAACGGCGTTTACGATCCGATGTCGATCCATCTTTGCTGTATAAAACCACCCCTTGACTGTTCCATTGACGTATTTCGGTCGTGGCATCATAGGCCACTAACCGGGCATCAACGGCATATTCTCGGTTGCTGGTCAGGATGGCGTAATCTTCACCATAAGCAAACCAGTTGATATCGGTATCTCTGCAAGTATCCCGAATATCCAGACTGTTATTTTGCAACCATTTTTCGCCGTTATAACGCAGTAAGTTAGGGCCGGAAGCAATCAGACTATTGTTTACAAAACGAGCGATAAATGGAATGGTGATGACTTTCGATGGCGCACTTTTAGGCAGCTGATAAGTGAAATCGTGGCTATCAAGAGAGCTGAAGATTTCATCCCAACTGATGACTTTCACGGTGTAGTTAAATTGCAGTGATACTTCATGGGTGATGTATGTGAGTACCATAAACGATGCACTGCTGTAAAAACCAAATGATTGTTCTGGATGATCACCACCAATGGTAAAGACCATCTCCTGCGAGTCTCCGGCATGCCAGCGGTATTGGTTATCTTGATAATAGAGACTGAGCTGGTTGTGATGTTCTCCACCATGGGATGGGGCGTAGTCGAGCACTGCGTAGTGTTTACTGGTAGCCGTCACATAGAGTTTGCCGTTGGGATCACCATTGGCTACTTCAGTAGAGACATCTTCAATTTGCCATATTTTGTTAAAACAATCCCAGGTATAGCGCAGGAGTTGTCGCTGGCTTTGATCACAGATGAGCACAAAGTTATCTCCGGCGACGACCTGTAAATTCGTACTGTTGAGGGTGATTGGCGCTGCTTGTATCCACTCTCCCCAGCGCAGATTATCTTTATGATAGATGTACACGTATGATTTTTGATGTTGCGGGACGGTATAACTCACACAGGCAAAATCTTCGGTCGTAACGGCATTAACACTTTGAATATCAAAAGAAGATTGAATTAGTAAAGGATCCTCTGACCATGCTTGCCAGCGTCCGAGCCAAGTGTAGAGCGATAGTTGGATCTGATCGGTTGATTCATTTAGCCAGAGATTTACCACATAGTCAGAACCGAACCAGACTCGGGGTTTGGCTGTATTTGGCCAGGGATTATCGATGGTAAACTGTCGTTCACATCGAGGAATAGATTGTTTTTTATACTGATAATCAATGATAGCCCCGTTGGGCGTAATAGCTCGACAGAGTGCTCCGGGGTGAATCGCATCGGCGGGTGCGTATTCAAATCGTAATCCGGGTGATGCACAGTGATTGGCAAAGATCCGTTGGATCCCGGTAAGAGTTCGTTTGATCGTATCGCCATATAACGGATCATCATCATGGTATTGGCTAAAATGAGCCGTCGCGTAGCTCAGTTGAATGGTATAGAGCTGTTGCTGCTGGGGATTATTGACCTCAATGTGGTCCAGATAGCGGGTTTCGTAGCGATCCTGGTAAGCACTAGGTTCATTGTCGGGTTGTTCGGTATAGGGATGATCCCAGTGCGGGCTAAGATACTCTCGGGCTTGAGCCGGCGCATTGATATGATATTCTTTTTCAGCATACTGAAAACAAACCGTACGCCCTAGCATGTCGGTAATTCGGGAGAGGTAACAGGCTTTGGTGAACGCAAGCCCACCTTTCCCGACGGCTTGCTCAACGGTTTCGTATTCAAAATGAATGCGATCCCCCCAAACATCTTCAACAGTAACTAGGTTCCAAATAATGGGGTAGCGGCTTTGTAATGGCTGACGTTGATCGTTTTCGGTAAGAGCCGAATGTCCGGACCAGTTTCCCCATTTCACTTTCCATTGCACACTGTTAGCGGTTTGCTGTCCTCCAAAAAAATAACTAGTGCCGTCATCTTTGACTAATTCCCAGCGTTCATAAGCCGGATAATAAAGAATATGGCTAAAGTTGTACTGAAACGACTCAAAGGCCAGACCTCCGGGGTAAACGAGCAGTTCATCATTTTGTCGTTGTACATCAAACAGACGTTGGTTGATGTCATCGCGGATTTGCCAGCGCTGATTGGCGGTGACCGTCACGATACTCGACGCTGGATCTAGATTTAATCCGGCGCTGAGAAAATCGGCACAAATTGCGGCATCGAGTTGGCCCTGACTTAACGTTGACGCGGCACTAGAAGGTAAGGTGAGGCGGCACCACGGCTGGAGCGTAACGACCAATTCGATCGATGTATTGTTTTGATATAAATAATATTGGTTATCGTTGATTGAGGCATTGTCGTGATCACTGACTTCAATCCGGTCAAAAGGCAGTTGCCAGCCAAGACCGAGAATACTGGTGGGTGCGGTTACATTCGAGCGATTGACCTGACTTTTGACATGGCTGCCATAACAGGCCGTGACTTTTAGATCGAGTCCATTTCGACCTTTTAGTGATATGAGATCGAACGAAAAATTGACATCCCCTCGAAATAAATTAACGCTTTTATTGAAAATATCATGGATAGTATCTTCAAATTGAGTTGGGCGAACCTGCGGGAGCTGGCTTTGAGTTTTACTGCTCATAATGTGTATCCTCTCTTCATCACCTTCAAAAATGTGATTTAGTGAGTGTCTTATGGTGAAAGAACAGCTGGGTATAGGATATAAGACAAAATGGAATTATTATCGGGCCGGTAATATCCCGATAATAATCATTATTTATAATTCAAAAATTAAGAATCGCATTCAGCAATCACTAACACATCGACTTTCCCATTTGCTTTATGGTTTGAATCATCTTCCATTGTACATGTAGCAGAAACAGTCACTTGACTACCACTAAGACCCGCCAGCGATGCTTTGACATTTAATGCTTTTACATGGTGATCGTCTCCACCATAAGAGACCGAGTAGCCCTGAACAGCGACGGAAGCATTTAGAATCGTTGAACCTAAATCAATCACTTGGGTATCACCTGAGTTAACTGAAGCGACACTAAATTTTGTAATAGCCATAATTAATCTCCTTATCAATGGGTACTGGTTAAAGATAGCAGTTGTTATTATTATTTTTGTTATTTTTTGTAAATGTAAAATAAACAATTGTTTTAATTGATAATTAAATTTATTTGAATCTTCTATATGACTAATCTCTTATATATGATACATAGGTATATATAAAAATAATAAATACAGATAATAATCCTATATTAATTATTTATTATTCATATAGTTATATCAATGATGTTTGATGATAAATAGAAGTGCTATGTGGATAGCCAAACATATAAAATAAGTATTTATCCAAATGATATTTAATCATAATAAAATAAATATTTTAGTTAAAATATGAATAAGTAGAATGATTAAGTAAGGAGCGTTAATAAAAATAAAGTACATATATGATAACCCTTTATAATTAGATCACTATCTGGCGTTTTCTGATTAATCTTCAGCTGATATTGGAATGTTGTATAGAAATATCCAGATTCTAATATCAGTTGGAATCAGAAATGATAATCGGTAGAAATGCGATAGATGACAAAAATTAAAGCTTAAAGGAATCGGTACCGCGTTGAGCTTTTTAAGCCGCTTATGCAGTAATGAATAAGGTTTTTTAGTTAAAAATCCAGTTATAACAATCTATTAACTTACAAAATATTTTAACCTTTTTGAATCTCGTTGTAATTTATTGATTCCTAATGATTGTATTTTTAAAAATAGACAAAGGTCTTAATCATCTAAGCGTGTCAATCCCATATAGCTATCAAGCTGCATCGGACTAGCCTTTTTGAGTGATTGAAAAGTAAAGGCGCATAAGTTTATTATTAATAAAAAAGATAATGGCTATTTGGCATTAATGAGTGTCGTATTTTGTAATTGAATGAGTCCTTCATTAAAAAATGACTGGATTTTAAATATGCCTGAATGCGACGTTGATTTGTATATTGATAAATTGGCCTGAACTGATTCTTCTACAAAATGAAAAAATGATATGGATGATTTTTCACCTTCAGATTTGAAAACCATACTGCACTCCAAGCGAGCCAATATGTACTACTTGGAATATTGCCGCGTGATGCAAAAAGAGGGGCGGGTACTGTACCTGACCGAGTCGAAAAAAGAAAATCTCTACTACAACATTCCGATAGCGAACACCACCGTCTTGTTACTGGGCAATGGCACATCCATTACTCAAGCCGCGATGCGGATGTTATCTCAGGCGGGCGTTCTCGTTGGATTTTGTGGCGGGGGCGGCACACCATTGCATATGGCAACAGAAGTGGAATGGTTTACCCCGCAAAGTGAATACCGTCCCACAGAATATCTGCAAGGATGGCTCTCTTTCTGGTTTGATGATTCCAAGCGCCTTGATGTGGCTAAACAATTTCAAAATGCCCGTATTGATTACTTACAAACGGTATGGGGCAAAGACCGAGAATTAGAGACCCAAGGTTTTATCTTTAAAGATGATGTGATTCAACAAGCTTTAGAGACTTTTCATTCCCGCACTGATGCCGCGACCAAAACCTCTGAATTACTTCTCACCGAAGCGCAACTCACCAAAGTGCTCTACAAATACGCTGCCAATAACACCGGTTTAGACAATTTTACTCGTCAACACGATTCCACCACACTCGCTAATGACTTTCTCAATCACGGCAATTACTTAGCTTACGGATTAGCCGCGAGTTGTTTGTGGGTGTTGGGGATTCCACATGGCTTTGCGGTGATGCATGGCAAAACCCGCCGTGGGGCGTTGGTGTTTGATGTGGCGGATCTGATTAAGGATGCCGTCGTTCTGCCATGGGCCTTCGTCTGCGCGAAAGAAAGCGCCTCCGAGCAAGAATTTCGTCAGCAAGTGTTACAAGCCTTTATCGAACATCACTCCATGGAATTTATGTTTAATACCATCAAAGCGATTGCATTAAATGAGCCGAAAGATACGGAGGACCGCGCCCAATGATGGTCACGTTTGTTTCCGAGTGTGAGAAGAATGCACTGAAGAAAACCCGTCGAGTGCTGGATGCTTTTGCCGATCGGATTGGCAACAATACGTGGCAAACGTTAATCACCGAAGACGGCTTACAAACCGTGAAGAAAATGCTCAAACAAACGGCGAGCCGCAGTACGGCGGTGAGTTGTCATTGGATCCGCAGTCGCTCGCGTAGCCAATTGCTATGGGTAGTGGGTAATCGTTCGAAGTTTAACTTAGAAGGCGTGGTGGCAGTGAATCGAACTTCACTCAATTTAGAGCATCGAGAATGGGAATCGGGCTGGCATCTCAATGAAATGATCGTGTTAGCCAGTTCCGTTGCTGGGCTGTTTCATGATTTTGGTAAAGCCAATGCATTGTTTCAGAAAAAGCTGCAAGGGAAATCAGCAACCAAAGGCGAACCCTATCGCCATGAATGGGTTTCTTTGCGCCTGTTTGAAGCCTTTGTGCGTGATAAAACTGACCAAGAATGGATTTCTAAATTAGCACAACTGTCAGAGCCCAAAGTGGCCGAAGCGTGTAACCAACAAATGCTGGCAGCGGTATTTCAAGATGCTTCCAACGTATGGCAAAACCCGTTTGCCGAAGGACATCTTGCGCCATTTGCTAAATTGATTGCGTGGTTAGTGGTGTCTCACCACCGCTTACCGAAAAACAATAATAAGATTGGCGTCAATATTGAACAGATGGACCAGTGGCTCACCCAATGTTTTGATTGCCACTGGAACTCACCGAATGCGCTGGATTTAAGCCAATATACCGCTCAAGCCATTAAAGACAACTGGTCATTTCCCAACGGCACGCCGTTATTAAGCCGCACTTGGCAGCATAAAGCTGCCAAACTTGGATTACGGATGAAAAACAATCCGCTGCTAGCCAAGGATTCTATCAGTTGGTTTGATCAACGTTTTGTCGCTCATATGGCAAGATTGTCGCTGATGTTAGCTGACCACTATTATTCTTCACTTTCAATTCGAGAGGGGAAAACGGTATGGCAAGATCCTCGCTATCAAGCCATTGCTAATACTGATCGTCATTCTGCGCACGATAAAAGCATCACGCCTAAACAAAAGCTGGATGAACACAACATCGGTGTGGCAGTGAATGCGCAGCGTTTTGCGCACAATCTACCCGCCTTAAAAACTACACTGCCCGCCATTGCTCAGCACCGTTTGTTTACCAAAAGTTCGGGTATTGCAAAATATCAATGGCAAGATAAAGCCTTTGCGAAAGCCAAAGCGATTGCCAAAGAGACAGAACGCCAAGGATTCTTTGGGGTGAATATGGCATCGACCGGTTGTGGCAAAACCATCGCTAATGCGCGGTTTATGTATGGTTTGGCTGATGAGCGTGAGGGGTGTCGTTTCTCGGTTGCGTTAGGGCTACGTACCCTAACGTTGCAAACCGGTGATGCTTATCGCGAGTTATTGAAATTAGGTGATGATGAACTGGCGGTATTGATTGGCTCGCAAGCCGTCAAAGCCTTGCATGAACTGAATAGCACTCAGGAAGAGCAGGGCAGTGAATCGGCAGAAGATTGGTTTGAGCAGCTGTTTATCAGCTACGAAGGGCAAATATACGATGGTCGTCTCAAGCATTGGTTAAGCGCCAGTCCAAAATTGGAACAGCTCGTCAGTGCGCCGATTTTAGTCAGCACCATTGATCATTTAATGCCTGCCACCGAAAGCCAACGCGGGGGAAAACAGATTGCGCCAATGTTGCGCTTGCTCACTTCGGATTTAGTACTCGATGAACCCGATGATTTTGGTTTAGAGGATATGCCAGCGCTTTGTCGTTTGGTCAATTCGGCGGGGATGCTCGGTTCACGAGTGTTGCTTTCTTCGGCGACTTTGCCGCCGTCACTGATAAAAACCTTGTTTGATGCCTACAAAGCAGGGCGAGAGCAGTTTAATCAAGCGCAATTTGCGGAGCCAAAACAGCCACCCATTTTGTGTGCGTGGATTGATGAATTCACGACGCAAACGGAGCCGCTGTCTAACGTGTCCGACTTTGTTGCGGTTCACCGCAAATTTGTGGACAAGCGAGTGGCTAAGCTGAAACAAAACGATCAGCCACTGCGTAAAGGCGCTATCGTGTCAGTAGATGATGACCAAATTGATAACACGGCAAATAAAACTGCGCGTGAAATCAGTGTCTATCAAGCCGTCGCTCAAACCATTTACGAGCAAATTCATCTATTGCATCAAGCCCATGCTGTGACTTCACCTAATGGCAAAAAAGTCTCTTTAGGTGTGGTGCGCATGGCGAATATCAATCCCATGGTTGCTGTGGCGCAAGTCCTCTCACAATTAGCACCGCAGGAGAATGTGCGCATTTGTTATTGCGTTTATCACTCCCAATTTCCGCTCGCACTGCGTTCTTTTAAAGAGCACAAATTGGATCGGTTATTAGATAGACACGATCCCGATAAGCTTTGGCAACAACCTGAAATCAAAGCGGTGTTAGAGAGTGCCAAAGAAAAGAACATTGTGTTTGTGGTGTTGGGTACGTCCGTCATTGAAGTGGGACGCGACCACGATTACGACTGGGCAATTGCTGAGCCAAGCTCGATGCGCGCGCTGATCCAGCTCGCTGGGCGTATTCAGCGTCATCGCCAGCAAGTGCCTAACCAAGCCAATTTAGTGGTGCTCAATCAGAATATCAAAGCCCTAAAAGGAGACTCGATTGCGTATTGTCATCCCGGTTTTGAGAGTGGCGCTTTGCCATTAAATAGCCACGATATCAGTGAATTATTGGGTGATGAATTGGCAAATATCTCAGCGATTACGCGCGTCAAAGAACCCATTTACCACAAAACGGGTCGAGATTTTCTAAGTAATCCTAATTCAGGCAGTCAACATGCCTATCCAGTTCAATCGTTTTTAGTGCAAGAACATCGAGCCTTACGGTTTGCCTTAGAAAGCATGCCTGATCCTAAGTTTTACCACAGTGGACGAGAGGCCAATCGCTGGTGGTCTGAAGCATATGGGCAACATGCAGTGTGGAATGCGGAGTTTATTGAGCAAACGGCATTTCGCCAATCCGATCCACAAGAACCCTTTCTATTGCGCTGTGACGAAGATGAACAGTTGGAGTGGTGTCAACTTGATACCTCTCGTAAACCCTATGAATTTAAAACGACCCATCGATTTAAATCAGTAGGCATTAAATTGGCCGCTGGTTGCCAGTGGTGGTTTAACGATAATCCGATGGAGATTTACAGCCATTTTGCCGAGCAGTTTGGGCAAACCTTGAGTCGCACCAGTGAGCGTTTGGGTGAAATCCAACTTCGGGCTGAAAAACAAGATCAAACCATCGAGTGGGCTTGGCATGAGCAACTGGGTGTGTTTCAACAAAATAATCAATAAGGAAGGCGAATGGACGGAACATTAAGAGCCGCAATCGCGGAGTACATTAACCAGCGCAAACAAGCAAAGTTAGAACCGTTGCAAAAAGCGCTCAATAAAGTGCTGGAAAAAAGTGACGATCCCGTTGCTATTGCGACAGCCAAAGCGGAATACCATGAACAAGCAGATCCTATAGATACAACATATGATCCAGTGGTGTGGTTAACCGATGCAGCCAAGCGAGCCAAACAAATTAGCTTAGCGACTCATGCAGCAAAATTTACGCACAGTGATGCCAAAGCCAGCAGTATGCTGATCAACCATTATCAAATGAGTGATTCTAGTTATCTGGTCACCCAGCACTTGCCTAATCCTGCGATTGATGCCGTTGGCAATGCGGCAGCATTGGATGTTGCCAGACTACTGAAATTGGAAGTGAATGGAGAAACGCTCGTTGATCAATTGCAACAAAAGAGTGTGGCGGCATTAAGCGGGTTTACCAAAGACAAAGAGTTGCTAGAAGAATGGCGCAAGGGGCTGACGTTAGCGCTAGGCGATGAAAAGTTGTCGGCTCATACCTTAACTAAACAGCTTTATTTCCCTATTTTTGATGGTGAAGACGAATACCACTTATTGTGCCCGTTGTATTCATCCGCTTTAGCCAATGAGTTATATGAAAAAATTCGAGAGTCACGTTTTGGTGAATCCAAAGAGATCCGCGATGCTCATAAGAAAGGGATTTACGATGAACGTGTTGACGTTCGATTTCCTGCAACGGCTGTGCAAATGTTTGGTGGCTCTAAACCACAAAATATTTCGCAATTAAACAGTGAGCGCCATGGACAAGGTTTCCTTTTAAATTGCGCCCCGCCAAGTTATCAAGCGCAAACCAAACCGCCGGTTTCTAGCAAGACGTTGTTTAATCGCCAATTCAGTTGGCGCACCAGCCAACTCGTGCGTGAATTTAAGGCGTTTCTAACCGGGTTAACTGAAAAAGATCGCAATTTTAAAACCCGTTATCAACGCGATTATTTTTACGTTAAGCCCTTAATCGATAGCCTGCTGAACTTCGCATCCGAAATCCAAACCATTCCAGAATGTGCCGGTTGGTCGAGTGCGCCTGAGTGCAATATGAAACGAGCACACCAGCTGTTTTTGGATCTCGATAATCCTGATGAAGCGTTTCAACACGAGCGTGATAAAGGCGATTGGCTTGAGGTGGTTGCCGGTGATTTTGCGAACTGGTTACTGCATAAATTGGAAAACAAAGAGCACTACCTACTGGGCGATGTAGAGCAACGCTATTTCAAAAAACTATGTTTGAATGAGCTGCGTGCTTTTGAACGCATGGGCAGTTTGCAAGAGGAGTATCACGCATGAAGTCTTACCTCTTATTGAAAAAAATCGATGTGCAAAATGCCAACGCCATCGCTGGGTTAACCTATGGTTTTCCTGCCATCACTAACTTTTTGGGCTTTGCTCATGCTTTATCTCGTAAGTTAGCACCCAAAGTGGATGTGACGCTCGGCGGTGTGGCGGTGATCAGCCATAAAAATGCAGTGCATGCCCGTCAACCGAGTGGTTGGGGGGATTATGTGTTCGCATTAACCCGAAACCCGCTTACTCAACAAGGGAATACCGCACCCATTAATGAAGAGGGGCGTATGTCGATGCAAGTCTCTTTATTGATTGAACTTGAAGGGATGACATCAGGCGATGAGCAGAAAAAAGCCCAACTGGTTGCTGAACTACGCAACATGGTTCCGGCCATGCGCTTGGCAGGCGGGCAAATTACCCATGTGCAGGATTATTTAGTGCTAACGGATGAAGATCAGCAGGGTAAAGAACTGCGTCGTTTAATGCCCGGTTTTGCCTTAATTGATCGTCGCAATTATTTGGCAGAGCACTTCACCACCTTACAACAACTTAATCCTCAAACCACATTAATGGATGCGTGGTGTGATTTTGCCACTTTAACTTACAAAGCCACGCCGCTTGATGAGGAAGAGGTGAGTGAAGAGGGTGAAGGGAAAACCAAAGCGCAGTGGGATTATCAATCGAAACCTCATGCGGGTTATTTAGTGCCTTTGGCGAGTGGTTATTGCGCCATTTCAGAGTGTTACCAGCCAGGGAACGTCGCCAATGTGCGTGATACTACCGTTCCTGTCACTTTTGCTGAAACCGCTTATACCGTCGGTGAATGGCTGAGTGTCCATCGATTGGAAAATATCCAACGTGGTATTTGGCATTACCACCACGATTTTCCTTGGTACGTTGCGCAAGGATATGTACCTGAAATTGAACCGTCACTAAATGAAATACCTGAACCTGATTTGCTGGATGAAGCCGAAGACAACGGTTTTGATCCCGACTTTTTATAATTTTAAAGGACTTGAATAATGGCTGATAAAAAATTAACAACACCGTCTGTACTGGCTTTTGAAGCAAAATTGATCCCATCGGATGCCTTGATGTTTGCGGGTAATTGGGAAGAAAACCAATGGTCGCCCATCCTAGTGGGTGAAAAATCCGTGCGTGGTACGATTTCAAACCGCCTTAAAAATGCGATTGCCAGTGATCCGGCAAAACTGGATGCCGAAGTATCGAAAGCCAACCTACAAACGGTTGATACCGCAGCGTTGTCTCATAGCACCGATACATTAAGAGTAGACTTTTCACTGCGTATTTTGGGTGATTTGGATGTACCGTCAACCTGTAATAGCCCTGAATATCAACAGGCGCTTGCTGAAAAAATTCATGCTTATCAGGAAGAAACGGGGTTCGCTGAATTGGCTCAACGTTATGCGCAAAACATTGCCAATGCTCGCTTCTTGTGGCGTAACCGTGTCGGTGCAGAAAATGTACGTGTCGAAGTACAAGCAGCTGATAAACAGTTTACATTCAACAGCTACGAATTTGATTTGCGCTCTTTTGATGAAAAACAACAAGTGGCTGAATTGGCGGCGTTAATTCAGCAGGGCTTAAAAGGCAAAGCCGTTTTTCTTAAAGTCTCTGCTTTCGCCAAGCTCGGTGAAGGTCAAGCCGTATTCCCATCACAAGAACTCGTTATGGGTGGTGGTAAAGGCGATAAAAGTAAATTCCTGTATCAATTGGATGGTCAAGCGGCGATGCACTCCCAAAAAATCGGTAATGCGCTGCGCACCATTGATACATGGCATCCAGCAGTAGAAGAAGTGGGCCCGATTGCCGTTGAACCTTATGGCTCGGTGACTAACCGTGGTGCGGCTTATCGTCAACCCAAAGAGAAAATGGATTTCTACAAACTGCTTGATAGCTGGATGTTAAAAGATCAAACCCCTGCGTTAGAACAGCAGCATTACATTATGGCAATGTTGATTCGTGGTGGAGTCTTCGGCGAATAAGGACGAGATATGAAATATTATCAAGATATTACCTTACTGCCTGATATCGAAGTGTCACTGGGGTTTATTTGGGAAAAGGTTTATCAACAAATCCATTTGTTGCTGGTGGAACATAAGCGCGCGGAAAACCAATCTCAAATAGGTTTGAGCTTCCCAACGTATGGCGATAAAACCTTTCCATTAGGTAATCAACTCAGATTGTTAGCGGAAAGTGAAGCGCAACTGATTCAAGCGAATGTCAACCAGTGGCTGCAACGATTAAGTGATTATGTGCATGTGAAAACCATCAAAGCCGTGCCGAGTGAGGTCAATGAGTTTGCGTGTTTTTATCGTGTGAATCCGAAATCCCAACAGCGTCGTATCAAACAACTTGATCGCCGAGTGACGGTGTTAGCGCAAAAACATGGGGTTGCAGAAGAGGAAATGCACGCACAACTATTGGCATCCATTGAACAACGCTCTGAGGAAAGCAAATTGCCATACATCAATGTGCAAAGCCTGTCTTCAGCAACGAGTGAGCAACGCCATAAGTTTATGCTGTTTGTTGGTTGTGAAAAAGCGAACACTTGCACCGAAAATAGCAACGTATTTACCTGTTATGGACTAAGTCCCCTGGATAAAGATAAGAAAGCATTTGTTCCTTGTTTTTAACCTTATAAAAGGGTCTTTAGACCCTTTATTTTTAGCTCTTTAAAAATTAATTTAAAAACAATAAGTTAAGAACGGATGGTTTTAACAAGGTAAAAAAGGGTTTTTCTCATTAATCTTTTGTTGTTGCTTAGTTTTCTGTGATAATTTTATTGTTCACTGCCGCACAGGCAGCTTAGAAATTAACTGTTTCGTCAATACTGCCTTGATAACTGTTCACTGCCGCACAGGCAGCTTAGAAATGTATAAATCAAATCATTTAACTTATCACCTCGTTCACTGCCGCACAGGCAGCTTAGAAAAGTGGGTCACCAGCGTAACATTGCCGTCTTCAGTTCACTGCCGCACAGGCAGCTTAGAAAAACTTCAATCACACCATTACCGCTATCAGGCAGTTCACTGCCGCACAGGCAGCTTAGAAATCGCCAGAGACCGCACAGCCATAAGCTCAAAAGTTCACTGCCGCACAGGCAGCTTAGAAATGAAAAATGTCATAAGCAAAACATACCCATAGGTTCACTGCCGCACAGGCAGCTTAGAAAAATAAAACAGCTAATGCGAATAAAATGCCGATGTTCACTGCCGCACAGGCAGCTTAGAAAGCACCAGAAAAGCTAGCGATCTGATTTTTTAAGTTCACTGCCGCACAGGCAGCTTAGAAAGATCCAACAATTTTAACAGCGTTAACAATTTTGTTCACTGCCGCACAGGCAGCTTAGAAAAGTTTGTCCGCGCTCACAACTTTTAATCTGTTGTTCACTGCCGCACAGGCAGCTTAGAAATTTAATGGAAAAATTTTCGATAGGTTTTGCGTGTTCACTGCCGCACAGGCAGCTTAGAAATCCTAGGGCTTTATATTGGGCTTTTTTATTCCGTTCACTGCCGCACAGGCAGCTTAGAAATTCTCAAAAGTGAGAATAATTATAATCGGTAGGTTCACTGCCGCACAGGCAGCTTAGAAAAACTTCCGTTATATTGATACACTCATCACTGTGTTCACTGCCGCACAGGCAGCTTAGAAAGATATACAAAAGTTAAAAATGAACTAAATAATGTTCACTGCCGCACAGGCAGCTTAGAAAGATGCATCTTGAATATGAAAAAAATTGGTATTGTTCACTGCCGCACAGGCAGCTTAGAAAATTTCACGTTAAAACGGGTCGCGGCTGAATCTGTTCACTGCCGCACAGGCAGCTTAGAAAAGTTGACACGCCAACTCTTCTATTAATTCTCTGTTCACTGCCGCACAGGCAGCTTAGAAAGCGACTATTGACTATAAGCCGAAAGCGTCGCAATTCACTGCCGCATAGGCAGCTTAGAAAATAGGTGGCCAGCTGGATTTTTTCACCTGTGCGTTCACTGCCGCATAGGCAGCTTAGAAATGCTAGCTCTTCAACAGAAGCAGTCACTTCAAGTTCACTGTCGCACAAGCAGTTGTTAAATATTATCGGGAGGATCGTATAACGTTTATTTACTAAGAAGTAGGATGAGCATTGTTACTAATCGCGTCTCATTCTCTTAACCATCTAATGTCGATTGGCATATGTGGCCTATACTAGAGTGTTCTAGGAATGATATAAAAGTTGTTCTAATCGCACTTAACTAGAGATTTTGTTGTGAGTGAATACTACGTCTGAAAGCCTTGGTAGGATTGGTGGCCCCAACTGGACTTGAACCAGTGACCAATCGATTATGAGTGGGATTTTGGCCTAAATTCAGGGTTTTACAGTGAACAGTGATATTACTCAATAAACAAAATAGGTGATTTTAATCATATAGTTACAAATTTAATTGAGTTTATTGTTGTTTACTGAGATCCACTGTTTTATCTTAGATCTGCTACATATTTGCTACACAGGATTTCGATCAAAATCGCTCTCTAGCCCCTCTCATGACTACACTTTGACTTGAGCCAAAAATGCAGTCTGCTACACAGGAGCGGCAATTTTGGCCTAATCGTCAGAAAAGGGGGTTTTTGATGGCAATTAAGGCAAAAATCAGTGCTTCAACCATTAAGAATTTCAAGATTGAAGACAAACGGATGAACGATACAGAGATAAAAGGCTTTCATGCTCGGATCTCTAAATCGGGGAATATCTGTTACTACTTCTTCTATCGCCACAATGGTAAGCAATGCAATTTTCTACTCGGACGTCACGGAAACATTACTCCGGTACAGGCGCGAGACTTTGCCCGGCTGAAAGCGGGGGAGGTTGCAACGGGTGTTGATGTTCAAACCGAAAAACGCGAAGCCATCGAAGAAACCCGCCGTAAAAAACTCTCCGAATTTAAAACGTTCGTCGTCGACCGTTATTATCCCTTTCTGATCACCAACAATGTTCGCACAGCCGACCAAATCAAAAGTGTGTTGCTCAATACCTTTGAGCAATTCGGTGAAAGCCAGTTGGATGAGATCACCCCTTGGGCAGTTGAAAAATGGCGTAAGGAAAAACGAGAAGAGGGCTGTGCCGATGCCACGCTTAACTACTACGTGAGTACCTTAAAAGGCGCTCTGAGCCGAGCAGTGGATTGGGGCTTTTTAGAAGCGCATCAGCTTGGCAAGGTAAAAGCTTACAAATTAGATAACAGCCGTGTTCGTTACCTGAACCAAGAGGAAGAACAAGCGCTGCTCAATGCCCTGCGCGAACGTGACCAAGAGTTAAGAGATAAACGAGCTAGTGGTAATGAGTTTCGCCGAGTTCGTCACTATGAGCTTTTAGACGATTTAAAAGACAAACGCTTTGCCGATCACATTGAGCCGATTGTGTTGATCGCCATGAATACCGGAATGCGGCGCGGCGAGATCTTAAGCCTTGAATGGAAGGACGTAGATTTTAGCTTGCAGCAGATTCTTGTGAGGGGGAGCAAAGCAAAATCAGGGCATCGCCGCTATATTCCCATGAATGCGGTAGCTGTGGATACGATGAAAGCATGGTTCCGACAGCGGCCTAGTAAGCAGTATGTGTTTGTCGGACGAAATGACAAACCTCTGACCGAGATAAAGCGCAGCTGGGAAACGGTGGTCGAGATGGCGGGGTTAGTTGATTTTCACTTTCATGATCTGCGCCATCACTTCGCTAGCAAATTAGTGATGAAAGGCGTAGATCTAAATACAGTACGTGAACTGCTGGGGCATGCAGACTTATCGATGACGATCCGATACTCGCATCTAGCACCAGAGCATAAAGCGGCAGCGGTGAATTTGCTCTAGAAAATTAGAATATAATAAATTGTGATTTTAATATTACCTAATCTTTTTTATTAATGAAAAAAGTGCATAATGATTAAAATCACTTTATAAATGGTCTAAATATGTCACCTTTTTTAAGAAAAAAAGAAGTAGTTGATATAAATAATAAAATAAATTTTATTTATGAATGTTTAGTTGGTGTTAAACATGAAATTTTATTTTCAAGTAAAGATAATAAATTAATTAAATACTTTCAGTATATTCTAAGAGATATAAGCGTATCAATTTTGGCTGCTGCCCTTGTTATAATATTTACTTGGAAAGTAGATATAGATATGAAGCAGATCGAGTTACATAATGCGAAATCTAGTATAGTTTGGGAAAGTAGAATGAAAGCAACAAAAGAAAATATGGAGGCGTTGTCTAAATTAAGTAATTTCATCGAATATGATTTAAAGAAAAGTATGTATAGAGATCTTGACAATGGCCAATTACTTTCGGATTTTAGAAAGAATTCGTTAAATATGTATATGTTTGATGAATATATGAAGTTACATAAAAAAACAATGGTAATTGTTAAATCTAATTCTGTTTTTCTATCGGATAGTGTTTCCAAGTCAACAGATGAATTTCTTACATCAATGGAAGGCTTAGTTGAATTTAATTTTATAGTGAATTTTAATCCTAATAATCTATTTCCAATAAAAATATCAAATAGTGATAAAAATAAATATATCTATCCTGATAAGGCATATCAGATGTTATCTGATATGTCAGATAAATTTAGAAAAGAGTTTAGTATGAAATATGATTTTCTGAAAAATAAATATCGAGAATCATTGAGTGTTCAGTAATATGTTATATTTTTATTCGAGCCTTTTTATTGTGGTAAATTTACCATTTTATTTTTTGTAATTATATAAATATTTTTTAGGCTTATTTTTATCTGTTAATGATAAGAAGCAATTGATGTCAGAAATTTGGTCATATCCAATTTTTATTGAGTTGGTATTTTTAAAAAAAACATCAAAATGATATCTAGGATGAATATTTTTATTTTCATGATCAGGGTCATCATCAAATCTAAAATAGCCATGATCTTCGGATAAAAGTGTCACAAAAGTATCTGTATATTGATTAGCCTCTGGGAAATCCATATGCATAGTTTCAGAAAGAGATAACACAATATCATCATGTGAATAATATTTATTTTGAATGGTTTTTATAGCGTTTCTCATAGCCGATATAAATTTCCCATCAACAGGCCCTTCCAGTGGATCCAAAGAAAAAGATATGCTGTTATCTCCTACTAGATTAACTTGAAAAGGATTTGTCATTGAAAAGTATCCACAATCACTTTTTACTAAAAAACGATGAGAATCTTTTGTAAAAACGATAATATCAAAACCATTATCTGCATTAGATACTTGTTTTTCTGGATAATTAACGATCAATTCTATAGTGGTTAAGATATTACTTAAATTATCAATAGGATCCCTCACTGGAATATATTTTTTCCATGCATAATGAGGGAAATCATTATAATAAAATATATTCATAGTTTTTTAAATCGCTTATATTCTGCTTCAATAACACTGTTAAAATAATCCTCTTCGAATTCAACATCTCCCATTATTTCTGTTAAACGTTGAATTAATTTTGCTCTTAATCGAGGTGTTGCTTTCTTTTTATCACAAAAGTCTACTATTCTCTCTTCAAGAGATGGCTCTTGATCCCAAATAATCATCGCATTTTGATGTTCAATTTCTTCTAATGAAGGAACCCTTACATCCATATAGCCATTTGAATTAATGCAATCTAAACCATGATTTAAATCAGCTAAAAGAGCTGTATTTGTATTGCTACCCAAAATTAAATGGCTTTCTAAGAAAGACCTTGCCATCATGGTATAAAGACCATTTCTAAAAGCAGGATTAGAACGTAAATCTTTAGCAAAACAGATAACAAAAGGAAATTCTAGACCTTTTGCATTATTTATATTTGAGATAAAGCATTTTGTTGGATCGCTTACTTTAGTTTCATATGAAATATTGACTTCCCAATCTAAATTTTCTTCAATAATCATTGCAACTTGAGGTATAACATCATAAATATAATTTCCCTTGTCTAAAAATAGTATAGCTATATCTCCAGCTTCAACAGTTGCATGCCTCTGCTTAATTTCATTTATAACTTCAAGGATAAATGTAGGAATATCCTTGTTGGAGGGATTTGAATGAATAGTTGTGGATTGAAATTTTTGTGGAATATCTTCAAATCTACGTAATGGATCTCTGCTGATAATAGCTCGACCATTCTTTTCTTGGTAATTATATCCACAAGCATTCCATTCATCGTCTTTCAGCCATCTTAAAACAGGATTTTCATATAGACCCATACCCAAAGCGTGAGAAAACATTAGATTTTTTGGATCTGTTCGATAGCATTTTTTCAAAATTAGATCTGCATGGTGTACAGAGTCATCAATTGTCCTAAAAATATTTTGGAAAACATCCCCGGCAACAAATACCTTTTTCTTTGTAACTAGCTCGCAAAGAGCTATGAAGTTCTCTCCAAAATCTTGGCTTTCATCAATAAAAACATAGTCAAAAATATAATTTTTTTCTTTGGATGTATTTAGTGCATTAATGTCATCAACAGCTCTTTTACAGAGATCATCAAATGGTCCGGCCGCTAATGTGCCAAATGGTATTTGATATTTATGGCATATATATCGATACATCCCAGAAGTAGGGTTTTTTCCACTTCCCCATGAATGAAAACAAAAAAGTTTATTTTCCCAGTCAATTTGTTTTTCAACTTTCATAAAATCGAAAAATTGTGGGATTCTTTCTTTCATATTAGATGCTAAAATTTTATTAAAGCATGTAAATGCTATTCTAGAATCCTGTTCATTCGAATATATTTCTTTTAATTTGTGTAATAATAATTCTGTTTTTCCTGAACCAGCTAAACCTTGGATTAAAAATTTCTTATGCCCGCCAGTTTTAAATACAAAACTAGTTTGGTCAGTATCAAATAGAACGATTTTTGATTTAATCATATCTAATAGGTTTTCAGCATCTAAATCTATTTTATTTACATCGTTAATACTGCCAATTACTAAAGAGGTTAAAAGATCTACAATTCTCTTATCTATAGGGTTTTCTATATAAAAATTGTCTAAATCTAAATCTTTATATTTTTTGACTTTAAATAATTCTTTCCAACGTTTTTTTCTACCTATTTTTTTTCGGTATTCGAATTTTTCGGAAAGGAATGCAATGTCATCAATGAAGTCATCTACATATTCATTAAAGTCTTCTTGGTTGTTGCCTATATCTATAAAACAAGGGTTATATCCAGATGTGAAAATTACAAATGCACTATGATATTCATAATTTAAATCTTCTTTTGAAAGAGGGCATGATAGTACATATATTTGCTTTTTTTTATTTTCTGCATAGTTTTCTAAATATTCTTTTAAGTGGGCTGATTCAGCTAGACTTTGTGAATCTGGAGTAAAAAAGCAATATTCAGACATTTGATTTCCTTAGCAAATTAATACTACGTATAGTGTACTACGTAAATTGTTTTTAACAAGCATATTCAAAAATAGTCTTTTAGTCATCTGATTAGATGTAAAATGTTACAAACTTCTTTAAGTTTCTAGAAGGTTATATATCAGATAAAAAATACTTGTTTAACATGATGTGGAGGAGTAGCAGTACAGTTCACAACAGGATGACAGGTTATTAGCTTTGAATTTGAGTTAAAATCGGGCTGTGGTAGAAGTATTTTTCTCAGGAGTTTATTTTGAACGATTATGTCAGTGTTAACGATGTTGAAAAATTCTCCCGTCTTACATCCTCTCAATTTTTCCAAAATGCTCACTTAGTGTCTGCTGGCTGGGCGTTCTATAGTAATGCGCTTCGTGTCATCATTGGGCGAATCGAAGACGATGGCCTTTATCGGGGATTTGCTGTTTACGAGTATCGTGGTTGGATGGGGATTCGTCGTTATGATGCGATGACTATCATCCGGGATAATCAGGCCAGTGTTGATGAAGGATGCCCGCTTGATCTGGATGGGATCCAATGTAAATGGGTTCCATACCCTTACAAAGGCCAAGAGCCGCCCAATCGCTATATTGGCTATTGGGGTCATGATTACTATATTGAAGATACCGAACCTGAATATTGGTTAGCGTATCCTGACTTCAAAGAGGTTGAAGAGACAACAACCCCCAACAATATTGATTCGTTTTCTACGCAATTATTTGAATCACTGATCTCAGGCGAACTCAGTCATCCCGGCAAGCTAGAAAGTCTCTATCAGCAAAACGGGGTTAAAAAGGTTTACCACATCGAACCGCAATCCTTTCAGGTCAAATTCTCTGATTTAGGTATTAGTCGGGAAGCGCTCGATACGTTGGATAGAGAAGTGAATGGCGAATCTGAAGCTAGCGCTGAGCCGCTTCAACCTGAACCAATTGCCTTTGGTAATCCCGTTAATCGAAATCATATTATCAACCAAATCTTAGAGCGCTTGGTTGCTAACCATTTAGCCGCAACCGCAGGAAAACTCTGGTTAACGCTTCAGGAGGATATCGAGTCTGAAACCTTTGCCTATGATAAAAACGAAGATATCCGCGATATGGATGAGAAGGCACTTGTGTGGATTGATGGCTACAAAAATGAACGCACTATGTCCCGAAAAACCTTTGATAATCATGTCTCTGATATTAGGAAACGACTAAGACTCAAAAAAGTTTAAATTATTTTCTCCCGGTTAGCCTCCCGGGAGAAGCGGGAGATTTCAAAGTGAACCTCGATGTTAAACAACCAAGGTTCATATTATGGAATCACTCACAACTACCTTTGATAAACGAGTCCTGACAGAACAGGAAACTTCTTACTATATCGGTATGAGCCGTTCGTTTCTCCGACAGGCTCGGATGAGCGGCAATCGCCTTAACCACACACCAGCACCACCCTTTATTAAAATTGGCCGTTCGGTTCGTTATCTGCGGGAAGATTTAGATGACTGGCTCGACCAGTTCCAACGCTTAGAACACCTCCAGCAAGTTGAAGTCGGAGGGCGTGCTCATGCTTAGTCTTTCTGCCGAACAGTTCCGCATGTTGGCTGATTTTGCCAATAACACCGAAATTTCATTCTGTGTCGAACCGGGCGTGGCCTTGGGCAAAATGCAGGTTCGGGGCAAACTGCGCAAACGCTTTGACCGCCGGACGTTTGAAGCCCTGAAAAGTGCCGGATTAATCACCCGTAAACGAGTCCAATATTTCGGCGTGCGTTGGGAAACTTACTTTATCGGGACTCTGGGATGGGAGGTGTTCAATGCCTGCTGTGCATCCTGATGATAAGCAATTTGTAAAAGGGCAATTGCTCGGATTCCCAATCGCCTTTCATCCGGTCATTATGGCCGGATATACCCGATGTAAAACCCGCTTTGATGCCAATACCTATATTCGGCATCTGCGGCGGGACATTGCCCAAAAAATTGGAGTTCATGCCTCGGAGCTGAATCTGGACTTTTCCGATGACGGGCTAAAACAGTTAGCCTGCACGGGAGCGTATTTCTGCCGAGCCGCCGGAAAATCAGCGGCTAGCGCGGAATTGAAGTATCAGCAACAGTGCCAAATCGTACTGGCGCATCGGCTTAATTTCCCGAAAATCCCCGAGAATCTTTCCGAAAGTGACCCGAAGTTTCAGATGAGCTTACAGGGCGCTATCGGGCGGATGGAAAATGAGTTCTGGTGGTTAACCGGACTGCGCCGGAAAAATGCGCAGGATGTGGAAACACTGGCGCAGATGTTAGGCATGGTGCATAAGCATAAAGCCATCTATTGTTCGGACTTTATGCTGCATCGCCGCCGGATGCAGCTGTGGCATCAATCCCAGATGCTTTCCCATACCGTAGTTATCAATCAGGCAGGGCAGCGCTATACCCTTCAGGAACTGTGTGAAAAGAATGTTTCAAATCCGGAACTACGCAAAGCCGAACTGATGGTTCGTATGCGCGGCTTTGAAGATATCTCCGAACATTTCGGCCATCGGGGCGTGTTCCTGACCATGACCTGTCCGAGCCGTTACCATTCGGTGCTGAACCGTTCCGGTGAACGCAATCCCAAATGGCAAAACCTTACCGCCTTAGATGGTCAGCAATACCTCTGTACTACTTTTGCCCGTATCCGTTCCAAACTCGGACGGGAAGAAATCCACCCCTATGGTTTTCGGGTAGCTGAACCGCATCATGATGGGACACCTCACTGGCATCTATTGCTATTTGTTCCGGAATATCAGAAAGACCGGCTGATAGAAATCTTTCGGGATTATTGCTTACAGGAAGATGGTTCGGAAAAGGGCGCGGAAAACTCCCGACTCAAAGTGGTGGAGATAGACTCCTCCCGAGGTAGTGCTACCGGATATATTGCTAAATATGTGTCGAAGAACATTAACGGGCAGGGGCTGGATTCGGGAATATACGGAGAAGACCCATTAGAAGCAGCGGCTCGGGTGGATGCCTGGGCTTCCTGTTGGCGCATCCGGCAGTTCCAGCAAATCGGCGGGGCATCTGTCACCGTCTGGCGAGAACTGCGCCGCCTGAAAAGTTCGGAAAGTTTGTCGGAAACCTGCCGGAAAATCCACCGCGCAGCCGATTGTGGCAACTGGCAGGATTACACCGAACAGATGGGCGGGATTTGGTGCAAACGTTCTGACCGTCCGATTCAGCCGTTCTATCAACTGGTATTTGATTCTGAAACAGGGGAGTGTCACCTCAACCAATATCGGGACGCTTTTATGACTCGGCTCAAAGGAATTCTGGACGGTGGTCGGGAAGTGATTACCCGGATTTGGAACTGGCAAATCGAACGTCATCCGGCTTAATTTGGAAGCTTTCCGAAGGGCTTTCTGAACCTTCAAAACCTCACCCTGCGATTTTCCGACGAACCATTGATTTTACTGGCCTCTTTCAAGTTTTAGTTTCGGAACTTTTTCCGAAAATCCATTCTGAAATTCTCTGAAAAAATAATGCACTCAAAACTCCGTCAGTGAGGCATCGCCTCACCTTGGAGTTCTGTGAATAAGTGTATGGGAAGACTTAATTGAGAAGTCGGAAGTTGTTGATGTCTTCAGACTGGAAACGAGCAAAAGTATTGATTCTATCTAGGTCATCAGCTCTATATACTTTGACGCCTAACTCATTCATATCATCTTCAACTTTCTGAAATGCATTTTCTAATCTTGAAGTTTCAAACTCAGGATGTTCAACAGCAAATAGAAAATCTTCAGATTTTATGACATTAGAATCAATTAGGTTTTTCACGCGTAAAATCCAACGGGCACCATGATCAATTAGTCTTAGAGAATCACTTTGGTTAAAACTCATTGGCTTGACAGCTTTGGTCTGTATACTGTCTCTAGCAACTAGAGGTAAATCGAAAGACATATACCCAGTATCAAGCGTTTGTTTTTTATATTTATATTGGCTTACACTATTCAATTGTCTTTTGAGTTCTTGGGCTAACAAAATCTCTCTGTGTTCTTTTGTATTAAAGTTGCGGCCAACATATTGCAGAAATAATTGTTCAAGTACATCCGTCAAAGTATTTTGAGTGAGGAGTACGGCTGTTTCACTAAAAGTTAAAAAACCTTCGCGCGGACGGGTAGCTTCATTCATAAACATGACAAGATTTTTACCATGCATGTCATGAGCTAGATTTTGGATCCGACGCAACTCAGCATCAAACATATCAATAGCATTGCTATAGAGTTGTCCATCGAGATCATCGAAAAACTGCGATACCCGGCTGAACCGTTTGTTAGCTAATTTAAATAATACTGTCTCTGAATTCGGGGCATGCAGAACAATACCTACGTTTGCAAATTCTTGCGTTTCCGCAAAAGGCATAAAACGGATTACAGAATAACGAACTAAATTTTTCATCTTATGCCCTCCCAAAAATCAGGCGCATTAATGCGCGACAATGTAGCACGAATATAATTTAGAATACCATTATCTTCGCAGTTTGCTAGCCATTCTTCAGGAATAAAAGATGTTATGTATTCAAGCTGATCTAAGCTGTTTTCAAGAAGAGTTTGATATTTTTCTTTATCCAGTGGCGTTAGTAATTTTGTTTGTGTGGAGAACCAAGCAGTTGAGCCAACGTGCAACATTTTTGTTTGATCGTATAGGTCATCATAGTCAGGATCGAACGCCAAATTGTGATCTAACACAATACACGTTTCTAGATCTCCTTTAATGAACAGGTTCGGGTTTCCTCCCTTGTTTGTTAAAGTGCGATCTGCATTCTTGATCCAGTAATCGAACAAAAATAATAGTTTGAGTTGCTCAGAATCTACGTTATCTAATAGGTTGAATGTAATATCCTGAATATTTTCAATATATTGAGATGCAAACCATTCACCTTCAGTTAGCGCATAATTATCATATTCAAGTAGTGCGCTATCGATGTATACAATCTCACAATCTGGGATTGGAAGGCCAATGCTTTGGCCTAATTTGCCGCAGACCCATTCATAAATGAGCCCTTTATAGGTCGTGCTAAGCCCTTTGACAATATACTTATGACCATCATCAGCTTGGCAAAGATAGGGCGCAGTATAACCCTGATTCATTTGTCTGATGATACTTGTGATAAAGGCCATGACATCCCAATGTTGAATATTAGTCGTATTACCATATCAGAACTCGATGTAACTAACTATGTTAGCTATCAAAATCTGCATTTCTCAATACTGCCGATAAAATCAGCAATTAGTCCAAAGTATTCAAAATCTGTAGTCGTAAGCTTTTCGAACAAGGGATGACCTAAAACTAGGTGTTATATCTAGTGATAAAAGTTAAAAGCACTCTAAAAAATTCAGATATCGTTGTAGGAACATGGCTGCCCTAAATGCCCTTAAAATGTCGAAATGAGAGTTTTTATAGACAAAAACGTTGCTAAACGCTGCTACATATTTGCTACACAGGAATTATTTTAGGTTAAAAAGTAAGTAAATACTACGGCTGAAAGCCTTGGTAGGATTGGTGGCCCCAACTGGACTTGAACCAGTGACCAATCGATTATGAGTCGACTGCTCTAACCAACTGAGCTATAGGGCCATGTGATGGCGTTTATTGAAAACAGGCAGGATTATATGTAATCCTGCCTGCTGTGTCTATTGGCTAACGTACTGTTTGCACAATAATTAGTCTATTCATCTAAGAAGCTGCGAAGTTGCTCACTACGACTTGGATGGCGCAGCTTGCGTAGTGCTTTGGCTTCAATCTGGCGAATACGTTCACGGGTAACGTCAAACTGTTTGCCGACTTCTTCTAAGGTATGGTCAGTGTTCATACCAATACCAAACCGCATCCGCAGAACTTTCGCTTCACGAGGTGTTAAGCCCGCTAATACTTCCTGAGTAGCAAACTTCAGGTTGTCGTTAGTTGCTGCATCTACTGGTAGGGAAAGGGTGGTATCCTCGATAAAGTCCCCTAAGTGCGAATCTTCATCATCCCCAATCGGTGTTTCCATCGAAATAGGTTCTTTAGCGATTTTCAGCACTTTACGAATTTTATCTTCAGGCATCATCATCCGTTCTGCTAATTCGTCCGGGTTCGGTTCCCGACCCATTTCCTGCAGCATCTGGCGACTGATTCGGTTCAGTTTGTTGATGGTTTCAATCATGTGAACCGGAATACGAATGGTCCGCGCCTGATCGGCAATGGAACGAGTAATTGCCTGACGGATCCACCATGTTGCATAGGTCGAGAATTTGTAACCCCGACGGTATTCAAATTTATCAACGGCTTTCATCAAACCGATGTTCCCTTCCTGAATCAGGTCGAGGAATTGCAAACCACGGTTGGTGTATTTTTTCGCAATCGAAATCACCAAACGTAAGTTGGCTTCAACCATCTCTTTTTTAGCTCGGCGGGCTTTGGCTTCGCCAATGCTCATTCGGCGGTTGATATCTTTGATACCTTGAATGGTCAGACCGGTTTCTTCTTCAATTTGCGCCAGTTTGTTAATGCAGCGCCGAACTTCTTCTTCGACATCCTGTAAGGCTGGTGCGTAAGATTTAGCTGAACCGAGGTGTTCATCAAACCATGCGGCGGATGATTCATTACCGGCGAAAGCATTGACAAAGGCCTTTTTCGGCATTTTGCTTTGTTCTACACAAAGCTTCATCACCAGTCGTTCCTGAGTACGAACGCGATCCATCATGTCACGCATCCGGGTGACGACGCGATCAAATACTTTAGGGACCAGACGGAAGGTATGGAAAACTTCGCTCAGCTCTGCGATGCTTTGCCGTGCTGCACCGCTACTACGGCCATTCTTATTGATGGCAACAAGTGATTTTTCATAGACTTCACGTAGTGCTTCAAACCGTTCTTTGGCAACTTCGGGATCAATACCTACATCAGCATCATCATCGGAATCGACATCGTCGTCATCGTCATCATCGTCGTCATCGTCATCATCATCCAGATCTCGTTCTGAGAGTTCTGAACCAATATGAGTGGCGGTAGGGGCGGCATCTTCGACTTCACTCTCATCTAAAAAGCCGGAAACGATATCACCGATACGAAGCTCTTCAGCCTGATACTGGTCATACATGTCCAGTAGCATGGCGATGGTATCAGGATATTCAGCAACAGAACATTGAACCTGATTGATCCCATCTTCGATTCGTTTGGCAATATCGATTTCACCTTCTCGGGTGAGTAGTTCGACAGTACCCATCTCGCGCATGTACATCCGGACTGGATCCGTTGTACGGCCAATTTCTGATTCAACCGAGGCCAGAGCCTGTGCTGCGGCTTCGACAGCATCTTCGTCGGTTGCGTTTTCAGCCAGCATCAGCTCATCGGCATCCGGTGCATTTTCGTAGACCGTGATACCCATGTCGTTGATCATCTGAATAATGTCTTCAACCTGATCAGAATCGACGATATCTGCAGGTAAATGATCGTTCACCTGTGCATAGGTGAGATAGCCTTGCTCTTTCCCCTTCGCTAAAAGGATTTTGAGTTGTGACTGTGGGGTTGGCTCCATAAAGATCATCCGCTAAATGTTAAGTTAAGCTTCGCTATACCGTTACTATCACGCATGTGATGTTTCACTTGTTCGAAGTGAAACATCATAATATAGCATACATATGGGCAAAATTTGTTAAATCAAGCCAAATTGCCGGATTTTTATTCAGGTCGAAACCTGAAATCAACTTGATCGTAGTTCTATCTGTAGCTGTAACATCTCTTGCTTTTCCTCCCGGCTTAAAGCCTGACTGAACGACTTCTGTAGTAGAGCGTCGTAGCGTTGTTGTAACAGCTGTTCTATAAAACTGGCGAGAATGTCATTTAGTTCCTGATTGTATCCGCTAATGCCGATGAGCTCGTTGCCTTCCAGATTAATACTGGCCATTTTGTTCAGCGCGGTTGCTTCAGGGCGTTCTCGCCAGCGTTCCAGCAATTGTGCTGTCGTTATATCCGGCTTCTGCCGGATTTGCTGGACTAATTCGATAAGTAGTTGACTCCCGTTTAAGGGGAGTGCTCGCAAATATTCTAAATTTGGAACATCCAAAGCGCATTCTGGATATTGTAGAACAATTGCGATTGCCCGGCGCATCGGTGTTAGTTTTAAAACTGAACGCTGTGTTTTCCAGGCATTTTTAGGGGCCGGAGATGTAAAAAAACGTTCCAGACGTTGTTCATCCCAGCGTAACCAACGGGCTAGGGTGCTTTTCAGCATATCCTGATAAAATCCCGCCTGAACCTGATTAATTAATTGTCGTGCTTCGTTCGCCATATGGCTTAATCCGGCATCAGTCCGGGTATCGATCTCCTGGCTGAGCTTGTCAAACATAAACTCAGAGAGCGGCATGGCTTGTTCCAGCTGCTCTTCAAAGGCGGCTTTGCCTATGGAACGAACCAATGTATCCGGATCTTCACCATCAGGTAAAAACATAAACTGCATCTCGACACCATCCCGCAGTTGGGGAAGCGCATTGATTAAGGCTCGCCAAGCCGCATCACGTCCGGCACGATCACCGTCATAACAGCAGATGATCCGGTTACTGGCACGAAACATCATTTGCAGATGTTCGGCTGTGGTCGATGTACCTAGGCTCGCGACGGCGTAATCCACACCAAATTGGGCGAGAGATACAACATCCATATAGCCTTCGACGACGAGCAGTTTGTCGATTTTTTTATGTTTTTGACGGACTTCGTAAAAGCCGTAAAGCTCTCGGCCTTTATGAAAAATATCCGTTTCTGGCGAATTTAAATATTTTGGAGTGCCATCGCCTAATACGCGCCCTCCAAAACCAATGTAACGACCACGGCGATCCCGAATCGGAAACATCAGGCGATCCCGGAATCGGTCATAACGACGGCCATTTTCATTTTCGATCAATAATCCACAGCGGAGGAGTTGATCACTCTGCTCCCGATTTTGGCCAAACTGACGGCTCACGGCATCCCATTCATCCGGGGAATAACCGATTCCGAAATCTTTAGCGATTTCACCGTTTAATCCACGTTGTTTTAGGTAGTCGATCACCGTCTGGGAACGGACATTTTTACGTAACTGATATTGATAAAAACGATTTACATGTTGCATTAATTCATATAAATCGCTACTTTGCGCGATGGTTTGGGAGCTGCGAGCGCCACCATGGCCGCTTTCTTCACGTTGAACTTCAACGCCCATCAGTGAAGCTAATTCTTCAACGGCTTCAACAAATTCAAAGCGTTCATATTCCATCAGAAACCCGATGGCGTTGCCGTGTGCACCACAACCAAAGCAATGGTAAAACTGTTTGTCAGGGCTTACGGTAAAAGAGGGTGTTTTTTCATTGTGAAATGGACAACACGCCTGATAGTTTTTACCTGCTTTTTTTAATCGAACTCGCTGATCGATGAGGCTGACAATATCAACCCGAGCCAGAAGATCATCGATGAATTGCTGCGAAATTCGCCCTGCCATACACCCTCAACATTGCCGGTTTATGTATCATTGGCCATATTGACACAAATAAACAAGCCGCACACTCAATTGAGTGGGCGGCTTATCCGCAAAGCATGCAGAAGCAATTAGCCCAGTTTACTACGAACTAAACCGCTAATCGCTCCCATATCAGCACGGCCCTGGACCTGTGGTTTTAACACGCCCATGACTTTGCCCATATCCCCGATACCACTAGCACTCACCTGAGTTATAGCAGAATCAATTAAGTTCGCTATCTCGTCGTTAGTTAACGGTTGTGGCAAAAATTCCTGCAGGACAGGAATTTCTGCTAATTCATGTTCTGCCAAATCATCTCGCCCGGCGTTTTGGAACTGCTCGGCAGCATCATGACGCTGTTTAACCATTTTGGTGAGAATAGCGATAATTTGTTCATCGCTCACTTCAATCCGACGGTCGACTTCAATCTGTTTGATTTCAGCCATAACCATTCGCAACGTACTTAAGCGGGCTTTATCTTTGGCCCGCAGTGCGTCCTTCTGAGCGTCTTGTAATTGAACTTTCAGGGACATATCAAACTCGCTTAATATTTGTGTCTATAAATTAGTACAGACGAACGCGACGTGCGTTATCACGAGCCAATTTTTTAGCATGACGTTTAACAGCAGCTGCTTTTGCACGTTTACGAGCAGTAGTTGGTTTTTCATAAAATTCACGACGGCGAACTTCTGAAAGGATACCTGCTTTCTCGCAAGAACGTTTAAAGCGACGCAGTGCTACGTCAAATGGTTCGTTTTCACGTACTTTAACTACTGGCATATGCCGATCACCTCAGGGGGTTAGTTAACGGCTGATGTTGTCTGTCAGCCTGATTGTTTAAAAATGGTGCAGAATTTTAATCAAAAGCAGGTGCTCTTGTAAAGCTGATTTTCAAGAGAATCTGGTTTCTGCGAGCTAACGCGGGTAATATATGTCGCGAATTTTTAACATTCGGAGCTTAGGATGCGCGTTCTCGGGATTGAGACCTCCTGCGATGAAACGGGTATTGCCGTTTACGATGATCTGCAGGGCTTATTATCTCACCAACTTTATAGTCAGATCAAATTACATGCCGATTACGGCGGGGTGGTGCCTGAGTTAGCGTCCCGGGATCATATTCGTAAAGTGATCCCATTGATCCAACAAGCGATGGCCGAATCAAATTCGACGCCAGCTGATATCGATGCGGTAGTCTATACGGCTGGACCGGGATTGGTCGGTGCATTACTCGTTGGTGCAACTACCGGACGTGCCTTGGCGATGGCATGGGGAAAACCAGCCGTTGCCGTTCATCATATGGAAGGTCATTTGTTGGCTCCGATGTTGGAAGATCCCGCGCCGGAGTTTCCTTTTTTAGCGCTGCTGGTTTCCGGTGGCCATACGTTGATCGTTCGCGTCGATGGTATTGGCGAATATCAAATTATGGGTGAGTCAATTGATGATGCTGCCGGTGAAGCCTTTGATAAAACGGCCAAGCTGATGGGATTGGACTATCCTGGAGGCCCTCGGCTCTCGAAATTGGCGACCCAAGGGACGCCAGGGCGCTTTACCTTCCCAAGGCCGATGACGGATCGTCCCGGATTAGATATGAGTTTCTCAGGGCTTAAAACCTTTGCCGCCAATACGATTGCCGATAATGGCAATGATGAGCAAACGCAAGCGGATATTGCTTTAGCTTTTGAGCAGGCTGTCGTGGATACCCTCATTATAAAATGTCGTCGGGCATTGGATGAAACCGGATTTAAGCGGCTGGTGATTGCCGGTGGCGTCAGTGCAAATCAGCGCTTGCGGGCACAGTTAGGTGATTTGATGCACAGTCGTGGCGGGCAGGTTTATTACCCTCGGACCGAGTTTTGTACCGATAACGGTGCAATGATTGCTTATGCGGGGATGCAGCGTTTTAAAGCAGGCCAAACGCAAGGGTTATCAATAGGAGCCACTCCGCGTTGGCCGTTGGATCAATTGCCTCCATTAAGCCGGTAGGCCTAGTCATATTTCCGATACAGTTTGAGTGATTGAATTTGTAGCCTGGCAAAAAGCGAAGTGAATGCCGGGGCAAATCGATGCAGGCTCTCCCTCCCACCTGTTAATTAACTTCTGACCATCCCGGATTCCATTGCATTACATCCGGGCTACGGTGAGAGTTGTGAGATTGTGTCGCCCGGATTGAACGACGTGGAATCCGGGGATACGTCATCCAGAAAATATATGTTTGGCTCTGGTGATATCCGGCGACGACGGTGTTGAGAATTGTGTCGCCCGGATGGAACGACGTGGAATCCGGGGATACGTCATCTGAGAAATATATGTTTGGCACCGGTGATATCCGGCGACGACGGTGTTGAGAATTGTGTAGCCCGGATGAAACAACGTGGAATCCGGGGATATGTCGTCCGGGAAATATATGTTTGGCTCTGGTGATATCCGGCGACGACGGTGTTGAGAATTGTGTAGCCCGGATGGAACGACATGGAATCCGGGGATACGTCATCCGGGAAATATATGTTTGGCACCGGTGATATCCGGCGACGACGGTGTTGAGAATTGTGTAGCCCGGATGAAACAACGTGGAATCCGGGGATATGTCGTCCGGGAAATATATGTTTGGCTCTGGTGATATCCGGCGACGACGGTGTTGATAATTGTGTAGCCCGGATGAAACAACGTGGAATCCGGGGGTGTTATTTATTGCGACTATTACGGCGACGTAGAATTTTGGATTCGGTCTGATTCCATAATCGGGTGATATTACTGTGATGACGCAAAATAATTAAGCAGGCTAGCATCGATACCGGAAGTGTATATTCGGGTTTGATCAGCCAAGTAAATAATGGTGCTAATAAGGCTGTGATCAGGGCTGCTGCTGAAGAATACCCGGTCACTAATAACACCACGATCCATGTTGCAATGAGTAATCCGCCTAAATCTAGGCCAATGGGCAGCACCGAGCCAAAAGCGGTGGCAACACCTTTGCCGCCTTCAAAATGAAAAAATACTGGAAACATGTGTCCAAAGCAGGCGCTGATAGCAACGGCTCCAAGGATCACCGGAGGAAGGCCAGCAAAATAAGCACCCCAGACTGGGATCACCCCTTTGAGCATGTCGAAAATGAGCACAATAATAGCCGGAAATCGTCCTCCCAGACGGTAGACATTGGTGGCTCCGGGGTTACCGGAACCATGGTGACGTGGATCGGCGATCCCAAACAAACGACAGGTCAATACTGCGCTTGAAATCGATCCCAATAAATAGGCTCCGGCAATAAATAGAAAAACGATTATGCCCATCTTGAATAACCCAGTTTCATTCACTGATTCCTAACCTAGCAGATTTGAGCTATTATCGCCCACTCACTTGTTATATCCGTATATTTAGCGCTTCTTATCATACGTACTTTATGAGTCTGAAGCTATGATGAATCGGGATAGGTTTAGGACGTTATGGATAAGGTATTCATCGAAGAACTTTATATTCTGGCAACAATTGGTGTTTATAACTGGGAAAAAGAAATTAAACAGAAGTTATTGCTAGATTTATCGATGGATTGGGATAATCACCCAGCAGCAGCAACAGATGATCTGCGTCACGCTTTGAATTATGCCGCGGTAAGTGAGGCGGTGACGTCTTTGGTGTCAGGTAAACCATTTGAGCTTATCGAAACCGTTGCTGAAGAAGTTGCGGCTTTGCTACTGAATGACTTTCAGATCCAACATGTTGCCGTAACGGTTCGTAAACCTGGCGCTGTGGCTAATGCCAAGTGTGTGGGTGTTAGTATTGAACGGACCCGGAGCTAAATGTCATGGCTGTGGTTTTTATCGGCGTCGGCAGCAATATAAACCGAGAACAATCGATTCATCTGGGAGTGATAAAATTATCGCAGCAGTTTGGCCATTTGCGTCGTTCTGCAATTTATCGCTCGCAAGCCGTTGGTTTTAATGGACCTGATTTTTATAACTTCGTGGTGCAGTTTGAAACCGATTTAGAGTTGGCTGAATTAGCACCAGTGTTGCGTCAAATTGAATTTGATTGTGGCCGTCCCCTCCATGCGAAAAAGTGTTCATCCCGAACATTGGATATTGATATTTTACTTTATGATGATTTGGTCTGTGAGCAACCTTGTGAACTTCCTCGGGCCGAAATTGTCTTTAATGCGTATGTACTTAGGCCTTTGTCTGAGTTAGCTGGCGAGTTGATTCATCCGGTCACACAGCAGCCTCTGGCACTGATGTGGCAGTCCATGAAACAAAATGCTATTCCTTTAATCCGCATCGACGATGCCTTTTTAAACGATTCGAGTCTTGTTTATGACGACTATGCACGTAATTATCTTGTCTCTCATTCAGGGGCTTACTGAATTTCTTCCGATTTCCAGTTCGGCTCATTTGATTTTGCCCTCTCAATTACTGGGGTGGACGGATCAAGGGGAAGTCTTTGATGTGACGGTCCATTTGGGAACATTGCTCGCGGTTGTTATTTATTTTTATAAAGATGTGTTTGGTTTGCTTAAAGCTTGGTTTGGTTCACTGACCGGGAAAAAAGCAACGCCACAGAGTCGTCTCGCATGGATGATCATTTTGGCAACAATCCCCGCGGTTTTGGTCGGTGCGCTTTGTAGTGATTTGATTGAAAGTTATGCTCGTTCAGCCAAAGTGATTGCGGTGACGACCATTGTTTTTGGGTTGTTGCTTGGATGGGTTGATATTAAAGCGCCGCAGCGTCAAGACGAATATAATATGGGTTGGAAACATGCGCTTTATGTAGGTATTGCTCAGGTTCTGGCAATGATCCCGGGAACATCTCGTTCTGGGATTACCATGACCGCCGCTCGGCAGTTAGGATATACCCGTGAAGCCTCGGCTCGTTTTTCGTTTTTGCTCTCGATCCCGGTTATTTTAGGCGCGGGAAGTCTATTAGCAGTGCAGGTCGCCCAGTCACCGATCACTGTGCCTTGGCATCAATTAGGATTGGGATTGGTGGTGTCATTTGTCAGCGCTCTGGCATGTATTCATTATTTCATGCGTTGGGTTACGCAGGTGGGCATGATTCCATTTGTGATTTATCGGATTTTATTGGGAATCGTGCTGGCATTAGTGGTGTTTTAAATAAGCCTCATCCCCGGCATCCGCTGCGCTGCTGCCGGGCTACGGTAGGTGTGCGGGAATTATGTCGCTCGGATGCAACAACGTGAAATCCGGGGTTGTGTTATCCGGAATAGGGGTTGGCACGGATGATATCCCGGCATCCGCTACGCTTTTGCCGGGCTACGGCGGGTGTGGTTAGATTGTGTCACTCGGATGCAACAACGTGAAATCCGGGGTTGTGTTATCCGGGATAGGGTTTGGCATCGGTGATATCCCGGCATCCGCTGCGCTTTTGCCGAGCTACGGTTGGTGTGCGGGAATTATGTAGCCCGGATGGAGCAACGTGCAATCCGGGGATGCGGCATTTGTCGCGATAGGGTTGGGCTCTGGTGATATCCCGGCATCCGCTTCGCTTTTGCCGGGCTACGGTGAATGTGTGAGGATTGTAGCCCGGATGGAACAACGTGGAATCCGGGGCAAGGCTACGATGCTATTGAATTTTTGTCTATGGAACGTCATCATTCTTTAATGATTTAAAAATCAATAGATATTCATGGTTGCATATCGGCGTTTTTATCAAGCGGGTGGCTGCTATTTTTTGACGCTCACACTGGCCAATCGGCATTCAACTCTTCTGACAACATATATATCTGAATTCAAATTAGCGCTTCGATACGCTTTGGAACACTATCCGTGTCATCTCCAAACGCTTGTCGTTCTTCCCGAACATTTACATATGTTGTTGCAATTGCCGCAAGGGCAACTTTATTACCCTAAATTTGTTCAATCTTTTAAAAGCCGGTTTAGTTTTTTGCTTCATCAGGGTGGGGATTTTTTAAATCATAAAGTTTGGCAGGATCGATATTGGGAACATTGTATTCGTGGTGAGGCTGATTGGCTCCGGCATTTAGAATATATTCACCGAAATTCTGTGAAGCATCATCAAGTCTCTCAGGTCAAAAATTGCCCCTATTCTAGTTTTCATCGTTATGCAGCAAAGGGATGGTTAGACGAAAATTGGTTAGGTGATGATCCATCCGATGGGCTATTTGGTGAATAATTTATAAGGTATTGTCGCCCGGATGCAACAACGTGGAATCCGGAGATGCGGAATTTGGTGTGGTAAGGTTGGGCGCGGGTGATATCCACGGAAAGATGATGGGGAAAATTTGTAGCCCGGATGGAATGCAATGGAATCCGGGGCAAGGCTATTGAATTTTTGTCTATGGAACGTCATCATTCTTTAATGATTTAAAAATCAATAGATATTCATGGTTGCATATCGGCGTTTTTATCAAGCGGGTGGCTGCTATTTTTTGACGCTCACACTGGCCAATCGGCATTCAACTCTTCTGACAACATGTATATCTGAATTCAAATTAGCGCTTCGATACGCTTTGGAACGCTATCCGTGTCATCTCCAAGCGATTGTCGTTCTTCCTGAACATTTACATATGCTGTTGCAATTGCCGCAAGGGCAACTTTATTACCCTAAATTTGTTCAATCGTTTAAAAGCCGCTTTAGTTTTTTACTTCATCAGGGTGGGTCTTTAAATCATAAAATTTGGCAGGATCGATATTGGGAGCATTGTATTCGTGGTGAGGCTGATTGGCTCCAGCATTTAGAATATATTCACCGAAATCCTGTGAAGCATCACCAAGTCTCTCAGGTTAAAAATTGGCCCTATTCTAGTTTTCATCGTTATGTAGCAGAGGGATGGTTAGACGAAAATTGGTTAGGTGATGATCCATCCGATGGGCTATTTGGTGAATAATTTATAAGGTATTGTCGCCCGGATGCAACAACGTGGAATCCGGGTTGAGTCATCCGGGATAGGGTTTTGCTCTGGTGATATCCCGGCATCCGCTGCGCTGCTGCCGGGCTACAGTGGTGTGTGGTTAGATTGTGTCGCTCGGATGCAACAACGTGGAATCTGGGGCTGCGGCATTTGGTGCGATAAGGTTTTGCTCGGGTGATATCCCGGCATCCGCTACGCTGCTGCCGGGCTACGGCGGGTGTGGGAATTGTAGCCCGGATGGAATGCAATGGAATCCGGGGCGTGTCTGGGCTAGGGATGAAGGGAATGTATCAATCCTTTTGTTCGCTGGATCATACACAGACTGCTATTTTTGTCCTCAGGTTAGATGATTTATTCTAATTTCACTCGATTCATTCATTATAAAAACTAATCCTTATTGTTTTTGGTAAACTGAATTTTCACACTTTTATTAAGAGATAATTTAGGTGTATATGCTATATATGAAGGTTTGAATCCCTTTGTTTTGAAAAAAACTGCCAAAAATAATGTTTTTTAATGTTATCTAAAATTTTCATCTAATCGGGTGTTTTTAAATACCTATTATTTAAATTTGTTGATGGGTGCTTTTTATTGTGCTCAGGCCGTGTTTATAATCGGGCTATTCTCTGAGGGCTTTAGGTTGGTTTTAGAGTTCTTCAGCTCCACTTAGCAAGGAAAAAACATGGCCAATCAGACGGTGCTTTATTCAAAACATCTGGAAGCCGGCGCCAAAATGGTGGATTTTCATGGCTGGGATATGCCGATTCACTATGGTTCACAAATCGAAGAGCACCATTGTGTGCGTCGTGATGCCGGAATGTTTGATGTTTCTCATATGACGATTGTGGATATTCAGGGACCACAAGCCAAAGTCTTTCTCCAGAAATTACTCGCCAACGATGTCGCCCGACTCAAAACTCCCGGAAAAGCCCTTTATAGTGCCATGCTGACCCCAGAGGCCGGTGTGATAGATGATTTGATCACTTATTACATGAATGAAACCTGGTATCGGATGGTCGTGAACTCGGCGACGCATGATAAAGATCTGGCGTGGCTCAATACTCAGAGCGAACCGTTTGAGGTTGAGGTCATTGAAAAACCACAGCTGGCGATGATCGCCGTGCAAGGACCGAATGCGCAAGCTAAAGCCCAGAGCGTTTTTTCTGAGGCACAACGCACGGCTGTGGCCGGGATGAAACCGTTTTTTGGGGTGCAGAGTGACAATCTGTTTATTGCGACAACCGGTTATACCGGCGAAGCAGGTTATGAGATTGTCGTGGATGAAAGCGAAGCGCCCGCGCTGTGGCAGGCGTTGCTCGATGCCGGTGTAGTGCCTTGTGGTTTGGGGGCTCGCGATACGCTGCGCCTTGAAGCCGGAATGAATTTATATGGTCAGGATATGGACGAACAGGTGTCACCTTTGGCGGCTAATATGGGCTGGACCATTGCGTGGGAACCGGCCTCTCGTGATTTTATCGGCCGTGAAGCTCTCACCCAACAAAAACAGCAGGGCACGGAACAATTGGTCGGGCTGGTGATGCAGGAAAAAGGGGTGATGCGAACCGGGTTGACGGTTCGAACCTCTGCTGATAGCGATGCAACAGGTGTGATCACCAGTGGCAGTTTTTCACCTACATTGGGCGTTAGTATTGCATTGGCCCGAGTTCCTGCCGATATCGGTGACACCGCTATTGTGGAAATGCGCAAAAAACAAGTTACAGTAAAAGTGGTGAAACCGGTATTTGTTCGTAACGGTCAATCAGTTTGCTAAATTTTTAGGATTAAAAAGGATACTTCCATGAGCAATACTCCCAGTGATTTAAAATTTACCAATACCCATGAATGGGTGCGTGCCGAAGGTGACGGTGTGTATACCATCGGGATCAGTGATCATGCCCAGGAATTACTTGGTGATATGGTATTTATTGATCTGCCGGATGTGGGCGATGCCGTTTCCGGTGGTGATGATTGTGCGGTGGCCGAATCTGTCAAAGCGGCATCGGATATCTATTCACCAATTACCGGTGAAGTCGTCGCTATCAATGAAGAACTTGAAGACAGCCCAGAGTTAGTCAACTCAGACCCTTACAGCGAAGGCTGGTTATTTCAGGTAAAAACCTCGGATAGTGCCGAATATGACGATCTGCTTGATGCCAATGCCTACGATGACATTTTGGCTGAAGAAGACGAAGAAGAAGACTAATCAAAATGGCCCTGATGCATGATCAGGGCTTATTTCCCCCCATTTAGCAAACTATTCAGGACAGTGAGATGTTGCCGTTACAACAACTGACTCAATCACAAGATTTTATCCGGCGCCATGTGGGGCCGGGCACCGACGAGCAGATCGCAATGCTTGAGGCTATGGGTGAATCATCGATGGCTGCATTGATCGATGAGACGGTCCCCGCCGGTATTCGTTTGCCGCAGCCTCTCGCGATTGGTGAGTCTAAAACCGAAGCGCAGGCCTTAGCCGAACTTAAAGCGATGGCTGGGTTAAATCAGATTTTTCATTCATACATCGGGATGGGATATTACCCGACGCATTTGCCGAATGTCATCTTGCGTAATGTGCTGGAAAATCCGGGCTGGTATACCGCTTATACGCCGTATCAACCTGAAATTGCTCAAGGCCGACTCGAAGCACTGTTAAATTTCCAGCAGATGACCTGTGATTTGACCGGGCTTGAGCTGGCGAGTGCTTCATTATTGGATGAAGCCACCGCAGCGGCCGAAGCGATGGCGATGGCTAAACGGGTTTCGAAAAATAAAAAATCGAACCTGTTTTTTATTGCCGATGATGTGCATCCACAGACTCAAGATGTCGTCTGTCAACGGGCTGAATTTTTCGGTTTTGAAGTGGTGATTGCTCCATTGGGTCAGCTGGGGGCGATGGATGTTTTTGGCGCACTGTTACAGTATCCCGGTTCGACCGGGGAAGTCCGGGACTTAAGTACGGCTATTGAAGCCGTTCATAGTAAAAAAGGGATTGTGGCCGTCGCCGCCGATATCATGGCTCTGGTAGCGCTCAAAGCGCCCGGTGAAATGGGAGCGGATATCGTACTAGGATCGTCACAGCGCTTTGGGGTGCCAATGGGCTATGGTGGTCCTCATGCCGCGTTTTTTGCGACTCGCGATGCCTATAAACGCTCGATGCCCGGGCGGATTATCGGGGTCTCTAAAGATGCCCATGGCAAACCGGCACTGCGGATGGCGCTGCAAACTCGCGAACAACATATCCGCCGTGAAAAAGCCAATTCCAACATCTGCACTGCACAAGTTTTGCTGGCCAATATTGCCTCGTTTTATGCGGTTTATCATGGCCCGGAAGGATTGGCGACGATTGCCGAGCGGATCCATCGGATGGCATGCATGGTTGCTGCAGCGGCTCAATTGCAGGGGATTACCGTTCGCCATGCGCAATTTTTTGATACGGTGGTGTTGGATGGTGTTGATAAAGACGCCATACAGGCCCGTGCGCAGCACGCTAAAATCAACGTGCGTCTCGATCTGGATGGCGCGGTTGCCGTGAGTTTGGACGAAACCACCACTATTGATGATTTATCGGTATTGCTGGAAGTGTTGTTTGGCCAACGTCTTGATATCACTGCACTCGATCAGCGTGTTTGCAGCGAAGCCCCGCGTTTGGATGAACAGTTGCGTCGCCGAGACCCTATTTTGACCCATCCAGTTTTCCATCAATACCGCAGTGAAACCGATATGTTGCGTTATATTCGCAAGCTCGAAGGGCGCGATTTGGCACTAAACCATTCAATGATCGCTTTGGGCTCCTGTACCATGAAACTGAATGCGACGGCGGAGATGATCCCGATTAGCTGGCCAGAATTTGCGAATCTGCATCCATTCTGTCCGGCCGAACAGGCTCAGGGTTATGCGAAACTCATCGAGCAACTTGGTGAATGGCTGATTGAGATCACCGGTTATGATGCCATTTGTATGCAACCGAACTCCGGGGCGCAAGGGGAGTATGCTGGGCTGTTGGCCATTCGCCATTATCAGAAAAGTCTGGGAGAAGCGCATCGGGATATCTGTTTGATCCCAAGCTCAGCGCATGGGACTAATCCGGCTTCAGCGCATATGGCCGGGCTCAATGTAGTGGTAGTCGATTGTGATAAATCGGGCAACATTGATGTCGCTGATCTTAAGGCCAAAGCCGAAAAATATCAGCAGCAGCTTTCCTGCCTGATGGTGACTTATCCCTCGACACATGGGGTTTATGAAGAAGCCATCCGCGAGATTTGTGATGTGATCCATCAGTATGGCGGTCAGGTTTATTTAGATGGCGCCAATATGAATGCGCAGGTCGGAATTACGTCTCCGGGCTTTATCGGTGCGGATGTCTCGCATCTGAATTTGCATAAAACCTTTGCCATTCCTCATGGCGGTGGTGGCCCGGGCATGGGGCCGATTGGTGTAAAAAGCCATTTAGCACCCTTTATGGCGGGACACTCGGTTGTGAACACCGGGACTGACTATTGCGCCGTGGCAGCCGCGCCTTATGGCAGTGCCTCGATCTTGCCGATTTCGTGGATGTATATTGCCATGCTCGGCAGCGAAGGATTACGCCAAGCCAGCGAAGGAGCGATTTTGAATGCTAACTACATTGCATCGCAACTCTCCGGGCATTATCCCGTGTTGTACACCGGCCGTAATGGTCGCGTGGCACATGAATGCATTATCGACCTGCGGCCGCTGAAAGAAAGTAGTGGCATCAGCGAGTTGGATATCGCCAAACGCCTTAATGATTATGGTTTTCATGCGCCGACCATGAGCTTCCCGGTTGCGGGGACCTTAATGGTTGAGCCGACTGAAAGTGAATCGAAACGTGAATTGGATCGTTTTATCGAAGCGATGATCTTGATCCGTGCCGAGATTGCGAAAGTTGAAACAGGCGGATGGTCGCATGAAGATAATCCATTGGTGAATGCGCCGCATACCATTGATGACATCATGGGTGAGTGGAATCATTCATATAGCCGTGATGAAGCCGCTTTCCCGACATCGGCCGTACGCGAGCATAAATTCTGGCCCAGTGTGAACCGGATTGATGATGTGTATGGTGATCGCCACCTGTTCTGCTCATGCCTGCCGATGGAAGCGTATCAGCAAGAGTAATGCTCTGATGAGCGAGATGGATATTGAATGACAAAGGCGAACCGAAAGGTTCGCTTTTTTGTGGGTGGTGAATATTCGGCATTGGGCATTGGGCATTGGTTGACCCCGGCATTCGCTGCGCTGCTGCCGGGCTACGTATTCAAATGTATTACCCTGTGGCCGGATGGAATGTCATGGGATCCGGGGCGGTGTTGGGAAAGCGGTGAATATTCGGCATTGATTGGCGCCGGCATCCGCGTTGCTGCTGCCGGGCTACATATCCACAAGGCCATGTAGCCCGGATGGAATGCCATGGAATCCGGGGCAGTGTTGGATAAGCGGTGAATATTGGCATTGGTTGGTCCCGGCATCCGCTGAGCTGCTGCCGGGCTACATATCCACAAGGCCATGTGGCCGGATGGAATATCATGGGATCCGGGGCGGTGTTGGGAAAGCGGTAAATATTCGGCATTGATTGGCCCCGGCATTCGCTGCGCTGCTGCCGGGCTACATATTCAAATGTATTACCATGTGGCCGGATGGAATGTCATGGAATCCGGGGCGGTGTTGGATAAACGGTGAATATTTGGCATGGGTTGGCCCCGGCATTCGCTGCGCTGCTGCCGGGCTACACATTCAAATTTAGGATCACGTAGTCTGGATGGAATGTCATGGAATCCGGGGAGGTGGGTAAACAGTGAATATTTGGGCATGCTTTTATCCCGGCATCCGCTGCACTGCTGCCGGGCTACACATTCAAATTCATGTTCAAATTTAGGATCACGTAGCCCGGATGGAATGCCATGGAATCCGGGGCAGTGTTGGATAAGCGGTGAATATTTGGCATTGGTTGGTCCCGGCATCCGCTGCGCTGCTGCCGGGCTACACATTCAAATTCATGTTCAAATTTATGACCATGTAGGGGGCCTACGGTGACGGGATCTGAACCGCATCACAGATAGCGGCTGCGTGTTTTTCTATCAAGGCGTGAATATCGGCAAACATATCAATGCAGGCGCCGTTCAATGGTGCTTCGAAACGCTTAATTGGCCCGTGGTGTGCGTAGGTTTGTCGGAGTAGCATAGCATTGTATTCTACATTAGCCATTGGGCATCCAATCATCAGGTTACGAAAATCGCTATATTTATTGTTGAATTTGCGCAGGGTTTCACTTTGCATGATCGGATCTTCTACTCTATTGCTAATGCCCTCGTTGAAAGTATTCCAATGGCATGCCGACTGATAATTTTTGGATAAAGCCATCCAGTATTGGCTGGCCAATGCTGAGTACAGTTTTTGCATTTTCAGGGATATCGATGAATCCTGAGAGGCCTGCAATGAGCCAGCTTCGCATTGTCCGGGAGTTTTGCGCATGCATCTTGAATAATACGCAGCATTAGGATCAATCCCGTTATCTATGCCTCCGCTCGATTCACGCATGCCCAGTGTGAGAAGCAGTGAATACAGCACTTCCAGCCGTTTATTTTCGGTGTTTAGCGCTAAGCCTTGATAAACGGGCAAGTAGAGTAGGTTTTGGCCAGATGGCTGATTGGCCGCTGAATAGGGGGCCAGTTCTTTGTTATAAGATTTTGTGTATGTTTGTTGATTGATATTGTTTGGAGTGAGGCGTCCCAAGGTTTCATCGGCCGTGACAGCTCCGACCATGCTGGAGTAGATGATGTCTCCATTGGCTGCGGTGATTCCTCGGCAGCTTGAACGAGCAAAGGCTAGGATCATGCCGTTGAACCAACCTTTGGGGTAATCTCCTCGCCCGGGCACGGGGATGGCTACACATTGGCTGCTTCGGGCCTGCTTGATGAGCTCATTTAAGTCAAACGGTGTTTGCATATTGGCTTGGCTTGTGGGGATGGCTGGTGCCCTGTGGCGTTGGTTTTCTTCGGGCATTTGGGATTGGCATCCGATAACTCCGAATGCCAGGCATAAAGTCATCATTGAGCTTTTCATAAGATCCTTCTTATTAAGTTGTCCTAAACAACAGGGATTATGTCAGTTCACGCATGCGCACTATTAAATCGCTGCAATATGAATTATCCCCACTTTGGCTGATTAAGGTGGATACCTGTCCTCGGTGATGAGTTTGATGATTAAAAAAATGCAAAAGGACGGATGCAAAAGGTTCGCTGAACTTTTTACCGGCCGTGTTTTGATAGATGAGGGGCTTCGTCAGTTCACTGGCGGTGATCGTTTTAACCCAAGCAATAATGACCGCATCCAGAGCGATTCTATGTTGGTGCAATTCAGCTAGCGTGCTGAAACAATGTTCTTGATTCGATTTCGGATTCGGGAAATGCAGCAGTGCTTCAGATAAATTGAAGTCGCTTTCCACCTCTTTAAAACGATTCAGCCAGAGCAAGTCACAGGTAAAAATATGACTCACGGTATTAAAAGCCGAGCCCCAAAATGCTTTTTTATCACCGTAGATATCATTGTCATTCATTTTGGCAAGATGTGAAAAAAATGAATTATTCATCCACTGATTATAGTCAGACATCAGAATAAATTGCTGTTTCATGGCTGTTTCCCTCTATCAATAGAAATTTTGGCTACCTAGGGGCACTCATCTACATTCCAGCTCCGCGATGACGCGGGATTAACTCAAAATGAGTGATGAACATGATCTCTGTGAGTTAAAGACTCAACACACAACCTTATGATGACCTTTTGACGTGCTTAAGTCATATGAATGCTAAAGACGTACATGGCCTTGAACATGCAAAATCGGATTTTAGCTGTGGGAAATACAATGCATTTTGCCTGATTTTTCCCATCTTAGGTTGTTTATATGCGCTTAAATGTTTTGGGCAGTTCCCGGCAGCGCAAAGGTGTCGCCGGGCTGCGCCTATTGAGAACACGATTACATCGTTAATATGATTTTCCCGACGTTTAAGCCATCTTCCATGCGTTGGTGGGCTGCACAGGCATCTTTTAATGGGAAAACACTATCGATAATTGGGTTGAGTCCTGCTTCTCCAAAATGAGCCAGCCAGCGCTGTTTAAAGCGTTGTGACATTGCATGTTTAACGTCTTGTGAACGTGATTTCATCACTGTTCCCAGAATTTGCAAGTGGCGGTAGAGTACACGCTCCAATGGAATTTTCGCATTTTCTACGCCGCCCATAATGCCAATTTGAACCAATCGTCCACCAAAATTGAGTGCATTGACATTGCGTTCAAAGTAGGGGGCACCAATAAAATCGAGGATCAAGTCAACGCCGCGATTATCGGTAAGTTTGTTAATCACTTCAGCAAAGTCTTCATGTTCATAGTCGATAGCATAATCGGCCCCCATGCGTCGGACCAGGTCGTGTGCGGATCCCTTCGCTGTTGTGATAACTGTGGCTCCGGTGGCACTGGCTAGTTGTACCGCTGCGCCGCCGACCCCACCGGCTCCGGCGTGGATCAATACTGTTTCATCTGCATTGAGTTTTCCTAAATGAATTAATGCTTCGTGAGCGGTGACAAACACTTCGGTGATGGCGGCCGCGTGAATATAGTCCATGCTTTCAGGGATCGGCATGGCCATTCGATAATCAATACGAGCTTGTTCAGCATAAGCACCGCCGCCCACAATACCCATGACTCGATCGCCGATGTTAAAACCTGTCACATGGCTGCCGATGGCGATCACATCGCCAGCGATTTCAAGTCCCATAATACTGGAATCTCCAAAGTCGGGGCGGCCGTATCCTCCGCGGCGTAATGTTAAGTCCGCCCGGTTGACGCCTGCTGCACGAGTTCGGACCAATAGATCATCGGGGCGAAGTTCTGGGTTTGCGACTTCTGTTAAGTTTAAAACGTCGCTCGGGCCAAATTGTTCAAATGTAATTGCTTTCATGGTTATATCCTTCAATTTTGTATTGTGGGTTTACCGGCGACCGTGGTCGCCGGTCACGTCATTTATTGCTCGTCGTTATCGTTAAATGTTGCATGGGCGTAGGCTGATGCGGTGATGGCTGCTGGAAATCCGGCATAAAAGGCTAAGTGGGTAATCACTGCACTAATTTCTGTTTGGTTTAGCCCGTTTTCGATGCCACGGCGCAGGTGTGCGGGCAGTTCGTTGGCATGATTTAAAGCGATCAGGCAGGCGATGGTGATCAGGCTGCGATCTCGAGGGGGTAAATCGGCATCAGTCCAGACATCTGAATATAAAGGCTGTTCAACAAAGTCCGATAGTTTCGGCGTAAATGGGCGAGCGGCTGCTCGAGGGCTAGTAAAATCGATCGGTTTCATCATTCGTTCCTCAAATTTAAATCAGTAAAATTGGGTTAAAAGTTAGATTTGGCTAATAAATTTGTTGGTTAGGTAGTGATGGATCCCTTCCACACCCCCTTCAGAACCGTAGCCACTTTCTTTCATGCCACCAAAGGGAAGTTCGGTGGCGATGATGCGATATTGGTTAATACCGATCATGCCCGCCTCTAAACCATCGCCAAGATCCTGGGCTGTTCGGGCATCACGGGTAAATGCATAGGCTGAAAGTGCATAGGGCAATCGGTTGGCTTCGGCTAAACCATCTTCTAAGGTGTTAAATGAGCGCAGCACTGCAATAGGGCCAAATGGTTCTTCATGCATGATACGGGCACTCATGGGAACATCGGCAAGTACAGTGGGTTCAAAAAAATAACCGGGTCGTTCGATTCGATGGCCGCCGGTGAGCAAGCTTGCCCCCTGAGCTAGCGCATCCTCAACCAGTGCAGTCATCTTATCGAGCTGACGCTCGTTGGCTAATGGGCCAACTTGGGTGCCTGCATCTAAACCATCACCAATGACGAGTTGCTTGGTGGCCGCAACGAACTGTTCGGTAAAGCGTTGGTAGGCGTCGCGTTGGATCAAAAATCGGGTCGATGAAATACAGACTTGTCCGGTTCCGCGAAAACGATTGGCAGCTCCGCCGATGGCAGCCGCGTCTATATCCGCATCATTAAATACTAATACCGGGCCATGACCACCCAGTTCTAAGGTAATCGGTTTGACGCCAGCTGCAGCCCGTTCTGACAGTAATCGGCCAACGGGAATTGAACCGGTGAATGCGACTTTGCGAATAATCGGAGAAGCGATTAGTTGTTTAGATACCCTATCGGGGATGCCGAAAACAATTTGCAGTACGCCTTTGGGCAAGCCTGCATCATCAAGGCAGCGGGCTAATGCTAAAGCGGTAGCTGGGCTTTCTTCTCCAGGTTTTAAAATGACACTGCAACCGGCGGCTAATGCTGCTGAAAGTTTACGTGCGGGAGTGATGGCTGGAAAGTTCCAAGGAGTAAAGGCTGCCACTGGACCAATCGCCTGACGTTTGACCAATTGCAAGACCCCGGGGCGATTAGCGGGAACGACACGGCCATCGATGCGGCGTGCTTCTTCGGCAAACCATTCAAAATATTCGGCGGCGCGTAACACTTCATCTCGGCTTTCGTGAAGTGGTTTGCCTTCTTCTAGAGTCATTAACGTAGCGATATGTTCGGCGCGTTCATTCATCAGTTGTGCGGCTTTTTTTAAAATGGCTGACCGCTGTGCTGGCACGGTATTGCGCCAGATATCGAAACTTTTTGCGGCGACATCAAGGGCGTGTTCAAGATCTGTTTGGGTGGCCAGAGGCAGGCGACCTAAGGACTGACCATTGGCCGGATTGAGTACGGCGACGGTATCGCGATTATCGGCCTCTAACCAGCGTCCATTGATGAATAAGTAAAGTGGATCGTAAGTGAATGTTTGCATGATTTTGTCCTCGTTGTAAGCGTGTTCGTTGGCGATGGATGTATCTTAAGGTTGGAGGACTTTATTGATAAGATAGCTTCTACCCACAACAGCTTTGCAAGAAACGCACAGATGCAATCAGAAAAATTCGCAGAATTCTTAGGTGTGTTTGTCGATGTTGCTCGTGAGAGTAGCTTCTCCGCAGCCGGACGCCGACGAGGTCGCTCCCCATCATCCATAGGACGACAGATCGATGCATTGGAAGCCCATTTGGATACGCCCCTCTTTTTACGCTCAACTCGGCACCTGACTTTGACCGATGCAGGTGAAGCGTTGCTGATTCGTGCCCGGGAGATCCTCGATTCGCTGGTGGATGTACAACAGGAATTAGCCTCGATGAAAGGGGATGTATCCGGGGTGCTGCGATTGGCTTGTTATCCGACTTTTGGCAAGCGTTATGTGCTGCCGGTGATGGCGCAGTTAGCGCATCAATATCCGGATTTAAGTTTTCATCTAGATTTGACAGAACGGCTTGCAGAGCCGGTGGCAGACCGATTGGATTTGGTGATCCGAATTGGCGATCTGCACGATAGTACTCTTATAGGGAGTCGTATTGCAGTGCAAACGAGGGTGCTATGTGCCAGTTCGGATTATCTGGCTGTCGCAGGGATTCCTGAAACGTTCGAAGAGATGCAACAACATCGCCTCATTGATAAATTGCATGGTGCTGATTTGCTCGGCTGGAGTGATGTTTTAGGTCATCCTGGTCGTGGTGACGGTTTGGCGCTCCCTCGATTTGGTTGTGATGATTTTGAGGGAATGCGTCAGGCCGCAATAGCAGGGGTGGGCGTGGCTTATTTACCAGACTGGGTGGTCGGTGAAGATATTCAGGCTGGGCTGTTAACCCCGATAGTTTCACCTTGGTCGGCTAAAATCCCTGTATCTACCGGGATTTATGCATTACGAGCATTACGTCATCCGCCTGCTCGAGTCACTGTATTTCTTGATGCTTTGCGGGCCTTTATTGGTAATCCTGCTGTTTGGTCAGTGGCCGATTAATCCCGGGGATCGACTCTTCCCGGCATTCGCTGCGCTGCTGCCGGGCTACACATCCACATTCAAGACCCTGTAGCCCGGATGCAATGTCATGGAATCCGGGGAGTTGGATAAACGGTGAATATTCAGGCATGCTTTAATCCCGGCATTCGCGTTGTTACTGCCAGGCTACACATCCACATTCAAGACCACGTAGCCCGGATGCAATGTCATGGAATCCGGGAGGTGGGTAAACAGTGAATATTCGGGCATACTTTAATCCCGGCATTCGCTGCGCTGCTGCCGGGCTACACATTCACGTTCATGACCCTGTAGCCCGGATGGAATGTCATGGAATCCGGGGGGGGAGTAAACGGTGGATATTTGGGCATGCTTTTATCCCGGCATCCGTGTTGCTGCTGCCGGGCTACACATCCACGTTCATGACCCTGTAGCCCGGATGCAATGCAATGGAATCCGGGGGGTGATGGATACAGTGAATATTCGGGCATGGTTTAATCCCGGCATTCGCGTTGTTACTGCCAGGCTACACATCCACATTCAAGACCACGTAGCCCGGATGCAATGTCATGGAATCCGGGGAGGTGGGTAAACAGTGAATATTCGGGCATGCTTTTATCCCGGCATACGCGTTGCTGCTGCCGGGCTACACATTCAAATTCATGTTCAAATGTAGGACCCTGTAGCCCGGATGGAATGCAATGGAATCCGGGGGGTGTGGATACAGTGAATATTCGGGCATGGTTTAATCCCGGCATTACACATTCAAATTCATGTTCAAATGTAGGACCATGTAGCTGGATGGCTCTTGGTCAATCATATTCACCGGTGGGTTTCGGATATTCGTTATACATTGAAATCGCCGATTGGGGGGGTGCTTAGCAACTGTTTTAAACAACGGATGCCGCTAAGCATCTGTTCTGGATCATTCACTGACCCGATAGAGATCCGGATCGCCGGGAGCACATGGCCTGCGGGGAGTGTGAAATTCTCCGCCGAGGAGACGATGACATTTTGCTCTTGAGCCGCTTGTACAAAATCACTTAAGCGCCAGCTGTCGGGAAGTGGCAACCAGAAATGCAGTCCATTGGGATGATAATGGGGTGTAAATGGTTGGAGTGTATCGAGAACCATCTGAGAGCGCTTTGCGATCTCGTGGCGGATATTTGCGACGATCTGATCCATACTTCCTGAACAAATCAGTTCACAGACCAGCGCAGATAGCAACGGGCTCATCATCCAACTGTGATTTTTTAAGGCGATTTCCAAACGAGCATAGAGCCGGGCGGGGGATTGGATATAACCAACCCGTAACCCCGGTGCACAGCATTTAGAAAATGCCCCCAGATGGATCACTTGTTCCGGAGCCAGATTGAGGAATGGTTCGGGGGGATGATCGGGCAGTAATCCACTGACATCATCTTCGATAATTAATACATCGTGTTTTTTACAGATCGCAATCACCTCGAGTCGTCTGGAGCGAGGCATGATGGCCGTCGTTGGATTTTGGAGCGTGGGAATTAAATAGATCAATCGGGGATGATAGTGCTGGCATGCCGCATCGAGCGATTCGGGAAGGATCCCATCATCGTCCATTTCAACGCCTCGGAGTGTCAATTTTTTATGTCTGGCCAAACTGAAGAGTCCCGGATAGGTGAGCTTTTCGGTCAGGATGGTATCGCCTACATCAGTGAAGGTATCCAGTACCATCTGAATGCCGTGTTGTACTCCAGATGTAAATAACATTCGTTCGGGTTGGATTGCTCGCCCCTGTTGCTGGAGCCATTGCGCAACAATTCGGCGGTGCGATTCAATGCCGACCGGTTGTTGGTAGGTTAAAAATTGATCCAGCGAAAATGTTGTATCGGATAAAGCCTGCATGGCTTTTTTGAAATAATCGCTCTGGTCTATCAGTGGTGGCATGTTATAGCCAAAATGGCACTCCTGTTGAGGATCGCCAGTCGTGTATTCAAATTCCCAGTAGCCTTTTTGTTTATCGACGACATAAGTCCCGGCCCCAACTCGGGCTTCGATTAACCCTCGTCGTTCTGCTTCAGCATAGGCTCGGGTGATCGTTCCGACGGTCACCCGCAAGATGTCAGCCAGAGCCCGGTGGGTCGGCAATTTCTCATTAGGATGCAGTAATCCCTGTTCGATCTGCTGAGCCAATTGATCAGCGATCTGTTTATAAAGCGCTTGGGGTGAATGTTTTTCAACCTCTATTCTTGAAATTGTCATGGTGACAATAAACCTTTTGTGCTTATTTAAATCTGTTGATAGCATAAAAAATAGCGATAAGGAATATAAAACCGTTATTTTTTAAAATTGTATCGATACAATTTATAGTTCAAATACTTCTAGTACTGAATATGCTCTCTTCTATCATGGTAAGGATACTGGTAAATGATTTTCTTAGATCAACCCTATGTTTCTGATTTTTTAATCGATACGCTGCAAAAGAACTCGTTGGCCGTGGTGGACACGGCAGCATTAGACGCCTTTAAACTCCCGGAATCATTAAATAGGATCAGTGAAGAACAGGCCATTTCTCGGGCTACGGCCCCTGAGCCAGAGCTGATTTATACGATTTCTGAGAATTCCATCGGATGGATCGCAGAGCACTTAACGGCGACCTCTCTGCCGCAGCAAATCGAACGATTTAAAAACAAAGTTAAATTTCGGTCATTATTACAACCGATGTACCCAGACTTTTATTTTAAGGCGATCACGTTGGCTGAATTAGAGCAGCTGGATATCGAGGCTCTGCCGATGCCATTTATGATCAAACCCGCGGTTGGCTTTTTTAGCTTGGGGGTTCATAAAGTGTCGAAGGCTGCCGATTGGAATGCTGTAAAAGCTGCTATTCAAGCTGAAAGTTCTCAAAGTCAGCAGCTATATCCTGCCGAAGTAGTCAATGAGAGTATCTGGATCATTGAACAATGTATTGAAGGTGAAGAGTTTGCCATTGATGCTTATTTTGATGCGAACGGCGAGGCCGTTATTGTCGGGATGTTTCAACATTTGTTTGCGTCGGATAGTGATGTCAGTGATCGGGTGTATGTGACATCAAAAGCGATCATTGAGCGTTATCGGCAGCCTTTTACGGAATTCTTAAATCAGATTAATGCGTTCACACAGGTGCGCAATTTCCCGATGCATGTCGAGCTGAGGCGGAGTGAACAATGGGGGCTAATGCCGATAGAGGTCAACCCCATGCGCTTCGGTGGATGGTGTACAACTGCGGATGTGACCCATCTGGCTTATGGTTTTAATCCCTACCTTTACTATTTTTCACAGCAGCGACCGGATTGGGAGAGCCTTCTGCAAGATAAAGCCGGTAAGTTGTACAGCATCATCGTGCTGGATAATTCAACCGGTATTGATGGTGCGGCTATAGCGGCATTTGATTATGAAAAATTGCTGAGTCGTTTTGAACATCCTCTGGAACTGCGGCGGATCGATCATACCCAATATCCTGTTTTTGGATTTCTATTCACCGAGACGTGCGTTGAAAATAAAGCGGAGCTGGAGTTTATTTTACGATCTGATTTAACAGAATTTGTGACATTACATCACTTATGACTTGATTGGCGTCGATAGCTTTAATGAACCCATCGATGTTTATCTTTAGTATTGCTGGTACTTATGCTCGCAAGAGACCATTATAATTTGAATGGGTCTACGTTATCCCATTTATGATGGGATAACGCTTGTATTATATGTAGAGGGTGGATATTTCTAATTTAGATAGTAGTTTTAATTGACTTAGATGTTAAATAATCATGATATTTTTTGATAAAAATACAGACTAAAGGAACGCATATAATATATGTTCCAATAAATGTAAATAATTCCATATTTGTAAATATATTTTTAGTTATATTTAAATATAAACCTAATATGGAATCAATAACATAATTAATGGCAATTAAAATCAGAATACTAGGCGAGAATAAATGTTTTTCATATCCATATGAATATAGCGTTAACAATATAAGAATATCAGATATTGTTGAATATACATCCTTCCATGAAAAAGTGTTTCTTATTTCATTAAATGAAATTGAAATACTGATCATGAGTAATACTATAATTACCCATAGAACTATTCGTATGTTACGAGGTTTTATCACCACCACACTCCAATATTTAACTGTCTAGGATCATCTGGTAAAGAGAGAAAATCGCTTTTATTTTTGAGATATTCTTTGCGAAAATTGTTTCGTCTTGCTCCAAAAGGAGGCAATGTTTCCAATTCTTGGATGGCTCGCTGAATGTCTGGATCATTAAAACTTGCTCCATTTTGGAGGGCCTTTTTCGCTAATGGTACAATTCCTTCATAGGCTCTTTCAGCATCTTTCATTCCTGAAATTTGCCCATAAACAGTACCCGTAAGAGTCCATAATAATTTTAGTGCTTGTAGCATGATTCATTTTACCTGAATTAATCGATATATAAATATGAGTTATGCAGTTAGGGGTAAACGCCAATCGTCAGAGCCTGACGTTCCGGCAATGTTATGACTCCAATCTATTTTTCTATAACTCATTGATACCTCAATTATTTGAGTGAAATTCCGATCACGTGGCTCTTGGCAATGAGGCATATATGTATCAATATCTAAAATGAGTTAAATATCAATACTAGCTGGGCGTGCTTTAGAGTATCAAAGGCGACTGTCAGTATTCATTAAACTTGAGAAAGGTCCATTTATGCTCATTTGGATTTAATCATGTGTTTTATCAGTTAATTGGGTTTAAAAAAATGTCATAAAATATTTTTGCACATATGTGCAATCTGAAATATGAATGTCATAAACGGCTCTTATGATGCGTCCATCAAATCAATTTAGATCATGAACACAGGACGCGATTTTGCAGACATTCTTAACCTATCCCCCGAAAGCGGGTAAATGGAGTCGGCTGAAGCACACGCTTGCAAGAATGCGCTATGAGCCTGCCAATTTATTGGGCTTCTTATTAGTATTGCTGTTCGCCTATCTGATCTTAGCACCTGTCATTTCCATTTTATCTGATGCGGTCATTGTGCACAGTGGCGATGCTTTGCGGACCCAGGCCGATACTGGAAGCTGGACCGGGTATTATCTGGGGCGTACGTTAATCTCCCGGATGTCGCAGCTATTGCTGTGGACGCCTCTGATGAATACGCTGGCGGTTGCGCTGGCGACGGTCTGCGGAACATTAGTCCTCGGGGTTAGTTTGGCCTGGCTAGTCAATCGAACCAATATTGCTGGCCGCAAATGGTTTGTCAGTGCGCTGGTGGTACCGTTTATGCTGCCTTCATGGACCTTTGCGCTGGCCTGGAAAACGATATTTAAAAACTCATTGGTCGGGGGACAGCCCAGTTGGCTCTCCGGATTTGGGATCGAAACGCCCAACTGGTTAGCTTATGGCTACTTGCCTCTGGTGATCATCTTAATCCTGCACTTTACGCCGCTGGTGTTTTTAATCGTCGGCAATGCACTAAAACGCTTTGATAGCCAGCTGGAGGATTGCGCTCGAGTGCTGGGGGCTTCTCGATTTACGATTACGATGCGGGTGATTTTGCCACTGATGCGCCCGGCATTGATGTCGGCTTCACTGCTTATTTTTGCGGATTGCATCGGTGAGTTTGCCATTCCGTATATTCTGGGATTACCGGTTCATTTTAATACCCTCTCGACTCAACTTTATCGGGCTCTGGACTCTCGTCAGAACGGTGTGGCTGCGGTGATCGCAGTGGTGATTATGCTGATGGGGGTGATCACATTGCTGCTTGATCTGAAGCTGATGCGAGAATCGAAACGTTTTATCACCGTTGGGGGAAAAGGGAGTCTAAACCGACATCAACCTTTAGGCCGCTGGCGTTATGTGGCGGCACTGCTTCCTGCCGGATTCATTAGTGTCGGAGTGGTGATCCCGCTGATAACGCTGTTCCTATCGACCATCATGATTTTGCCGGGCCGTTTTAATGCCGCAAACTTTACCTTCGATTATTGGATTGGCCATCACCTCCAAACGGTGGCGATACACTCGGGGATTTTGTTAACGCCGGACTTTTGGCGAGCGCTTTGGAATACATTGCTCATTGTGGGATCTGCGTCGATTACGGCCGGTATTTTAGGCTTGCTGGTGGGATATGCGGTCACTCGCAGTGCTTTCCCAATGGTCGCTACATTTATCCGCCAAGTGACGTTTATGCCTTATCTGGTCCCGGGGATTGCTTTTGCCGCAGCTTTTCTGTCGCTGTTTGCAACGGCACATGGCCCGGTTCCGGCACTGTATGGAACGCCGATCCTGCTGGTGATTGCACTGATTGCTGAAAAGATGCCTTATGCCAGTCGTTCCGGAATTGTCGCGATGACTCAATTGGGTAAGGAAAGTGAAGAAGCGGCTCGGATTAGCGGGGCTAATTGGTTGACCCGGATGATCCGCATTGTGATCCCTATCCAGATAGGTCCTCTGATGACCGGCATTTTACTGCCGTTTATCTCCGGGATTAAAGGGGTGAGTTTATTCATTGTGTTGGCCATTCCGGCCACCGATGTACTGACCACCTATTCACTACGCCTTATCGATTACAACTATGATCAAGCTGCCAATGCGGTCGTGCTGATGATTGCCTTGCTGGCATGGGGTGGCACCCTGCTTATTGGCAAAATTTCCGGCAACGGTCTGGCCGACGGTTTGGAGAATTAACATGCCTTCTATTACTTTAAATCAATTGACGAAAACCTATGCCGGAGCGGCTCAGCCAGCGGTAAAACCGTTGAGTTTACAAGTTGATGATGGTGAGTTTTTATGTCTGTTGGGGCCTTCCGGATGTGGTAAGAGTACGATTCTGCGCATGATCGCTGGGATCGAATCGATCAGCGGCGGAGAAATTTCTATTGGCGATCAAGTGGTCGATTCGGTTGCTCAAGGCTGCTTTGTTCCTCCGGAAAAACGACATATTGGCTTAGTTTTCCAAAGTTATGCACTTTGGCCACATATGAGTGTGGCTCAGAATGTTGAGTTTGGCTTAAAAATTCAAAAGATAGCGACGGCCGAGCGGCAGCGTCGTTGTCAGGAAGTGATGGAAAAACTGCGTATCGCTCAATATGCAGATCGCTATCCCGCGCAACTTTCCGGTGGTCAGCAACAGCGAGTGGCACTAGCCCGAATGTTGGCGATTAATCCGGCGGTTTTATTGCTGGATGAACCCTTATCTAATCTGGATGCGGCACTGCGTTTGGAAATGCGCTCAGAACTGCGACGCATTCATGAAACATTTGGCACCACCATCGTTTTTGTCAGCCATGATCAGTGGGAAGCGATGACGTTAGCCACCACGATTGCGGTGATGAGTGAAGGCCAGTTGCAGCAGGTCGGAACACCTAACGAAATTTATGAGCAACCCGCGAATCGATTTGTTGCTGAATTTATTGGCCATCCCCGGATGAATACCATCGAGTTGGATCAAACTGGTTCGGCGATCACTCAGCATCTACATCAGCGCTTTTGCCAATTAGATGCGGCCATGGCCGCGATTCGCCCCGAAGCAATCGAACTGACCGAGACCCCAAGCAGCGATGCGCTTGCCATGACAGTCACCGCGGTCATTCCCACCGGAGGAAGTTGGATTATTGAGCTGACAAGCGGTGAAGATCAGCTGCATATGACGACCAGTAAACCCCCGCAGTGGCAGGTGGGAATGGGAGTTTATAGCCGATTACCGACTTCGGAACTGCATTTTTTTGATGATCAGGGAAACCGGAAAGCGAGCCCCAATGCGGTGGTCGCTTTACCTCCCAGACCCGTCCCACATGCGCATCAGATGCGTTCATCTCTTTAATGATTGGAGCAAAAGGAACAAGCTATGAATTTATCTCGACACTTCTGTTTAGGTACGCTGGCTACGGCTGTCTTGCTTGGAAGCTCGGCGGCACACGGAGCGAGCGATGATTTACAGACATTGATAACGCAAGCCCGACAGGAAGGTGCGCTGACCGTTTATGCCTCGACCGGTAAGATCGTGAAACAGGCTCGAGAATTCAGCGAGAAATATGGGATTAAGGCCGTCGGTGTGAAAGCGAAAGCGCCACAGATTATTGAGATCATGAGTCGAGAAGCCAAAGCGCATAATGTGAAGACCGATGTGGCTTTGCTTGAAGATACGCCAGCGGCGATCACGCAGCTACTGAATCCCGGTGCCGTGGTCAGTTATGTTCCGGCCGATATGCAACATAAAATCCCACTGCGTTATCAGCAGCCGCTGGCCGTCGTGCTGGCTCCAAATGTAGTCAGTTATAACACGGCGCATCACCAACAGTGTCCGATTACAAATCTATGGCAACTGACGCTGCCTAAATGGAAAGGACATGTTGCGATGCAGGATCCGACCGGTAAACCGGCTTATACTGATTGGTTTAATCAGATGGCGACGCACTATGATCAGCAGATGCGGGATGCTTATCAGCAGCAGTTTGGTCAGAAACTCGTGACACATGAGCACAGTGCCATGGCGGAATTTGTGAAGCGACTGGCAGCGAACCGGCCGTTATTGACTCATTCTGATACCAATGCAGCCGCGGCAATTGGTGCTCCGGATGCAAAACAGGATTTTGTCGGATTCATATCAACCGCTAAATTTCGTAAAAATAAAGATGGAATGAAACTCGGATTGTGCGCAGGCTTAAAACCGTTTATGGGCTGGAAATATCCAAGTCTGGGCGTGATTGCTAAAGGTTCTGCACATCCGGCCGCCGCTAAATTGTTTATCCATTATTTATTAACCCAGCAGGGGATCGCGCCACAAACGGTAGACGGTAAAATGTCGACGAATCCGGATATTTCATTACCTGCAAAAGAAGCCTCAGGGATCGGCCGCTACCGTAATCAGTTGATGCCGTTTCATATGGATACGGCGAGCTCGGACTGGCAGCAACGTCAGGACTGGCAAGATCTCTGGAATTTAAGTTACATGCAGTAACTTTGAAATGAATAAAGTTCGATAGGAATTAAACTTGAACGATTATCAGATAGCACAGCGCGAAGTCGCATTAAAAGCCATTATTTTGGCCGCCGGTGAGAGTGCCTTGCAGCACTTTGAATCTCGACCTGCGGGGAGCTTTACCTTAAAAGGAAAACAGGATTTTTTAACCGAAGCCGATGGTCTAGTTGAGCAGCAGATCCGTCAGGCCATTACGGAGCAGTTTAGTAATGACCAGTTATTGGGTGAGGAGCGTGGGACTAGTACTACTCATTCGGATTTTTTATGGGTCATTGATCCAATTGACGGTACCGCTAATTTTGCTCGGGGAATTGCTCATTTTTGTATCTCGATTGCAGTCGTTTTCAATGGTGTCACCGAATTGGGGGCAATTTATAACCCGGTGAGTCAAGAGTTGTATTTGGCCCGAAGAGGGGGTTACGCCCATAAAAACGGCCAACTGTTGCAGGCGGCATCAACGGAAAGACTAGATTGTGCCAGTTTTGAGCTAGGTTGGTCCAACCGGCTCCCTCGGACTCGTTATCTGCAGGTGATGGAATCGATGTTGGAGGCTGGTGCGAATGTTCGACGTAGTGCTTCGGGTGCTTTGGCTCTGGCTTGGGTCGCCGAAGGGCGCAGTGATGGTTATATCGAATTGCATATGCATGCCTGGGATTGTCTGGCTGGTTTATTGTTGGTTCGAGAAGCCGGAGGAGTTACCGGAACCTATCCGCAGAACACAAATGCGATTTTCGAGGGTGGCCCCGTGTTGGCGGCAGCACCGAAATTGGCGCGCACCTTGTCGCAGATCAGTGCCATTCAGCTGATGAATGAACCGCTCACTCTATCAGAAAAACCGGTTAAAGCGGGCTATCCTCGTCCGGCGATTAGTTTGATTGAATCCGATTTGCCCGGGTGGGATCTCGATATTTATATCGGGGGATCGACGGGAGCGACAGATTTAGCGTTACTGGCACAACATCAGATTAAAACAGTGATTAACTGTGCGGTGAATCTCGATATCGATTGGGTGAGTGAGAGCGGTAAAGACTCTGCACCGCATTTGCTACGTCATGGCAGTGGAGCCGTGCGTTATTACAAATTGGGATTAATTGATGGCCCGGGAAATACACCAGAAATTCTGTATGCCGGTTATCAGCTGATGCGTTCGGCTTTGTTGTCGCAGATGCCGGATAAACCCTCTTATCGGAACCGGGATCGCGGGAATGTGTTGGTGAACTGTCGGGGTGGGCGCAGCCGTTCGGTTATCTTAGTGGCGCTGTTTCTTCATCTGGAATGTCCGGCACGTTATCCGACGCTGGATGCTGCGATTGCTCGAGTTCGGCAGCAGCGGCAATTGCATCCCGATGAATGGTTCGAAACTCCTAAACCGGAGTTGATCCAATTGGCTCAGAATGCCATAACGATGCATCGCACGTTACAGCGTTCAGCGTTAAAAGCTATCCCGGTAGATGAATTGCCCCCAAGGAGTCACGGTGGCTCATTCTGATCAAACGCCGCGAGTGGCTACAGCAGCTGAGGTGGCTAAATTAGCCGGGGTCTCTCGCTCGGCTGTGTCCCGGACATTTACGCCGGGCAGTAGTGTGTCAGCGGTGACTCGGAACAAAGTTTTGGCTGCCGCTGAGCAACTGAATTACCACGTGAATATGCTGGCACGTGGTTTATCTAAAGAAGCCAGCCGCCCGATTTGTATTCTGGGGGGAAAATTAAATGCCCCCTATCAGGCGAGTTTACTCGATCAGCTGACGCAAAAATTACAATTGGCGCAGCGAGCAGTGATGGTCATTAATACCGCGGGCGGTGAGCAAAGTGCGGATGCGGCACTGAAACAGACGATGAATTATCGAGCCGCCGCGACTATTGTGCTTTCGGGAACACCACAAGCGTCGCTGGTGGAAAAATGTCTCGAAAGTGGTCAGCAGGTAATTTTGATCAACCGGATGGGGCAGTTTGAAGGTGCGGATCATATCGGCATCGATTATACGACCACGATGGCAGATGCTTATCATATGTTGACCCGAGCGGGTTGTCAGCGGATCACGGTCGTTTCTTCATCGGAGCAATCACCCAGTATGGTGCTGCGGGAGCGTAAATTTTTAGAAGCGGCTGAGCTTAGCGGAAATCAATGTCAGCTGTTGCGCCCGGGACCCACCACCTATCAGACAGGGGCTGCGATAGCCCGTGAATTACTCGCGGGAAGTCATCGCCCCGACGGTGTGTTTTGTGTCACGGATTTGGTGGCCTGTGGTTTTATTGATGTGGCTCGTCATGAATTTGGCCTAGCGATCCCTCGTGATTTATGTGTGATTGGTTTTGATGACATTGAACAAGCGAGTTGGGGCGGTTATCAGTTGACGACTTTTGCTCAGCCACTGGAGCAGATGGTGGATGCAATTGCAAAATTACTGGATAAGGATGGCGATGCGCATCACGGTGAGCAGAATTTGTTTCTGGCACCTCCGGTATGGCGAAAAACGGTTCGCTCCGGAGCATGACTTTTCATTTTATTCATTGAGGAACTTGATATAGAGAGATTAGAGCGTATTCAATAATTAAAATATAAATAAATCAGAATAAACTTATTTTTGTCGAATTTATTTTTGAGGACTTCGTTTGCCCTAAATTTGAATTCAATTTAATTAAAATATCATTTAATGCAGTTATTACCATGCAATTGATTAGTTAATTAACAATTAAAGGAATAATGATGAAACTATCTCTATTAGTCGCTATGGCAGTCGTTGGCTTAGGCAGTTTGAGTTATGCTAACGCAACAACATTAAATTATGATCACAAATATAAAGATGTTGAACAATCGAATAAAGATGAACTTGAAATTACTCACCAATTTAAGTTCGGGTTAAAAGCAGCATTAAAATTAGCATTTGTTCCGCATGAAAAAAGTAATGGAGATGCCGGTTCTGCCTTTAAGGATGATCGCTGGGATGAAACCGAAGTTGGCTTAAGTTATCCATTCGATGTCACAAAGCATTTTTCTTTAGAACCCGGAACTAAGCTCGATCGGGCTCGGGATGAGTACAAATATAAGCCATTTTTAACATTGGGGTATTCTTTTGATAGCGGTACATCACTGTCGGGGCGTTATCGTTATGAAATAACCGACTATACCACCGATAAAGATACTAAGAAGACCCATCGTATTGACTTAGGTGTCAGCCAGAAATTTGGTAAATTTAAAGTAGGCTATACATTTGTTTATTTTGATAGCAATGCAACATTATTTGATAATAAAGAGCAGGATTATGAAAATAAACTGAAGTTCTCATATAAAATCATGAAGTCCTTTACACCTTATATTGTGTTTGAAGATGTATCTGTGAGTAAACATACGGATAAACGACAAACCGAATATAAAGTCGGTTTTACTTATAAATTTTAAGCGGGTAGTTTGATCATGAATTATCGTATAAATAGGTTTAAAGTCGGCGCGATTTTATTGGGGTTGCTGATCCCAGGGGCTTATGCTCAAACTAGCGCAACATGGCAGTTAGATAAAGTTGTGAGTTTAAGCCGGCATGGGGTTCGGCCTCAAACGGATACCGAAAAATTAGACAAGGCAACGGGGTTGCAGTGGCCTCATTTTATCGTGGCGGATGGCCATTTGACTGGGCATGGATATACCGGCATGTGGCAACAGGGGCAGTATTTATTATCCCAGTGGCAACAGCAGGGATTGGCTGTTTCCAACGACTCCTGTCCAAAACCGGATCAATACTTTTTCTGGTCCAGTCCATCTCAGCGCATTAAAGCAACCGCCAAAGCGATGGCTGATGGAATGTTCCCGGGGTGTGGCATTATTCCACCTTCGGTTAAGGCGGAGTATGGCCCGTTATTTGAACTATATCATTTGCATCAGATGCATCCCGATAAAGCGGTGATGCGTCAGCAAATTATGGCGCGTATAGGATCACCTGAACAGGCGAAAGCACGTTATCAGGCTGATGTCGAACGGATTCGCAAAGCGGTTTGTGCTCCCGGAAGCTGTAAATTTTTAGATAAACCATGGGGCGTCAGCTTTAAAGCCACCGGGAAACCGCAGCTGAAAGGGCCGGGTAAGGTCGGGGCAACCATTGGCGAGACGGTCCGGCTTCAGTATAGCGATAACTTAGCGATAAAAGATGTGGCGTTTGGGCATGGCGTGGATGCCGATGCCGTGAAAAGTTTGATGGGGTTACATGCGGCCGAATATAATTTGGTTTTAGATACCCCCGAATTTGCCGCGCACGCGGGATCATTACTGATGCGGCAGATTTTATCGGCGCTGACGGCCAATACGCCTTTACATAGTCGTTATCCCGGCGATGCTAGGTTGCAGCGACCTTTGGTGATGTTCTTTGGTCATGACTCCAATATTGCTGAGATACAGACCATGTTAGGATTCAGTTGGAGCTTAAACGGTTATCCGAGTAATGATATCCCCCCCGGAGGAACATTGAGCTTGGCGCGTTTCCACAATAGCCAGAGTGCGAAAGAATATGTTCGGGTTCGTTTTGAAACGCGTAGTTTAGATCAATGGCGCAAGCTTACCCCTTTAGATAAGCAACATCCGCTGCTTTATCAAGATTTTAATTTTAAAGGGTGTGAACAAACCGAGGTTGGAACGCTGTGTCCGCTGGACGCCGTTGTGCAGCGAGCCGCAAAACTGCTGGTGAAAGATGGACAGCAACTCGCGGTATTTGATACGAAATAAGCATTTTTAAAACAACAGAATCGATAAAGGCTCTGTGTGCGAGAGAATGATCGCCACAGAGCCTTTTTATTGCATTGTGGTATTGGATGGCTGCATAAATGTGAGTTATCTCTCTTTCAGATCCCGAAAAAGACAATACTTGGGTTAAGTCTATTCAATAAGTTGCTAATTACGATATGATAGCCAACCAATTGATACGGCAACAGGATTTCGATGAATATTCAGCTCAGAGCGGCGACAATAGCCGATGCCCCTACCATTTTAAGATTTATTTCAGATTTGGCGCTTTACGAAAAATTGCCACATGAAGTGAAAGCGAGTGTAGAAGACATAGAACAGAGTCTGTTTGGTGATGATGCTACAGCTCATGCTGTGATGTGTCTGGTCGATGGTGAATCGGTGGGTTATGGGGTTTATTTTTATAATTATTCAACATGGCTGGGTAAAAATGGATTGTATTTAGAAGATCTATACGTCGCTCCTGAGTATCGGAAGATTGGTGCCGGTAAGGCTATTTTAAAGCATCTGGCTCAGATTGCGGTCGCTCGGGGTTGCGGACGATTTGAATGGTGTGTTTTAGACTGGAATGAACCGGCGATCGATTTTTATAAATCGATTGGTGCAAAACCTCAGGACGAATGGATTATTTATCGTTTGAGTGGCGAAGCACTCCAATCATTTGCGGCTGAATAAGACTGTTATTTCGTTCATGTTTCCCTATTTATTTTGTTTATTAAATAGGGAAACAATTGTTTTATTTACGACGCTTCATCCCATGGGTTGGGTTTAAAACATACTGAATTGAGTCTGCTTATTTGCAAATTTTTTGTCATATCCGATCACTTCTGAGTGAGAGTTAAGTTATGGGCCCTAAAATTCGCTCTGCAACGTTGCAAGATGTTCAAAATATTTTGTTATTAGGTCGGCAAACCTATAAAGAACATTTCGGTGAACTCTGGAATAATATCGATGTTTTTCTAGATGCAGACTTTACCCAAGAACAAGTCATTCAAGATATTAACTCTCCAGAAAAACATCGTTATCTTTTAGCGTTTCAAGATCAAGTTCTCATGGGGTTTGTAAAATTAAATCTAAATACCCTTTTAGCCCCTCACGTCGACTCCGGAATTGAGTTACAAAAAATTTACCTTCGAAAATCTGGAACCGGTCAGCGACTCGGAGCTGCGTTGATGGAGCGAGTACTACAATTAGCCGCTGAGCTGGAAAGCCCCTATATTTGGTTGGATGTATTAAAATCAAACCAATCGGCACAGAGATTTTATCAGCGCTATCAGTTCGAAATTATTGATGAAATTCCTTATGCCACAGATCGCTATGAAATAGGTATGTATGTGATGTTGAAATCTTAACTTCGGTGATGTTTATGGTTAAAGCTCAGGGAGCTATTTAGTCGTGGTCACGTCATCATTATGAAAAAAACATGTCATGAACGATTGTTAGTCATAATAGATAAAAATTATCTTTTCATGCTATTGTTCAAAAATAATTTAATTGATTCAAATTAAGGTCCATATGTCAGATCAGAAACATTCTGGAGTCGGGATTGCTTCATTTATTATTAGTATCGTTACGGCTGTTTTTTCATTTTTATTTATTCTAATTGCCGGTGTTGTAAGTACATTAGTTCCAGGGGGATTAGATAGGCATTCAGGCGCACTGATACTGATTGGTTTATTTGTGATTATTTTTATTTTTTCAGAGTTAGTCGCGTTGGGGCTGGGAATCGCTGGATTGTGTCAACGAGATCGAAATAAAATTTTTGCGATTCTCGGAACCGTTTTTTCTGTGGTCGCACTGTTGATTACCATGTTACTGGCTTTAATCGGATAGTCACTTGTTATTAGATATGCACGTTGCCTATTTAGAGAGGGCTGGGCGCATGTTGCTGAATGATTTTGGGCCTTAAGTGCGATAGCACATAGCCTCAAACATAAGGGGTAGATATGAATATTTTAATTGGGATGATTAAAGATTAACCATGACTGTACAAAAACACTCTGGCGTTGGGATCGCTGCTTTTGTTATTAGTATTATATCGCTGTTATTTATCTTTTTTTTAATGTTTCTTCTAGGGATCATGACCACTGCGGTTGCTGCACATCGCAGTGCACTATCTACTGGTATTTTATTGATCAGTTTTTTATCTATTGTCCCATTATTGATGAATTTAGTTGCTTTAGGGCTGGGGATTGCTGGTCTGCTCCAGCGAGATCGAAAAAAGATTTTCCCAATATTAGGAACGATACTCTCAGGGATCATCGTGATAAGTCTTTTATCTATGATTGTGCTGGGAATAGTTCATGGCTGATATCGTTTAGGCGTGATTTATAGGCGGCGCAAGTCAACTTAAGTGAGACTTGTAATCGATGCGTCTGATCTCATGAATAGACGCATCTGTGTGGGATTAGAAGGGCATGACGTCGAGCTATTCGTTAGTTACGGCGTTTGATTTTTACGGCAATATCCATCGGATTTCCGGTATAGACAAATGAGGTGACAGCCACATCGATTCCTGTGGCGGCATATTTGGAGATGGATTCGATATTGATCCCACCGGCTGCTGCAATTGCTAAATGGGGAAAGCGGGCTTTGAGCTGAGGTACCCAATCCTGCAATTGAGCCGGAGAGATTTTGTCAAACTGGATGACTCCCACTCCGCATTCTGCCACTTTAATGGCATAGGCCAAATCTTCACATTCGACTACTAATTTGCGTTCTGGCTGCATATCCACGGCTGATTTCAATGCTTTAAACAGCGAAGCTTCATCATTGAAGAAAGTGGAATGATTTTCAAAAAGTAAAAAGCTTTCAGAAAGGCCCAACCGATGAGGTGTTCCTCCTCCGGCTTGTACGGCATTCATACTGAGCGTTTTAGCCCCCGGAACACATTTACGGGTACAGGCAATGACTAAGTTAGGATTGATTTGGCGGCCTCGGCTGACCATTTCATGGGTTCGGGTTGCAATACCTACGGCGTGTTCCATTAGGTTTTGAGCCACTTTCCAACCTGCATGTAAAACACCGGCCGATCCAAAGGCTTGCAAAATTGGGGTACCAGCGGCGACGGTCATCCCATTATCGGCCAAACATTCAACGGTTGCGCCCAGTTGGCGCAGTATCGCCGTAGCTTCATCCAACCCTGCCAGCGTACATGCATATCTGGCACTAAATTCCATCATGGCTGGCTCATTGGCAATGCCCATGACATCAGTTGTTAAATCACTGTAAGGCATGTCCTCACGGATGAGTTGGTCAATCAGTGTATTTGAAATAAACATATTGTTACCTTTTGTTCCTAATCGCAGAGGATCTGTTATGGCAGCTTTTGTACTTATCATTGACAGATATCGTGCGTTATAAATATTGAATTATGGTCTTCGAGGTTTTAAGCGCTTGGCTGTTTCATTCAATCTGTTTGCCCATCATGAACTTATGGCCGACATTTTTCTCAATAGTAAAAAAATAACTAATGAGATAACACCCAGTATCAAACAAAGAATAGAAGCCCGATGAAAATCAGCATCCATGACCGCATTATAAATTTCTAATGAGATAGTATTGGTCCGTCCCTGTAAATTACCTCCAATAATGAGTGTGATCCCCACTTCTCCCAAGGAACGAGCCGCTGCCAGAATGAGTCCGGCTCCCAGTGGTCGTTTTACGGATGGGATAATGACCAGCAAAAATGTTTTAAATTCGTTCTTGCCAAGTGTTCGAGAGGCTTCTGCTAATTTAAATACGTCCCGTTCCATGGCTGATTGCAAGGGTTTAATAACAAGGGGCAGTCCAGCAATAAAAGCCGCCAGAAAGACGGCCTTTTCAGTAAAAATAATATCCGGATGGAGTCCTATTTGGCCGAGTAAGCCATTTCGTCCCAAGACGACCAGTAGAATAAAACCGGTCCCAATGGGTGGAAAAACCAGAGGGAGGGTGATGATAAAATCAAGTATTCCGGTCATTAGATTTTTGCGAGTGGCGAGTAGGTAGCTGAGGGTGACACCAAAAATACAAAGCAATATCAAAGCGACGACACAGGTTTTGGCCGTCAAGATGATAGGCTTGATAAGGCTTGGATCGTTGAAGAGGTCACTTAGAGTCAGCATTATAATCCGTGTTTTTTCACAATGGCTTTCACCGCATCCGATTGAATGCAATGCCGATAGAGTCGGATCGCTTCGGTTTGGGGTTGTCCTTGCAAAATGGCGGATACGATTTCAATGGGGCGATAGCCTGAAGTGAGGGGAATATAGCCACCGATTTTATCCTTAACTTTCTGAATATCGGTCTGATTTGAAAAACCAGCATCGACTTCTCCAGTGACAAGATAGGAGGTGACCTGGGGTACAGTCGAAACCATATACAGTTTATTTTTCACTGATTCCATATGAACACTTTGTAGATATTGCCATCCGGCACGGCCATAGAGTGCTTTTTTAAGATGCGGAATGGCGATTCGTTTGATGGCTGGCTGCAAAATATCTTTAGGCTGTGAGAGCGATAATCCTTTTCGCCAAGCCAGTACTAAGGTTCCTCGCCCCAGAGGATCATAGTTGGCAACGGCAATATGATGGCCGGTAAAAAAGCTTTTGGCTGAAATCACGGCCTGAATTTGCCCAGTAGTTTGAATTTGGGCTTTCATTTGGCCGAAATTGCCAAACGAAGTTTGAATATCCAAGTTATCCTGACGTTTACAAGTTTGAGCAATATCCATGACGAGTTGTCGGTACCCAGCTCCGGCGGTTAATGTGATTTGGGCCGCGCTGGCCGACTCATTGAGCCAGAGCAAAATAGGGGCTAGAAGTAATGATAATAACCGAATTTTCATCGCTGTGTCCTTAGCTGAAAAAGTGGAATGAGATAATTAGGCATACATGGGTAACGTTTCGCTGGGGCTCACTTTGCCGTTCTCGATCAGATAAATTTGAGAGGCGAGTCGCTCGATTTCATCGGCGGCGTGAGTCACTAAAATTAGGCTAACGTTGAGTAATTGAGGGATACGTTCCAGATGAGCCATGAGTTCTTGTTTTCGCTGTGCATCTAGAAACGACATCGGTTCATCGAGCAGTAATAGTTTAGGATTCGATAACAGGGCCCGGCCGATGGCTACGCGCTGGGCTTCCCCGCCTGAAAGTGAGCCAGGAGCGCGGTTGAGTAGTTTACTTAATCCTAATAACTCGACGATATTATTAAACTGGGGGGAGTGGTAGCTGGTCTTCCCTGAAAAGAGCAGATTTCGTTTGACCGACATAAAATTGAAAAGACGCTTATCCTGAAAAATATAGCCGATTTGACGTTGTTCCGGAGGTAAATTAATCCGTTTTTCGGAATCAAACAGTGTCCGCTGTTGCATCACAATAGATCCTAAATCTGGCTTGAGTAAACCGGCCAACATATTAATGATGCTAGTTTTCCCAGCTCCAGAATGACCATATATGGCCGTAATGCTGTGTTCAGGGATCTGCATATCAGCCTGAATATGAGCTGTTCCTAATTGTTTCTGGATATTAATGGTGATCATAGCGGTTAGATGATGATGAATGTCTCATGCGTTATATTTTTTTATATATAGCGAATTGTTCAATTTATACGCGTATTTAGAATGCTGTCAATGCATATTCGAGTATTGTTTTATTGATTGGTTGCTGGAAATTAGCTTGGAGTGATGAACATAACGTACTGTTAACACGATAGTTTGATCACATTTACAATTTATGGGAATAATCAGGAATCCGTATTTTTTAAGATATATTTATCATGTGAAGCTGTGATTATATTTTGAAATGTTGGTTTTTATGCATGAATCTAAAACATAGATCATGATATGGAAATCTAGTTTTTTTGATCATAGATAAGTCGGCGATAACGATTATTTTCGGTTTATTTGGGTGTTTAGTGGGTCGATAGTTTTGATGACTTTCTGTTTTGATTGATTCATATCTATTTGTGAGAGCGGAATTGTTGCAGACTGTTCGCTTAACTTATTCAGCGTCACCGACCGCGTCTTGTTCAAAATGGATTTAATTTGAACAAAATTCAACTATGGAAGGTCAACAGCTCCTAGCGTCGGGTGGTTTTCGTAGGGTATCTCCACGGCGTTGGTTTGGCATCATCTGAATATGGTTCGGGAAATTTCCGTATTCTGATACTGAGTCGTGGGGGCTGGAACATGTAATGTTGTGATTCAACGCTTGAATCGTATAAAACGGCTCCAGACAGATTTGATGTGATGGTTCATTTGGAGATCCGTTCTTGTTTTTTTCAAACAAAAGTTGACAATCGTAAGCTGTACACTATGTACATTTGACCGATTGAATGCGTTAAGCGTTGTTTTTTATGCGGCTTGATGGCGGTTAGAGTTGACTTGCAAAAAGAGGTATTCAGAGAATTTATGGAATATAAATTAGAAATTTATGCGCCAGAGACTGAAGTGATTGCGATTCGGGATGCTTTAAATTTTGTGGGGGCGGGTATTGTAGGCAATTATGATAGTGTGATTGCCGTTGCAAAGGTTTCTTGTTTTTGTCGTCCTAATGAACATGCTCATCCGGTCAATGGTGAGAAAAATCAGATTAATTTTTCCCATGAGGTTCGGATCGATGTCCGTTGTCAGGGGGATCGGGTGGCTGATGCGGTGAAAGCGATCAAACGGGTTCACTCTGGTGAAGAACCTATCATTAACGTTATCGCTCTGGCAAATGATGCGTTTGGTTGTTAAATATTTTGGCCTAACCCATCGATAAAAGACAGTGTGATGGCCGTATCTTTTTAGCGAAGCGGTGTTGTTTCTCTTAAGTTGAATTGTATTTAAAATCCGATAATCGCGGTATCGATACAATAGGAATCACGATTATCGGATGAAATACGCTTAAATTTTGGTCAGATAGTTAGTGCTTGAATACCAGTTCTTTAAGCGGTGTGGTCGGGTGACCGATTAGAGCGCTCAGAGTATGGCTATCGTCGAATAATCCCCCTTGAGAGGCTCCGTTGTCTGAATTGGCGAGCATGGCTGCTAGGGGGGTTGGTAAGCCGGCCCCTTCAAGTGCTTTAATAAAATCAGCTTCCGCTAGATTATGATATGTCACTGGTTTTCCTGAAGCTTCGCTAATCAGTGCGGCTAATTCGGTTAAGGTATAGCTTTCATCTCCGGCTAGCTCATAAACTTTCCCGGCCTGAGGCGCGGTACTGGTGAGTACCGCAGCGGCGGCTTCTGCATAGTCTTCTCGGGCCGAAGAACTGATTTTGCCATCTTGAGCCGCACCGATAAATTGACCAGTTTCAATTGCTGGAGCCATACTGGCCAGATAGTTTTCGGTGTACCAACCATTACGCAGTAACACGTAAGGGATATTCACTTGTTTTAAATAAGCTTCAGTTTCAATATGTTCTTCAGCTAATGCCAGTGGTGAACTATCGGCTTTTAACAAGCTGGTGTAGGCAATCAGTTCAACTCCTGCTTCTTTGGCTGCATCAATGACATTTTTATGTTGAATGGCCCGTTTGCCAACTTCACTTGAAGAGATGAGCAGTAGTTTGGTGACGCCTTGGAGCGCGGTGACTAATGTTTGTGGTTGTGTATAATCGGCCTGACGGACTTCAATGCCTTGAGCTGTAAATGCGGCGGCTTTATCTACGTTACGTGCTAAGGCAACGATATTATGTGCGCTCGTACGTTTTAGAAGATGTTTAATGACGAATTGTCCCAGTTGACCTGTAGCACCTGTAATTGCAATCATGATATTTCTCCTTTCGTGAATTCTTGTTCGTTTGATTGCGTTTAGCTTGCCACTTTATGCAGGGTTTGTATGTCGAGAGTTTTTAGTAAGTCTGTTTAATTTTTTTTAACTATGGAGCGTATAGCTATTTGTTTTCTTATTTAATTTAATCCTAAACACGCCTCGACACCAAGAGGACTGAAAAATAACAGACAAAGCTCAATAGTCTATAGAATTCAACGGCATTTATACCTAATATGGCAGGCGCCGATCCTGTTATATCCTTCCGGTCTGATTGGGACGGACATGCATCGTAGTCGCTCATTCGTTGGGCTTTTACTTTCCTAACACTCTCTATTTGAAAGGATATTATGTTTATTGCTTTCATCTCTGCCATTATGCCCGTTTTTCTCATTGCGATATTGGGGGCATTTTTAAGTCAGCGAACTCACTATCTAGAGGATCCGAATTTACCCCGCTTAATTGTGAATGTCGGTATGCCCTGCCTGTTGTTGCATTCGATGCTGGGGGAGCATCTGGATTTTATGGGAATGGGAAAACTCATTGCTGCTAGTGCGCTAACGCTGGTGGCTATGATCGGCGTTTCGGTGATCGTCATTAAAGTGATGCGGCTGAATGTCCGTTTCTATTTGCCGGTTTTGGTGAATCCTAATACGGGAAATTTAGGGATCCCGATCGCTTATTCGCTGTTAGGTGAGCAAGGTTTGGCTGGTGCGGTGATTATTTCCTCTATTATTGAAATTAGCCATTTTACGCTGGGGATTGGTCTGATGTCCGGCAGTTTGGCTCCGAAACGATTGTTTGCCAATCCACCGGTATTGGCGTTGTTGTGTGGAGGATTGTTACTGGGCTTGCATGTGCCAATCCCCGACTTTCTATTACAGGCCTTTGAGCTGTTGGGGGCGATTACCGTTCCGATTATGCTGTTGATGCTGGGGCGATCTTTGGCTCATATGAAGGTGCGCGAAGCGCGTTGGGGCCAGTTAATGGTATTGGCGATATATCGTCCTGCTATCGGTTTGGGAATGGGATGGACTGCCGCCTGGTTACTTCATTTATCGGCGCTGCATACCGCTAATTTGATGATCGCCTGTTCGATGCCGGTTGCTGTGTTGAATTATATTTTTGCTACGCGTTATAAAGGTCCGGTCAATGCGGTGGCTGGATTAACGTTTTTAACCTTGCCAACAGCGTTTATAGCGCTGATTGTCATTAAACTGTGGGTGATCCATTAGTAAGCGTTGTATCGAGCTTTGATCGCTGAATTTTTGCAAATAAAACGCGCTTGGCATGTGACATGACGTAGTTGTCAGACTCGCTTCATGATTAAGCGGGTTTTGCCTAAGGCGGTGGATAGAGCTAAAGGATTAGGACCGTTTTAGCTTTTGCTTAAACCGGTAGGATGCGATGGTGAGGATGGGATATTTAGATACAAAAAACCGACGAATGTCGGTTCTATAAATGGTACCAGTGGGCGGACTTGAACCGCCACGCCCGCAAAGGCAACGGATTTTGAATCCGTCGTGTCTACCAATTTCACCACACTGGCACATCTTGTTACCAACCACCGAAGTGGTTAAGTGGGGTGAATTATAAGGAGCAATTATCGATAAGCAAGTAAAAATTGTCGGAAAAGCGTAATTTTTTATTCGTTTGATTAAGATATGTTCATTCATGGTTTCTTCTTCATCAATTCATCCTTAAAATGGCCTTCTTTTGAAAAATGAACATGGATTACATATGAAAAACGCAATTCCTGAGTTGCCTGATCGAGTCGGTTTTATGCGGCGGATATTGGCCTTTATTGCAGACACTTTATTGGTCATTGCGTTGGAGCTGATATTTTCAGCGATTGTTTTTGGCGGTGCTTGGATCTTGAATCAACTGGGGATACTGCATATTGAATCGTCTCTGGAACAATATGTCACAGAGCAATCTATTTATCAGCTCTTGGTTTGGGCGATCCTGATTGTTTATTTTGTTTATGGTTGGAGTTATCGCGGGCAAACACTGGCGATGCGTTGGTTGAAGATGCGCGTCCAGAATGTTGATGGTTCTAATATTTCGATCACACAGGCATTAATTCGGTTATTTACATCCATATTTGGCTTGGGAAATTTTACGGTACTCTTTGATCCGGCCCAGCATCTGGCATTCCAAGATCACTGGGCCAAATGTGAGGTGATTGATCTTAGAAAATGTTGAACTTTTGTGATTAGTTTACAGCAATCTAAGTTTGATTGAGGTAAGGCAGGCGTTGTGCCGAGTAGTCATTTTCGACAAATGACGCTTAACGCTGAATAAATCAAGCTCAGAGGCTGCCCTGCGGGGTCAAATAGAGCATTCTGAACGGGGCGCGATACCGTTCAAAATGCGTTTAATTTGAATAAAAATTAGCCACAAAGGAACAACAGCCCCTAGCTCCGTCGTCGGTTAATCATATAGAGGGCTAGGATAAAGAATAAAATACTGGGTCCAACGGCCCCAATCACTGGGGGGAGTTTATAAACCAGACTGAGTGATGCCAGCACTTGGTTGAGAACGTAGAATCCAAAGCCGGTGATGATCCCCATGATGAGTCGTGCTCCCATACTGACGCTTCGTAAAGGGCCAAAAATATAGGATAGGGCTAAGAGCATCATAATGACGACTGTAAATGGCATCATGATTTTTCGCCACATAGCTAGCTGATAAGGGGATGGATCTTGATGGTTTTGTTTTAGATAATTGATATATGAATAAAGCCCGGAAATCGGGAGGTTGAGTGGTGAAACCACAACCACGCCTAATTTGTCAGGGGTCAGTGATGAATACCAGCGGTATTGCCCGAGTTCCTGACGTTGTATTTTCGCATCACTAAATAGTGTCATATTGGCATCGGTCATCATCCAACTGCCGTTATCATAGTGTGCCAGCGGTGCCTGTAATACTTGATAGAGACTGTTATTTTGATCGAAATAATAGACGGTTACATTTCTTAATTCGCTGCCATTACGTACCTGACCTATATTTACGAAACTGCCTTTATCTTTAGCCCAGACACTATTTTGTACAGCGATCATGGCTTCGCCTGATTTTTTGGCTGTGCGCATGGATGTCGCCATCATTTCGGCTTTCGGTGCGATGAATTCTCCTAATAGCATCATAATGATCATCATGGGAACTGCTGTTTTAATCACGGCATTGGCGATATTCCCTTTAGATAAACCTACCGATTGCATGATCACGAGTTCACTGCTGGTGGCTAAATTTCCTAACCCAATGAGAGAACCCAACAGGGCCGCCATTGGGAAGAAAAGTTCCAGCTCTTTCGGGATCGATAAAATGACATACCATAAAGCATCGAGGATTTGATAGTTGCCTTTGCCGACATCGCCCAGTTGATCGACGAATTTGATAATGGCGCTTAATCCTTGCAATGTGATCAGCACCAACATGCTGGTCATCAAAATTGTACGACCAACATACCAATCAATAATCCGAAACACGGCGATCTCCCTTCATGACAGCTTTGATGAATAAGAACTTTTCACTTTTAACGAAATAAAAGCCACCACCGATGGCCAGCATGAGTAGATGGACCAGCCACATGGCAACATACCAAGGCAAATGTCCATCTTCAATGGAAGAGCGTGCGGCACTCATTAATAGGTAGTAACTCAAATAGAGCATGATCGCGGGGAATAGTTTGGCATAACGGCCTTGCCTTGGATTGACGCTGGCTAATGGAACCACCAATAGAATTAACATAATGATCGAAATGGGCATTGCGAGTCGCCACTGTAACTCAGCAATACGGTCATTATCGTGGCTGCCGATAAGTTCCCGAGTGGGAAGAGAGCGGATTTTTCCTCGAGCAACGGCTTCAGTGCGATCCCGTAATTGGACTTTATAGTGACCAAAATGGAGTACCCTAAAATCAAGTCGATTGAGATCCCCCTCATAGCGGGTTCCTTTGGTCAAATCCAGCCACTGAGAGCCATCGCTATCATCTTCTAAATTGCCTGCTTGAGACATGACGACTGAAGGGCGCTGGCCGATTTTAGCTGGACTATGGGCCACAAAAACTTTTTCCATATGGGTGCCTTCCGAGGACATTTTTTCAACGAAGGCTACCGCTTGATTATTTAATTCGACAAATCGTCCCGGTGTAATACTGGAGATCCCACTATCTGCTTTGACATTAGCCATAACCTGTTGTTCCAGGTAATTCACATAAGGCGTCAAGAACAGTGAGTTCCCGGCAGATAGCACCAGCGTGACCGCTCCGATAGCCGCTGTGATCCCCAGTACTTTATTGGGGCTGTATCCACAGGCGAATAAAACGGACATTTCACTTTCAGCGTATAAGCGTCCGTGAGCGAACAGAACTCCGATAAAGAAACTAATTGGAAGGATCAATACCGCCAAATCAGGAATATTCAGGAGCAACAGTTTGGCAACTAGTGCGCCCGGAATGTGTCCATCTGCGGCATCCCCTAAGATCCTCACAAACTTTTGGCTGATGAAAATTAACATCAGTACGACCATTACAGCAACCTGGGTTTTGATGGTCTCTTTGAATAAATATCGAAAAATTAGCACCTGTGGCCCACTTCAAATCATAGTTTTTTACTGGAAAGAGTTAACGATTACGATAAACTCTTTGTTTTGCGAATTTTGCTTTTCGATTGGAATAATAGTCCAGATTCAATCCGACATATTAACAAGACCATTCTAGCAAGTCCGCTATATTAACGCAGTTTATCTGATAGTAGGAGTCTTCATGGAGTTCAGCGTCAAAAGTGGTAGTCCGGAAAAACAGCGCAGCGCTTGCATCGTTGCCGGAGTTTACGAACCTCGCCGTCTTTCACCGGTTGCCGAACAGTTAGATAAAATTAGCGAAGGTTATATTAGTGCGTTGCTGCGGCGCGGAGATCTTGAGGGAAAACCAGGTCAGGTATTATTGCTCCATCATGTTCCGAATGTTTTAAGTGAACGGGTATTACTGGTTGGATGTGGTAAAGAACGTGATCTGGATGAACGTCAATATCGCCAGATTATTGAAAAGACCATTGCAACGCTTAACGATACGGGTTCAATGGAAGCGGTTTGTTTTCTCCCTGAATTACATGTCAAAGCTCGGGGAACCTATTGGAAAGTGCGTCAGGCAGTTGAGACGACACTGGATTCGTTATACACCTTTAATCAGTTGAAAAGTAATCCATCGGAAGTTCGTCGGCCTCTGCGACGATTGGTGTTTAATGTGTCAACCCGTCGTGAACTGGCATTAGGTGAAAAAGCCATTGCTCATGGTGTCGCAATTTCAACCGGGGTTCAGTATGCCAAGGATTTAGCCAATTTACCGGCGAATATCTGTAATCCGGTTTATTTGGCCGAGCAGGCTGAAACCTTGGCTGAGCATCCACATGTTAAATTCTCGAAAGTCGATGAAGCTCAAATGCAGCAGTTGGGCATGAATTCTTATTTGGCTGTCGGCCGAGGCAGTGCTAATGAATCGGTCATGAGTGTGGTTGAATATTGTCCACCGGGGCTGGAATCGCAGCCGCCGATCGTGTTGGTCGGCAAAGGGCTCACGTTTGATTCCGGCGGTATTTCAATTAAACCGAGTGCCGGAATGGATGAAATGAAATATGACATGGGCGGTGCAGCCAGTGTCTTTGGAACCATGCAGGCATTAATTCAGTTAGAGCTCCCATTACATGTTATTGGCGTCTTAGCGGGTTGTGAAAATATGCCCTCCGGGCATGCGTATCGGCCCGGGGATGTGTTGACGACGATGTCGGGACAGACTGTAGAGGTGTTGAATACCGATGCGGAAGGGCGTTTGGTTTTGTGTGATGCACTGACGTATGTGGAACGATATGAACCGGATGTGGTCATTGATATAGCCACTTTGACGGGGGCTTGTATTATTGCTCTCGGTCACCAGACTTCGGGATTGATGACGCCTCATAATCCATTAGCGCATGAAATTCTAAGTGCGGCAGAACAAAGTGGTGATAAAACTTGGCGTCTGCCTTTGGGCGATGAATATGATGAGCAACTGCAGAGTAATTTTGCTGATTTCGCCAATGTAGGCGGTCGTCCGGCAGGGTCGATTACAGCGGGATGTTTTCTGTCCCATTTTACCAAGAAATACACTTGGGCGCATTTGGATATCGCGGGAACGGCTTGGCAATCGGGACGTGCAAAAGGGGCTACTGGGCGTCCGGTGCCTTTGTTGACGCAATTTCTGCTGAATAAAGCAGGGATTGAACTCGAAGATTAATGCTCCTGTGTGTAGAATAAGAGCGCTTTTAGGCTCCTTGACTATATGAATACGATAAAATTTTATATTATGCCGGATTCTACAGCACTGGAGAATTCGTTATTTCTTCAGGCTGTTTGCCAGATTATTGCCCGCCATTATCATTTAAAAGAGCGGGTTTTTGTTTTGGCTGAAGATCAGCTTCAGGCTGAAGCGATCGATGAGTTGCTTTGGCAGATGGATCCGGATGAGTTTATCGCACATAACCTGGTGGGCGAAGGTCCTCGGGGAGGCGCTCCGGTTGAAATTGGGTGGCAGCCAAGTATGAATCGTCGAACAACGCTGATTCATTTACAACAAGCGGTTGCTCCAAATTTACAAAATTATCAGCATGTTGTTGATTTTGTTCCTGCGGATGAAGCAGGAAAGCAACAAGCTCGGGAACGTTATAAAGTATATCGACGGTTGGGTCTGACACCTCAGACTGAACCTTATCAAGATGATGTGGCTGATCCTTCGTGAGCGGCTGCAACCAGTAACATTTGAGTCAATTATCTAATGGAAAAGACCTACAATCCACAGTCAATCGAACAAGCGCTCTACCAACACTGGGAAGGGCAGGGGTATTTTAAACCTCATGGGGATACCAGCAAAGAATCCTTCAGTATTATGATCCCACCGCCTAATGTGACTGGTAGTTTGCACATGGGCCACGCGTTTCAGGATACCATCATGGATATCGTCATCCGTTATCAGCGGATGCAGGGAAAAAATACGTTATGGCAGGTCGGGACGGATCATGCAGGTATTGCGACTCAGATGTTGGTGGAGCGTAAGATCGATGCCGAAGAAGGTAAAACTAAACACGACTATGGCCGCGATGCGTTTATCGACAAAATTTGGGAATGGAAAGCTGAATCTGGTGGCAATATTACCCGTCAGTTGCGGCGCTTAGGGGCGTCGGTCGATTGGGATCGGGAACGTTTTACAATGGATAAAGGCTTTTCTGCGGCAGTGCAGGAAGTATTTGTCCGGTTATATGAAGAAGGTTTGATCTACCGGGGCAAGCGCCTCGTTAACTGGGATCCTAAATTACATACGGCTATTTCAGATCTGGAAGTCGAAAATAGAGAACAGATCGGTCATATGTGGCATCTGCGTTATCCATTGGCGGATGGGGTTAAAACGGCTGAAGGTCTTGATTATTTAGTTGTGGCGACGACGCGTCCAGAAACGATGCTAGGGGATACAGGGGTTGCCGTTAATCCGGAAGATCCGCGGTATAAAGATTTAATCGGTAAAGAAATTATTTTGCCATTGGTGAATCGTCGCATTCCAATTCTCGGTGATGAACACGCCGATATGGAAAAAGGCACCGGTTGTGTGAAAATCACACCGGCTCATGACTTTAACGACTATGAAGTGGGTAAACGTCACCAGCTGCCGATGATCAATGTACTGACATTGAATGCTGATATTCGTGATGAAGCGGAAGTCTTCACCTTTATGGGGGAACCTTCAGATGTTTACGACAATACGATTCCTGAGCCGTATCGGGGCATGGAACGTTTCGCCGCTCGCGATGCGATCGTTAAAGCCTTCGATGAAGCGGGCCTGCTGGTTAAAATTGAAGAACATCCAAACACCATCCCTTACGGCGACCGGGGCGGCGTGGTGATTGAACCTATGCTGACTGACCAATGGTATGTGCGAACTAAACCACTGGCTGAAGAAGCGATTCGTGCGGTTGAAGACGGCGATATTCAGTTCGTTCCTAAACAGTATGAAAACATGTATTTCTCGTGGATGCGAGACATTCAGGACTGGTGTATTTCGCGTCAGCTGTGGTGGGGACACCGGATCCCAGCTTGGTATGATGAAGCCGGAAACGTGTATGTCGGCCGTAGCGAAGACGAAGTTCGCAGCCAAAATAACTTGGATGGCAGCATCGCACTGCGTCAGGACGATGATGTTTTGGATACCTGGTTCTCATCGGGTCTCTGGACCTTCGGAACACAAGGCTGGCCGGAAAAAACGCCGGATTTGGCAACTTTCCATCCCAGTAATCTGCTGGTGACTGGTTTTGATATCATCTTCTTCTGGGTCGCTCGGATGATCATGATGACCATGCACTTTATGAAGGATGAGCAGGGGAAACCGCAGGTTCCATTTAAAACCGTTTATGTCACCGGACTGATCCGGGATGAAAACGGTGACAAAATGTCAAAATCGAAAGGGAACGTACTGGACCCACTCGATATGGTGGATGGTATCGATTTAGAATCGCTGGTGGTTAAACGTACGGCCAACATGATGCAGCCACAAAAAGCGAAGAAAATTGAGAAAAATACCCGGAAAACTTTCCCGGATGGCATTGAACCGCATGGGACGGATGCGCTGCGCTTTACTCTCGCTGCAATGGCTTCAACCGGTCGTGATATCAATTGGGATATGCACCGTTTGGAAGGCTACCGTAATTTCTGTAACAAATTGTGGAATGCTAGTCGTTATGTGTTGATGCAGGCTGAAGAACAAGATTGTGGTAAAGATGGCGGGGAGATGGTGTTTTCATTGGCAGATCGTTGGATCGTGGGCCAGTATCAGAAAACGATCGAAGCTTTCCGGGATGCTTTAGATAGTTATCGGTTTGATATTGCAGCCCAGACGATCTATGAATTCACTTGGAATCAGTTTTGTGACTGGTATTTGGAATTAACCAAACCGATTTTATTCAAAGGAAGTGAAGCGGAGCAGCGTGGGACGCGTTATACCTTAGTCACAGTTTTAGAAAGTTTACTGCGATTGATGCACCCAATTACTCCTTATATCACAGAAACGATTTGGCAGCGGGTTGCACCATTAGTGGCAGGTCAGTCTGGTGAAACCATTATGCTTAAAGCTTATCCAGAGTTTGATGCCAGTCAGGTGGATGAAATGGCAATGGCGGATCTGGAATGGCTGAAACAGTTTATTTTGGCAATTCGTAATATTCGTGGTGAGATGGATATTAGCCCGAATAAACCATTATCGGTATTGCTTCGATATGCCAGTGCGGAAGACTTGCGTCGGTTACAGGATAATCAGTCATTCTTGTCTTCATTGGCTAAACTAGAATCTATACAGGTGCTACAGGATCAACAAGATACACCGCTCAGTGCAACCGCACTGTTAGGTGAGATGGAGATTCTGATTCCAATGGCAGGCTTAATTGATAAAGATGCCGAGTTATCGCGTTTACAAAAACAGTTGGATAAAGCATCAAAAGATTTAGCTCTGGTGAGCAGCAAATTGAGTAATGAGAATTTTGTAGGTAAAGCTCCAGCACAGGTGATTGATAAAGAGCGGGCGAAACAAGCTGAACTGGAAATTACAGTTGAGAAGCTTCGTCAACAGCACGCCACCATTTCTGCGCTGTAAAAGTAAAGGCGGTTTAAGCCGCCTTTACATTTCATATTTCGGATTATTCAATAATTATGACAACAGTAGTTGCGAATGACGATATATTTAAAGATATTCGTCCGTACCATGATCAAGAAGTCCCGGCAGTACTGAAGCGGCTAGCTAATAATCAGCGTTTGATCTGTGCATTAGCTCAATTTAAATTTCCTCGTTTATATCGTTTTGTTCCAGGATTGACACGTTATGTGATCCGTCATTACCTGAATCAGTACGTTAAACAGGTGAAAGATGTGAATGATGTTCAGCTTCGGTTGACTTCTTATATCCGACGAACGATTGAAACGACAACGGATTCATTTACTTATGAAGGGCTTGGTCAGCTTGATGCGAGCCAGTCATATCTGTTTATTTCTAATCACCGTGATATCGTTATGGATCCCACTTTTGTGAATTATGCTTTGCATTTGGAAGGGTTTCCGACCGCACGTATTGCTGCGGGAGACAATTTATTGTCGGAGCAATATATCGGCGATCTGATGCGGTTGAATAAAACGTTTATTGTGAAACGTTCGATTAGTAATCGGCGGGAGAAATTAGCGGCACTGACTAAACTAAGTCAGTATATATCCAGTTCGGTGAAGGAAGGTTGCTCGATCTGGATTGCTCATCGCGAAGGCCGTTCTAAAGATGGAATTGATCAGACTGATTCGGCTGTGTTGAAAATGTTGCAGTTAGGCCAGCGGAGTGAAACAAAATCATTTGCTGAGGCCATGCATAACTTGAATATTGTTCCGGTGGCGGTGTCTTATCAGTATGATCCGTGTGATTCGATGAAAGCCCATGAATTATCGGTCAAAGCTGAAACGGGCGAATACACGAAGGCTCCCGGAGAAGATACCAGTAGTATTGTCACGGGGATTATGGGGCAAAAAGGGAAAGTACATGTGGCATTTGGGAAGCCATTATCTGTATTTTGTGAAGATGCTTCTGAAATGGCGTTAACAATCGATAAACAATTACATCGTTTGTATCAATTGCATGATACAAATTATGCGGCGGCTGCTTTGTTGGAAGGAAAAGCTGACTCAGCGATTAATGCTGATGCTTTAGCGCATATTCGGGCCCGTCTGGAAGGGTTGAATGAGGCTGAAAAAAGCCAGTTATTGAACATGTATGCCAACCCCGTTTTACAGAAAGAAAAGGCGTTAGCGGGTTGTGATGTAGAAAATTCAATAACGGCTTAGATATTTTGCCTTTACTGGCGACTTTGGATCTGAGCCTAATTGAGCTCAGGCACGCAATTGTATAGCTATATGACAGTTGTATCTGATATTGGATAAGTTGTGCTCAGATCTTGCTCAAGTTTGTTGGAAAATCCTCAATTAAAGTTACTTTGTCCCATATATAAATCGATACACCTCATCTGATTCAGCCGCAAAAAACGAGGATTCTTTTTATAGAACGTTGAATTTATTTTTGACATATAAATAGAATGACTTTTCTCATTTGGATATTATCTATTGATTTTTATAAATAATTATTAGAGGTTCATAACGGTGGCTAGAAATAGTTGCTAATATTTAGCAATCTATAAATTACAGAGGCAGGATATCTATATAGATTAATAGAATGATAATGATAATGATAATTATTTAATCTGATAGTTTATATTGCCTAAAAACTTTTATTGAAATGGTTGTGTCATTTAATTTAGAGCATCTTTATTTTATACTCTCCTAAAGGCATCTTTTTTTCGAAGAGTCTGATAATTACGTGTATGATATCGCCAATTTTTTAGTAAAAAGTTAAAGCAACTATTTTATATGCATTTAATGAATACTCGACTTTATAGAGTATTGTATTTTTTAAGAGAAGCTCATGACTGTACAAGTATCAGTGGCTATACCGGCTAAAAATGAACAAGGTAACATTGGTCCTCTAATAAAAGAGATTCACGCAGCATTAGTCGGGCGGTATCAATTTGAAATTGTACTGACTGATGATGGTAGTGATGATGATACGGTAAATGAAGCACTGACAACAGCAACTCAGCTAGGTTGTGCTTTGCATGTGGTCAGTCATGTTCAAAGTTGTGGACAAAGTACGGCTTTGTGTAGTGCGGTGAATTATAGTCAGGGCGAATGGATTGCGACATTAGATGCGGATGGACAGAATGATCCGGCTGATTTACCCGCAATGTTGGAACAGGCCGGAAAAATTGATAATCCGCATTTCTGTATTGCTGGCTATCGTAAAAATCGTAAAGATACGGCCTGGAAGCGATTCCAGTCTCGACTGGCTAATCGGGTGCGGCAGCGATTGTTGCACGATGGGGTTCCTGATTCAGGGTGTGGGTTGAAAGTATTCCCTCGGGCTACTTTCCGGCAGTTACCTTATTTTGATCATATGCATCGTTTCCTTCCGGCTCTCATTCGCCGTATCGATGGTGAAATTGTTGTTCATGAAGTTAATCATCGAGATCGGCAAATGGGTGTTTCTAAATATAATGCCTGGAATCGGATGTGGGTCGGAATTTCAGATATTCGCGGGGTTATGTGGCTGATTCGTCGGGCGAAGCATCCCCAGGTTAAAACGGTTCAATCGTCTAATTAAATATGAATTGGAAACGTGGGCTTAAGAGCCTGATATTAGTTGCTTTGTTAGGGCTCATTTTCGTTGAGATGGATAGCCCTTTATGGCATCACATTGCGGATCGTCACTGGATCGCCGATTATCTTTCTCAGGAAGGTTGGCTGGCTCGGGGATCATTACTGATTTTTGGAATTGTCTTTACGGGCATTGGTGGACCACGTCAGTTATTGGCTGCTTTATTTGGGTTTCTTTTTGGAGCGGTTGGCGGGATTGCGGCCAGTTTGTGCTGTAGTCTCTCCGGTGCCACCTTGGCTTATAGTGTCTCTCGTTTTGTCTTGTTTAATACGCTGCAAAAGCGTTTTGGTCGCAAACTTGAAAAATTCCAGCGATTAGTGGAGCATCAGCCATTTTTAAAAATTCTGATGATCCGGTTATTACCGGTCGGTAGTAACATTATCACCAATTTATTATCCGGATGTGTGGCTGTTCGGTTCATCCCTTTTCTATTAGGTAGCCTTTTGGGGTATTTGCCTCAAACTATCATTTTTGCTTTGGCTGGCGCGGGTGTCGGTAATGCGAGTCGTTACCAATTGATTGTGAGTGTTGCTCTGGGGGCAATTAGTTTTGCTGTTGGGATTTTGCTTTACCGGAGTCACCTTCAACGACGTGTTGAATCGATGATAAAGGAATAAATGATCATGCGTGTTAAGTCCATCCGAGAGGCATTCCTGAGTGATGATTATCGGCAGTCTTTTTTTTGGTTGTTATTCCTGTTTGCAATCGTGATGCTTGCGGGGGTGGGTTTTCGCTCGCCCTGGCCTGCGGATGAGCCTCGCTTCGCTGAAGCGGCTCGGGAAATGGTGACTTCCGGACACTGGTTTTTCCCTTTAAGAGGGGGTGAACTTTATCCGGATAAACCGCCCGTCTTTATGTGGTCTATCGCGTTGTTTTACGCGCTGTTCGGAAACATGAAAATAGCATTTATGTTACCGAATATACTCATTTCATTGGTCACGTTTTGGTGTGTATTTGATTTAGCGGCTAGGTTCTGGAATGTCCGAGTCGCTCGATATGCTGCTATTGCGCTGTTGATTGCTCCCCAGTTTATGCTCCAAGCCAAATCCGCACAGATAGATGCGATGGTGACCGCTTGGATTACCATCGCCATGTATGGCTTTATGCGACATTTTTTTATTAAACCGTCTTGGTCTTGGTATTTTGTTGCTTGGGGGATGATGGGGTTAGGCATTATTACCAAAGGGGTTGGTTTTTTGCCTATTTTTGTGTTTATTCCGGTTCTCGGGTTACATTTCTCTCGGCGTTATTCTTTTGGTAAGGCCATTGACTGGAAGTTATGGTTAGGTCCACTAGCCATGTTGGTTGTGATTGGATGTTGGTTGGTTCCGATGGTCTATATTGCCAATCATAGCGGCAATGCCGATCTGATGGCTTATAAGAATGATATTTTATTCCGGCAAACCATGAAGCGTTATGCAGACTCGTGGACACATCTCCAACCTTGGTATTATTTTATTCTGCGATTCCCATTGCTCTGGTTCCCATTGCCTTGGTTATTACTCAGTAAATCTTTTTGGAAATCATTGGACCCTCGTATTGTCACTCTCTTGATATGGGTTGTTTGTGTGATTGGGTTCTTCAGTTGTTCACCCGGTAAACGAGAAGTTTATATTCTACCGGCACTACCGATGTTAGCTGTTGCGGTGGCTTATTCGTTGGCGACTAATCCAATGACTCAATGGCTGCGCTGGTTAGTGAATGGTTTGATGGGGTTCGTTTCAGTGCTTATGGTGATTTTGGGAGTCTTAGCGCTGTTACATATTCCGGCTATTGTGAAACTTGCCGCGAAACAGAGTCTCGAACCTGAACAGTTAAATGATTTTGTAACTTCTTTTGGCTGGATGGCATTGATTGGTGGTGGGGTTGCTCTGGGGGCTCTGATAAGTTTTCGTCGATACTCTACCTTGTTACGACTCTCTGTTATTTCAGTTTGGGGATGGTTGTTGTTTGGTTTGGTAGGATATCCTGTTTTGGATCCTATTCGGACGGCGGCGAATCCGATTATGGAAAAAGCGGCTGAAGCGATTGGCCCGACGGGTGAATTAGCTTTGGTGGATTTCAAAGAGCAATTTTTGTTGGCATCGCCAGTTGATCTCACCCAATTTAGTTATTTAGCCAGTCGTGATGATCAAGAGCGTAATGCTTGGTTGTGGATGAAAGCTAAAACAAATCGTTTTGTGCTTATTCCGGATGGTCCTGCAACGTGTTTTGACCTGTCTCAGGCAACGTTGTTGGGGCATGGATATCGGCGGACTTGGCTGCTCGTCGGTGAGCAGGCGATGCAACCGCAATGTGCACAGCCCGAACAGATTGTTCAGTATCATATGAAAGCACATTAGATTTGTTATCTCGATGAGTCTGTAGCCGGTTAAAACTCCCGTTGTTATTGGTATTAACTATAACGGGAGTTTTTTAATGCTCACCTAAATCAGCAGTGGCTATAGTAATTTTGATACCACTCTACAAAGTTTTGAACCCCTTGTTGAACTGAAACTTGAGGGTGATAGCCAACGGCTTTAAATAGATCTTCTGTATCAGCCCATGTTGAATAAACATCACCTGGTTGCATCGGCAGCATATTTTTCTGTGCGGGTATTCCTAGTGCTTGCTCTAGAGCTTGAATAAATTCCATTAATTCTACAGGGCTGCCGTTTCCAATATTAAAGATTTGATAGGGAGCGGTGCTCGTTGCAGGACTGTTTAGGCGAGATGAGTCGGTGGAAATGCCTGGAATATGCGATTGGACTCGAAGGATCCCTTCGACAATATCATCGATATAGGTAAAATCTCGACTGAGTTTCCCGTGGTTGTATACATCAATGGGTTGATTAGCCAGAATCGCTTTGGTGAATTTAAATAATGCCATATCCGGGCGTCCCCACGGACCATAAACGGTAAAAAAGCGCAATCCAGTAGTTGGGATCTGATAGAGGTGCGAATAGCAATGAGCCATCAGTTCATTGGATTTTTTGGTTGCGGCATAAAGTGATACCGGATGGTCAACCGGATCCTGAGTCGAAAATGGCATTTGCTGATTCAGACCGTAAACGGAGCTGGATGAGGCATAAATCAGGTGTTCAATATGCTGCTGGCGACACCCTTCTAGGATGGTTAAAAATCCGATGAGATTACTATCGGCATAGGCCAGAGGATTTTCCAAAGAATAGCGCACACCCGCTTGTGCGGCGAGATGGATCACCCGGTTAAACTGTTCATTTTGGAATAACTCAGCAATCGCTTTTCGATCTGCCAGATCTAGTTTTTTAAAGGTAAACAGAGATTGATTGGCCAGTTGTTTTAATCTGGATTTTTTAAGCTCAACATCATAATAGTCATTCAGATTATCAATACCAATGACCTGATGGCCCTGTTGAACTAACTTTTGGCTAACTTGGGCCCCAATAAAACCGGCAGCTCCTGTGACTAAATATTTCATGGCGCTCTCTTTGATGTAAAATAACTTGAGATAGGTACCATCAAACTGAAGGAAGTATCTATCCGTCTCATTATATTAAAAATTTACTATGTTTTGGGTTATTTAAAACATAGAATTCATCGATTTGGTTTCTGTATTGAGGAATATCTGTGAACTGGCAAGATTTGATTGCCCATTATGGGTATCTGGCGATTGTAATAGGTACCTTCTTCGAAGGGGAAACAATTCTAATTATCGCTGGGGCATTAGCCCATCAAGGCTATTTAGGGCTGCCTGAAGCGATTGGTGCTGCATTTGTGGGAACATTGGTCGGTGATCAGCTTTACTACTATATCGGTTACCGAAAAGGTCTGGATTTCATCCGTCGACGAGAAAAATGGCAGCGTAAGTCCGAGCGAATTTTCAAATTACTCAAACGGCATCAAATTTTATTAATCCTTGGGTTTCGGTTTCTTTATGGGATCCGAACGATTACTCCCTTTGTTTTAGGTGCCGCCGGCATCAAACCGGCTAAATATGTTCCTTTAAATTTGCTGGGTGCGGCAACATGGGCCGTTGTTGTCGGTTTACTTGGTTATTGGTGTGGACATGCATTAGAGTTATTTTTAGTGCATTTGCACCATTATGAAGGGATCGGAATTGTCGGTATTTTTATCGTATTGATTGCCATTGGTTTTATTTACTACAAACGAGAAAAAAACTATAAGTTATAATTAATATTTTATTATAACTATATTCTCTAAAAAGCTCGGGGAATGTATTTTAAAGTTAAAATTATAGGCTTTCCCCTATGGCTTTTTGTCATTAAAAATAGCTAAAATCTGTTCCGTGAGTTGTTAATCGTTTGTTTATACCCTTATTTAAATACTTCAATCAGTCTCTGTCTAATATGGCAAAAATATTGCAGGACAGTGCTGTTGTTAGCGTTGCTTTGCGTTGGAGATAACTATGCCTAAATCATGTTTCCGGGGGGCTTCTGGAGTGTCAGTCGCTGTTCGACCTTGTTCACCTACTGGTAAATCTAAAAGTGCCTTGCCTAAATTAGGCACCGATATGCACAAAAAAACGAATGTAAAGAAGTAGAGTTCAGTTCAGAAGAACTTTCAACTCCAGAAGAAGTTTCGAGTGAGTATGAGTCTCCTGAGCTGACAACCCTCTGATTGAAGTTAAAAAATGGAGCATAGGCTCCATTTTTTATGCAATGAATGAACGATACAAAGCTGATGAGCAGAATTTTCATATGAAAATACCGGTAAGACCGGTATTTTATCAATCAAGTGTATAGCGTCTATTAGTTAATAATCAAAATCGTCATTGAATTCAAAACTAGAATCGATCGATTGTAACTCCTGTTTTAATCTCATGCGTTCTTTAATTGTTTCAATTTCTCTCCAGCGACGTTTTTTACCATTTTTAGAGGTTTTCACTGGTTCACTGATCACTAAATCATCGAAGTCTAAACGTTCCATAGAGCATCCCCTCCAGGTGATTGACAGTCATTTCTTACCATAGACCTATTTAAAGTAAAACGATTCTTTTGCAATTTCTTTACAATGGATTATTTTTTCTAAGGGTGAATTCATCCAATATGGCTGTATAAATAGCATCGATAATAAAGTATGAATTTATTTGGTTATTTATATATCAATATATTCTTCTGGAATGATGGGATTGTATGAAAATAATCCAGTGTATTATTTTTCATAAAAGCGAAGAAAATAAATTTCTGGTTAGCATCGGCCATTGGTGGTGTGATAGATGGTGATAAGAAATGATTTTATTTGGATTAGAACTTATCAGGATGGGGAAAGCGCTTAGAAAAGCGCTTTATTTCATTAAAGTGGTTGTTCAGAAGAAGGTTCGCTAATCATTTTTTGGATTTGTTTTTCAAAAGCTTTCAATCGCTTATAAATAGACATTAGTTCAACGATCGTTGTCCATGAATACACCAAAAATTGAAATGATTCTTCAACTTTGCCAAAGGCCCTTAGAATTTGCTGCAAAATACCTAGGGTAATGGCACCCGCAACAATGGTTGGCCCCATAAAAATATAAGGAAGAATAGTGGTGTATTGGAGATAAGACCATTTGGCAATATCAAAATAGAGATAGTGCTTATAGAGCGTGAAGTAATTTTTACGAATATGGGTAAAGAGCTCTTTTGTGGTTTCTGGTTGAGCTCTTTCCTCATGATCTTCACCAAAAACTAGTTCTTTTCGGTAAGCTGCTTCAACTTTTTGATTTTTGAATTCTAGCCCTGGAAGGCGCATTCCGACAGCCGCAAGTAACACGGTACCAAATAGTGCAGAAAGAATCGCTAGGTAAATTAAGGAGTGAGGAATAGGCCCAATCCAGGGCAACTGGGTTACATGTTTGGAAAGCTCCCATAGAATTGGTAAAAAGGCAATGAGAGTCATCAAAGATTGCATGAAGCTGGAACCTAAGCCTTCGACAATCCGGGCAAAACGCATGGTATCTTCTTGAATACGTTGGGAAGCTCCTTCTATATGGCGAATCTGTGTCCAATATTGCATATAGTAATCATTCATGGCTGTTCGCCAACGAAAGACATAATGCCGGACAAAGAAATCTAGTAATACAGCAATGATGATGTAGACGGAGACGATGTTGAAGAATTGAATACATCCAGCTAAAAAATCATGGAAAGTGACTGCATTGGGTTTAGAAAGAGCTTTTTGTACTAAATTGTAAAAGCTGCCAAACCATTCATTGACCCGGACATCAATTTCGACTTTGTACCATGTCACGGATAAAATCAAAATCGAACCGAGCAAGGACCAATGCAGCCATTGCTTTTGTAGAAAAAAAGAACGAAACATTCAGATACCTGTCGTGTAATTACATCTAATTTATATATCGAGTCATCCTGACGAAAATAAGTTCCCTCTATGAGGATGATATTTGTAAATTTACATTTCAACGAGGAGAGTTATTAAACGTACGAGATACCCTACCATATTATCAGGATTGCGTTAACTGAAGGTTCAAGCAAACTACTTTGATAGAATAGATACGGGTAGATCGGGTCTACCGATAGTTTTGATTATCGGTGAAAGCAATGATGTTTAAGTCTGAGATGCATACCATGATTCGACGATAATGACGGCACTTTTACTATCGACAGCTCCTTTATTTAATGCGGCGTAACCGCCTCTGGCAAAAAGGTCCGAACGGGCTTCAACACTGGTCAATCGTTCATCCTGAAATTCAATGGGTAACCCAAAACGACCATGTAATCGATTTCCGAATTTTTTAGCTCGTAACGTTAACGGTTGTTCACTGCCATCCATATTCAGAGGTAATCCGATAATTAATCGTTCAGGTTGCCATTGTTCGATAAGCCTTTGGATGGTTTCCCAATGAGGGATCCCATCTTTGGCTTTTATTGCGGAGAGGGCACTGGCACTGCCAGTAATCGGATTTCCAATTGCCACTCCGATTGAACGCGTTCCAAAATCAAAGCCGAGAACTGATTCCATAAGTTTCCTAAGCATGGCCTACTTCAGTTGCGAGTTGCCATGGCTCAAATCCTAGTTGACGCGCAGCAGCATCCCATCGCTGATGAGTGGGTGTATTAAAAATAATATCGGGATCAGCTGGAATATTAAGCCATGCATTGGCGGCAATTTCCTGCTCCAATTGCCCGGCTGACCATCCGGCGTAACCTAATGTGACCAAATAATGTTCAGGTTGTTTTTCGGTCCCTAAAGATGAGAGCACATCTTTAGAGGTTGTGATCATCAACTGGTCTGAAAGAGACAGACTGCTGTTGAATCCCGTTTTCGGGGTATGCAGTACGAATCCGCGTTCCTGTGCGACAGGCCCCCCTTGATAAACGTGGTGCCCAGCCAAGGTTTTTAAGTCCTGGCTGGCATCCATGAGATCAATTTGAGTCAGTAGTGAATCAATCGTCAGATCAACTGGAATATTGACGATAAGTCCCATTGCTCCGTCTTGATTGTGCTCACAGACATAGACGACCGCTTGTTTAAAAAACGGATCGGTAAATCCAGGCATCGCAATCAAAAACTGGTTTTGTAAATTTTCCATTGCTACTCCTTTTATATTTTACGCTTGCTAAATTTTAGCTAGACGATTTTCAATCGCTAACATTAATTGTTCAGCAATATCAAAGTGATAAGCCTTTTGGATCTCTCGGATACAAGTCGGGCTGGTCACATTAATTTCTGTTACTTTATTACCAATAATATCAAGCCCAACAAAAATCAGGCCTTTTTCTTTTAATACAGGGCCAATCGCTCGCGCTATTTCCCAGTCTGATGCACTTAACGGCCGAGCTTCACCTCGTCCTCCAGCGGCCAGATTCCCTCGGGTTTCGCCTTCAGGGGGGATCCGCGCCAGACAATAGGGCATGGGTTCACCATCGACGATTAAAATACGTTTATCCCCGTCTTTAATTTCGGGAAGATAGGTTTGAACCATGCAATATTGAGTCTGCTGATGGGTCAATGTTTCAATGACTACGGATACATTAGCATCATCAGGTTTAAGTCTGAAAATGGATGCACCACCCATGCCATCAAGCGGTTTCATGATGACATCATGGTGTTTATGGTAGAACGCTTTTAAGCGTTCAGCACTTCGGGTGACTAATGTCGGCGGGGTGAATTCACTGAACCACGCTGTAAATAATTTTTCGTTGGCATCTCGCAAGCTTTGGGGCTTGTTGACAATTAAAGTTCCCTGATCTTCAGCTCGTTGTAACATATAGGTCGCATAGATATATTCCGTATCAAAAGGCGGATCTTTGCGCATTAAGATGACATCTAGTTCATGTAACGGTTGATCCTGAGCCGGGGCAAGTTGATACCATTGCTCAGGGTCGTCAGCCACCGTCAATTTAGCCATATGACCAAATGCAGTTCCGTTTTCTAAATATAGATCAGCCATTTCCATGTAATACAATTCATAGCCACGACTTTGGGCGGCAAGTAGCATGGCTAGACTGGTATCTTTTTTGGTATTGATGGTTTGAATGGGATCCATCACTATACCGAGTTTGATGCTCATTAGGCTAAATCTCCAAATTGACACTGCAAAGCGGTAATTGCGGTTAGTGCTGCTGTCTCGGTACGTAGTATTCGGGGGCCCAGTTGAATTTCTGAAAAATCATGCAGACTACACTGGCTAATTTCTTCAGCACTCAGTCCGCCTTCGGGGCCTATCAGTAATCGAATACCGTGTTCGGGTTTCGGCATACTCTTTATGGTATATGGGGCCAAAGGGTGTAAATTCAACTTCATTTCTAAAGTTGCTTGTTCGATCCACTGTTCCAGAGGCATAACCGCATTCACTTTGGGTACGATTGAACGGCCACACTGCTCGCAAGCACTAATAACAATTTTTTGCCACTGAATTTGTTTTTTTTCAAGGCGTTCTGCATTGAGTTTTACGCCACATCGTTTACTGAATAACGGGGTGATTTCATTCACGCCTAATTCAACGGATTTTTGCAGTGTAAAATCCATCTTATCACCGCGGGAAATGACTTGTCCGAGGTGAATAGATAGGGGGGATTCCACTGCAGTATTGGATTGTTTTACACCGATTTGTACGATGACTTTTTTCTTTTGTAGTTGTTGAATTTGGGCATCGTAGTTATAACCATCACCACAAAATAGAACTAAAGGATGTTGTTCTTCCAGACGCAATACGCGACCTACATGGTTGGCTGCATCGTCAGACAGTTCTATTAGTTGGTGTTCTAAAAGTGGTTCCGGGTGAAAGATTCTTGGAACTCGCATAAATATCTCCTTCATGATGCGAGCAGCATACGTAATTTCGAAAGTCAGAACAATCGGATTAAGAAGAGTGCAACGGTGTGAGCAGCTGATGACAATCACGGCACTGGTATTGCCGTCCACGTTGTATGGCTCGATGTCTACGAATACTGAGTTGGTAAGTCCGACAACGACAGTGATAACAAAATGTTGGGCCGCTGACGGTGGCAATATCATAGTGATGAAGTCTGGATGCCGGAAGATGGAATCCATTCGCCATTAAATCCTGCCACTCCTTTCCGTGAGGTCGAACATGACCATAATGTTGATAGACGGCCCAATGGGCGATCTCATGCGCTGTGGTATGAATTAGAAAATGTTCATGATTTTCATGGTATAAAACTGGATTAAAACGTAGTTGTGATCGCTGAAGATGAGCCTGTCCCGCCGCTTTTCCCCGTAAATCTAGACGAATGTCTGGGATGGTTAAATCGCATTTCAAATACTGTTCAGCTTGTTTGAGGTAGTTTAAACAAGCGGCTAAAAGCTCTTGCATGGTATTCACCGTCCACAGAATTGTGTGATGTTACGTCGTGATTTTGAATACTGATGTAACATCAGTGCATCCCGTTATAGACTTATTTATGCCATCGTCGCATACGATAATTATAGAAATGATCCCATTGGTCATGAATTTTCCGCAATCCTAACCATCGCCAGTGCATGGCTAGTTTGATGAACTGTCGGTATCCAAGGCCATCCATTAGATAAAGATGATAGCTTCCATTCTCCTGTTGTTGACAGGCGATGTTGGAGTCTCTTAGGTCGGAAGCAAAAATAAAATTATTGGCTAAATAGTCCCGAAGTTGATACAAACTAGGTGTTAAATCTTCGAGTGTTGTTTCTCCCCGTTCCAATAAATTGGCAATGGACGGCAAGGGGTGGCCTTGTTGGTTTTGGAGTAATTTAAAGGTAAGTCCTCGGCCTAGATTAGTTTGAACCCATCCGAAACAGCGGGGAATATGTTCCCAAGGGACCCCTCTTTTTTCCAGATGGTGATAGTATCGGAAATCATTTTTATTTTGATCGTCTTTGCTCTGAGAGTGAGAAATTTTGATGCATCGGCTCGAACAAGTTGGATCGATATAGCAAGCTCGCTCAGAGCCTTTACCAATGAGTAAAGAATCATCTAGATATATCATATATATGCATGTCACTAATGGTAAAATTAAAATATTAATTATAATTTAGAGTGAGTCCCTTTCGATGCTTGAACGCGATTCAAGGCTCAGTGTGAGCATTATGAATGTTCAAGCACTGCGACGGGGTGATCATTGGATGATGATGTTATGTTCACCAGCCAGTCATCGCTTAGTTTAACTGTTTTATGACACCTATCTTCAGGTTCTAAACTGCGTTGGCTTTGATAGGTCGTCATCTTTTGTTTACAAAGAATATCAAGGACTCGTTGGATTCTAGCATAGAAGAATACAGTGGGATTATAGCTATAATATATGACATAGCCAAATGATAATAAGAGTCATTTGGCTTGCAGCGCTAGTGAAGAAATTCTGACTAAATGGTTTTGTATGCCCTTTAGTCAGAAATCAGAGCGTATGATTATAGTTTGGCCGCATCGCGTAACAATTCGGCTTTATCTGTTTTTTCCCAAGGAAATTCTTCTCGACCAAAGTGGCCATAAGCCGCTGTCGGCTGATAGATAGGCCGTTTTAAATCCAACATTTCAATCAGACCATATGGACGAAGATCAAAATGCTGGCGTACTAGCTGTACCAGTTGTTCGTCGGCGATTTTCCCGGTGCCAAAGGTATCAACACTGATGGATGTGGGTTCGGCAACGCCAATGGCATAAGAAACTTGAATTTCACAACGATTTGCAAGTCCTGCGGCCACAATATTTTTCGCAACATAACGAGCGGCGTAAGCAGCACTACGATCCACTTTCGATGGATCTTTACCGGAGAACGCGCCACCACCGTGACGAGCCATACCACCATAGGTATCGACAATGATTTTCCGGCCGGTCAATCCACAGTCACCCATGGGTCCACCGATCACGAAACGCCCGGTTGGGTTAATGAAGAATTTAGTATTTTTGTTTAACCATTCTTCAGGAAGAACCGGTTTGATAATGGTTTCCATCACGGCTTCGCGTAATTCTTCCTGACTGACAGCTTCACTGTGTTGTGTGGATAGGACAACAGCATCAATTCCGGCAATTTTGCCATCTTCATAGGCAAAAGTGATCTGACTTTTAGCATCCGGACGTAACCAAGGAAGTGTTTTATCCCGGCGTACTTGAGATTGCCGCTGGACTAAGCGATGTGCATAGGTGATGGGCGCAGGCATTAAGACATCGGTTTCATCCGTAGCATAACCGAACATTAACCCCTGATCACCAGCCCCTTGTTCTTTAGGATCGGCGCGATCAACCCCTTGATTAATATCGGGTGATTGTTTCCCGATCGCGTTTAATACGGCACACGAATCTGCATCGAATCCCATGTCAGAGCCCACATAGCCGATCTCTTTCACTGTATGTCGAACTAATTCTTCAATATCAACCCAGGCCGATGTGGTGATTTCACCACCTACTAAAACCATGCCCGTTTTGACAAACGTCTCACAAGCGACTCGTGCCATTGGATCCTGAGTCAGGATAGCGTCAAGAACTGCATCTGAAATTTGATCCGCAATTTTATCAGGATGACCTTCAGAGACAGATTCCGATGTAAACAGGTGTTTAGCCATAGAAAACTCTCTTTTAGCAAAGATAGAATGATTTAGATGTATGACCATCTGGACGTCTATTCTAGGAGAGGTCGGAATTTTTTTCCAGTGTTTTATTGATGTTTGTGCTATACAGCTAGCCGGAGTTCTCCGACATGTCGTTTCATAAGCATGACGCGAAAGCTACCTTGGCAGGTAGCTTTTAGCATGTGGTCTTAATGGAGAATGCCTGAGTTTAAGCGTCGCTTGATGGATTGGCGCTGGCATCGGGTTTAACAATATCTTTGGCAGCCGGTTGCCGGTTTTCTTTGTTTAACAATGATTGTTTAAGTAAGGCGGAGTACAGAGGACTTCCTCCTAGAGCTTGAGCAATAAAGGTTGCGCCAAGACAGGTCATAATCAAGGGAAGAATTAACTGATAGTTATCGGTCATCTCAACCACGAGGATAATTCCGGTGACCGGAGCTCGAACGGTTGCAGCAAATAAGGCCCCCATTCCGGCGACAGCGTAAACACCGGGTTCTGAAACTAACCCTGGGAACAAGCCGGCGGCGATGGTCCCATAAGCGAGTCCGAGTAAGGTTCCTAATGTTAGCATTGGGGCAAAAACTCCACCGGGAGCACCCGAAGAGAAGCAGCCTAGTGTCGCTGCTAATCGGAGTAAAAATAGGAGTACCATGATGCTCCAAGCCATGGGTTCACGGACAAATTCCGTAATATGGCCAATCCCCCCTTGAGCTAGTGAAGGGACGTAAAGTTGGAAAAATGCAAATAAGGCTCCAAAAATAGCACCAGTGATCGTGACTCGAATTAAATTATTTTTATGGTAGCGTTTGAAAAAAGCGGTTAATTTTAAAACCCAATTATTGAAGTTGATCCCGATAATCCCAAAGATGATCCCTAGTAATAAAAACAGCCACAAAGAAGCCAGTGGTGGGACCTTATAGTTGGGAATATCCATCACCGCTTGTTGCCCATGAAAATAGCGCAGGACAATAGTCGCCATAAGCGAAGCCAACGTGACACATTTAAATGAAGTGATGTTGTAACGGAATTGAGGGCGCATCTCTTCGATGATAAAGAGGATCCCTGCCAGTGGCGCATTGAATGCCGCAGCAAGGCCTGCTGCGGCACCCGCAGCGGTTAAAACGTGAGTGGCGTGCTGATAACGTTTTGCTGCACTGGCACACATACGGCCGACGGCTCCACCAATTTGAACGGATGGACCTTCACGACCTAAAACCATTCCGGAGCTTAATGTGAAAGCACCCGCAATAAATTTAGCCGGTAGTACACGCCACCAGCGAATATCATGTAACCCATCCAAAGCACCTTCAATGTGGGGGATCCCACTTCCGGAAATTTCTGGAGCAAAGCGGGCGGTGATCCAAAAACCTGCTGCTGCAATGATGGCTCCGGCCAAAATCACAAGTAATGCCGTGATACCATGTGGAAGATGCCAAACATCAAAAAAGTGAATTCGGTAGCTACTGAGGGAGCCAATTGCCTGCTCGAATAAAGAAACGACTAATCCGGCGATCGCTCCAACAATAGCCGATAGAGACAGCAGAACCATATAGTCTGCCTGAGTGGTAAATATTTTTGGCGTGACGCGATGTTTGAGTAGTCCACCCTGAAAAAAGCGGAAATTAGGTGACTTGGGCATTTGGTTTAATACCTACAGTGAATTGTGATTTAGGTCAATGAAAGTGATGGATAGCTTATGGCCCCAATACTTTTATGCTATGACAAACATCAACAATTTTTCAGCTTTATGAATGAAATTTTAACGAGAGCTTTTTACTTGGAAACACATCAATTAATAATAAAAAGATCAATTAAATAGTCATGATATTACTGACGAATCCATCCATAATTATGAAGCCAAACCGCATCAGCCATAGACCGATTATGGGAACGGTATGGTTACGTATTTTAGACTTTTCCATGAAAACGACAGACTTCAAGTAGGATGGAGTTATATCCTGGAATGAATTCTCGTGGCCATGAGACAGGATGTTTGTCACTGCTGTTAGGATACAAAGATGCTGCTTAGAAAACAAGCATCGTCACTCATGTAACAAATTAATAACACTTATCAATTGGCGTAATCGTCGGAAGGTTATAGGATGAACACAAATCTTCATCGTGTGTGATGTATGGATAAAATTGCCTTATTGCTGTTGAGATCTGTTATCCAAGGTTTTTTGCTATAAAACGAGCATTTTGTGGATATTCATATTGAGTCAATTCAGGTAGTTTGTGACAATAGACAAACATATAGAGCACAATTCTTACTCAATCAATTCAGGAGAAACGAATGTCTTCCCGTCGACAGCTTGCGAATGCAATTCGAGCTTTAAGTATGGATGCCGTGCAAAAAGCTAAATCCGGGCATCCAGGTGCCCCTATGGGGATGGCTGATATTGCTGAAGTTTTATGGCGTGACTACCTAAAACATAATCCTCAGAATCCGAAATGGGCAGACCGAGATCGTTTTGTTTTATCGAATGGTCATGGTTCAATGTTACTTTATTCACTATTGCATTTGAGCGGTTATGATCTGCCTATTGATGAACTGAAACAGTTCCGTCAATTGCATTCGAAAACTCCGGGTCATCCCGAATATGGCTATACCGCTGGGGTTGAAACCACAACTGGACCATTAGGCCAGGGGATCACGAATGCGGTGGGTATGGCACTTGCCGAAAAAACATTAGCGGCTCAGTTTAACCGCGATAATTTTGATATTGTCGATCATTTCACTTATGCATTTTTAGGTGATGGGTGTTTGATGGAAGGTATTTCTCACGAAGCCTGTTCATTAGCCGGAACTTTAGGTCTGGGTAAACTCATCGCATTTTATGATGACAACGGAATTTCAATTGATGGGGATGTCGAAGGTTGGTTTACAGATGATACCCCTAAACGGTTTGAAGCGTACGGCTGGAATGTCATTCCTGCTGTAGATGGTCATGATAGTGATGCTATTAGCGCTGCGATCCAAGCGGCCCGGGCTGATACCTCAAAACCAACATTGATTTGCATGAAAACCGTGATCGGTTTCGGTTCACCGAATAAATCGGGATCTCATGACTGCCATGGTGCCCCTCTGGGAGATGATGAAATCGCTGCAACTCGTAAAGAGTTGGGATGGAATTATCCTCCATTTGAAATCCCTGCCGATATTTATGTACAGTGGGATGCCAAAGAAAAAGGATCACAGGCTGAGCAGCAGTGGAACCAGTTGTTTGCAGCTTATAAAGCTCAGTATCCTGAACTGGCCGCTGAATTTACCCGTCGTATGAATGGTGAATTACCTTCAGATTGGCAGAGCTTTGCGGATCAATACATTAGCGAGTTGCAACAGACACAGAAAAAAGTTGCTACGCGCCAGTCTTCTCAAATCGTTTTGAATGCTTTTGGACCTAAGTTGCCTGAATTATTAGGGGGGTCGGCTGATTTGGCGCCTTCTAACCTCACGATTTGGTCTGGTTCGAAATCGATTACTCATGATGATGCTAGTGGTAACTACATGCATTATGGGGTTCGGGAATTCGGTATGTCAGCCATGATGAATGGTATGGCTTTGCATGGTGGCTTGGTGCCTTACGGTGCAACATTCCTTATGTTTATGGAATACGCGCGTAATGCGGTTCGTATGGCGGCTTTGATGAAAGCGCATTCGATCTTTGTTTATACCCATGACTCCATTGGATTGGGTGAAGATGGACCGACTCACCAAGCGGTTGAACAAACCTCTACACTGCGTTTGATCCCGAATATGAATACATGGCGTCCTTGCGATACAGTCGAATCAGCTGTGGCATGGCGTAGTGCTATTGAACGTACTGACGGTCCGGCCGCTTTGATTTTCTCGCGTCAAGGCTTAGAACCTCAACCTCGAGATGCGCAGCAGCTAAAAGATGTGGCTCGTGGTGGTTATGTTCTAAAAGATTGTGCAGGCACTCCGGATTTGATTTTGATCGCAACCGGATCTGAAGTTGAGTTGGCTGTTGCTGCGGCTGCCAAATTAACAGAGCAGGGCAAGGCGGTTCGTATTGTTTCTATGCCATGTACCGAAATATTCGATAAACAAGATGATGCTTATCGGGAATCAGTTCTGCCTTTAGCCGTACGTAAACGCGTTGCTATTGAAGCGGGTATTGCTGATTTTTGGTTCAAATACGTTGGCTTTGACGGCAAAGTGATCGGGATGACCACTTTTGGTGAATCAGCTCCAGCCGGTGAACTGTTTAAAGAGTTTGGTTTCACTGTAGAGAATGTTGTTGCTCAGGCAAATTCGTTGTAATCATCTCAATGCTTAACTAGATCATAAAAACCTCGACGTTCGGTTGGGGTTTTTTTTTGGAAAGAGGATGAAATGGGCAAAATTAAAGTAGCCTTGAATGGATTCGGTTCTATGGGGCATTGTCTGGTCCGGGCTTTATATTCAGAAAAATATCGTCAGCAATTTGAATTAGTTGCTATCAACGAATTGATCAATCCTGAATCGATTGCCCGGCAACTGCAGCATGATGCGATCCGTGGCGATGTGCCTCATCCCATTTCATTACAGAATAATCGCGTTCAGATAGGTTCGTCTGTCATTGAGTTATTTGCATGTGCTGATCCGAAGCAGCTCAACTGGCGAAGGTTGGAAGTTGATATCGTCATCGATTGTAGCTCTGTTTTTTGTCGTCGGGAGCATGCGCAATGGCATATTAATGGCGGGGCCCGTCGCGTACTCTATGCTCATTCTGCTGATTCTGATGTTGATGCTACTGTTGTTTTTGGAATTAATCAGCATATGTTAACTTCTCGTGATCGGATTGTATCTAGTGGCAGCTGTATCTCGAATGCGATGATCCCGGTAATTGATGTATTGGATCGAGCCTTTGGGGTAAAATGTGGTAGTATTACTACAATTCGTTCGACCGATTTTGAATCGTCGGAAGGAAATGAGGTGTTGGGTCATGGCTTTCAGTTAAGCCAGGCGGCGGGTGTATCGGTAATTCCGGTTAAATCGGGGTTATCTCGCGAAATCGAAAGAGTTTTGCCCAAATTTAAGAGTAAATTTGAGGCAATTGAGCTCCGGAGCCCGGCTCAAAATGTAATTACTCTGGATTTATGTGTAACTGTGTGTAAAAAAGTTACAGTTTCTGATGTAAATCAAGCCATACAGGCTGCCACACAGGGTACATTACAGGGTATATTGAATTATACTGAGAAGCCGTTGGTTTCGATTGATCTCAACCATAATTCCTACTCCTGCATCGTGACCGGAAGTCAGACCCACGTTAGTGATAAGACGTTGGTAAAAGTGTTGAGTTGGTGCGGTAATGAGTGGGGATTTGCCAACCGTATATTAGATACGGCTCAGTATATGGCAAATTTGTAATCTCTTTGGCGGTAGAACCAAAGGTAATGGCTTACTTCTAATATCATAAAGAGGACTGATAATGGCAATTATCAAAATGGCTGACTTAGATCTGAATGGCAAACGAGTTCTCGTTCGTGAAGATCTGAACGTTCCAGTGAAAGCAGGTAAAGTAACTTCTGATGCCCGTATTTTGGCATCTATCCCAACGATCAAATTGGCTCTGGAAAAAGGCGCTAAATTGATGATCACTTCTCATTTGGGTCGTCCAACTGAAGGTGAATATAATGAAGAATTTTCACTCCAGCCTGTTGTTGATTACCTCAACGACGCATTAGATGTGCCTGTTCGTCTGGCGAAAGATTATTTAGACGGCATTGAAGTTAATGCTGGTGAAGTCGTCGTGTTAGAAAACGTTCGTTTCAATAAAGGCGAAAAGAAAAACGACGAAGCATTGGCTAAAAAAATGGCTGCGCTGTGTGATGTTTATGTCATGGATGCATTCGGTACCGCTCACCGTGCTCAGGCGTCAACTCATGGTGTAGGTATGTTTGCTGAAGTTGCTTGTGCTGGTCCTCTGTTGGCGGCTGAATTAGATGCACTGGGTAAAGCGATGGATCATCCTGCTCGCCCCATGGTTGCCATCGTGGGTGGATCTAAAGTTTCAACTAAACTGACTGTTTTAGAATCACTATCTAAAATTGCGGATCAGTTGGTTGTCGGCGGTGGGATTGCGAATACTTTCATCGCAGCTAAAGGTGGTAATGTTGGTAAATCTTTGTATGAAGCCGATTTGGTGGATACTGCTAAAGGTTTAATGAGCAAAGGTTCTATTCCTGTCGCTACTGATGTTGTTGTGGGTAAAGAGTTTTCTGAAACTGCCGTTGCAACCACTAAAGCGGTTGCTGATGTTGCAGACGACGATATGATCTTTGACTTAGGTCCAAATTCTTCTGCTGAGTTGGCCGACATTCTGAAAAGTGCGAAAACTATTCTGTGGAACGGTCCTGTTGGTGTATTTGAGTTCGATCAGTTTGCAGAAGGTACTAAAGTGATTGCGAATGCGATTGCTGAAAGTGATGCATTTTCAATTGCAGGGGGTGGTGACACTTTGGCTGCAATCGATAAATTCGGTATCAAAGATAAAGTTTCTTATATCTCTACTGGTGGTGGCGCATTCCTTGAATTCGTTGAAGGTAAAAAACTGCCTGCTGTAGCGATGCTTGAAGAACGTGCTAAAGCGTAATCAAGTTGTTTTATGAGGTGTGGTCCAAGGCCACACCTTTCTTCAGAGGTGTTGTCTATATTTTAATCGCACCTTGATCATATTCTGTTAAAATAAAATTTACATTTAAACGAGACGGGAAGCCGATATGTCTAAGATTTTTGATGTGGTAAAACCAGGTGTAATCACCGGCGAAGACGTACAAAAAGTATTCGCTGTTGCCAAAGAAAATGGTTTTGCTCTGCCTGCTGTTAACTGTGTTAACAGCGATTCAATCAATGCTGTATTAGAAGCTGCTGCTAAAGTTAAATCACCTGTTATTATCCAGTTCTCTAATGGCGGTGCCGGTTTCTTAGCAGGTAAAGGTGTAAAACTGGAAGGTCAGCAACCTCAGATTTTAGGTGCGATTGCAGGTGCTAAACACGTTCATGCTATGGCTGAACATTATGGTGTTCCTGTTATTCTGCATACAGACCATGCTGCGAAAAAATTGCTGCCTTGGATTGATGGACTGTTGGATGCAGGTGAAAAACATTTTGCAGAAACAGGTAAACCACTGTTCAGTTCACACATGTTGGATCTGTCAGAACAGAGCCTTGAAGAAAATATTGAAATCAGTTCTAAATATTTGGAACGTATGTCTAAAATGGGCATGACTCTGGAAATTGAATTAGGTTGTACTGGTGGTGAAGAAGACGGCGTTGATAACAGCCATATGGAAGCCTCTTCACTGTATACTCAACCAGAAGATGTTGCTTACGCTTATGAAAAACTGAATGCGATTAGCCCTTGTTTCACAATTGCGGCTTCTTTCGGTAACGTTCATGGCGTTTACAAACCAGGTAACGTGGTTCTGAAACCAACTATTCTGCGTGATTCTCAGAAATATGTTTCTGAAAAATTCGGTCTGCCAGAAAAATCGTTGAACTTCGTATTCCACGGTGGTTCAGGTTCAACTCTGGAAGAAATCCGCGAAGCAATCAGCTATGGTGTTATCAAAATGAACATCGATACTGATACTCAGTGGGCGACTTGGGAAGGTATTCTGAACTATTACAAAGAAAACGAAGCTTATCTGCAAGGTCAGATTGGTAACCCTAAAGGTGAAGATCAACCTAACAAAAAATTCTATGATCCACGCGTTTGGTTACGTGCTGGCGAACTGTCAATGATTGCTCGTCTGGAACGTGCCTTCAATGATTTGAAAGCAATCGACGTTCTTTAATTATTGGCACTGAATGTGTTTCAGTAAAAGTCAGTCGCTAAAAATCCGGGGATATTTGCCCCGGATTTTTTGATCATACCAGCAGTTTTAGAGCTAAATTTTAGTGTGTATCAGTTCCAGGTGTTGAAGAAGTACTTTCTTTTTTAGAGGTTTTTTGGGAATCGGTATGGGGCGGTGCGTCATGAATATCGGAGCTTAAGGCGGATTCATCAATTTGTTCTGCACCATGTAATAATTCAACGATATCCGAGGCTGCTTCCGGAACATTTTCAATGACCGCAGCGGCGATATCAATGGCTTGCTCCGGATGATTTTCAACATAGTGAGAGACCAGTTCTGCAGCTGATTCCTGATAAGCTTCCAAATCGGCGGGTCGCATATCCTCATTAGTCATTATCTCATCTGCTGTCGTATCTGGTATATTTTCTTGGTGATCTGTTGGGTACTGATTTGCGATAGCTAAAACGATATTTTGCAGTTTTTCAGGATAATGATCACTCATCCAAGCGACTAATTCAGCCGTTTGTTCCGGAGCGTTGCTGGCTAATGCATCGGCGATATCTTGGCTGAGTTCCGGTGCGGCTTCTACGATGGCCACATAGAGTCGACCGACTTCGATATCGTCAATCTGTGCTAATCGAGAACATAATTCAGCAGCCTTTTCCGGTGCAGTCTGAGCAATTTCAATCGCCATTCGAACGGCTGCGGCCGGGCTGTTTTCAGCAATGGTTGCTGCTACTTGAGTTTCTAAATGATCGGGGGAATAGGATCCTTCTTGTGGAATTCGGGGGTCTAAATCATACATGGCTGAACCTACTTCAGTTTGCATGACGAAACTTTCCTGAGCAGCAATGGGAAGTGCGGCTCGCGTTTTCATCCGGTAGAACACAAACGCCAGCAGTCCCAATTGACAAATAATTAAGAAAATAAATAACGCATTATCTCCCAAAATTTTCATAGCGTAAGACGAGAGTAAAGGACCTGCAACAGCTCCGAGGGCATAAACGATCAGTAATCCTCCCATCGCAGCGGCCATATCGGATTTTTGGATTCGGTCAAAGGTTTCGGAAATACTCATGGGGTACATGCAGGCGAACACGCCATTGGCAATCCCGATAAATAACATCATCAAGGGTAGCCAATTCAATCCGGCAAAGAGAGGAACTAGGGCCGTTGCTAGCATGTTGACGATTAAAAGGTTGAATAAAACAGTTCGCCGGTCAAATCGATCTGAAAGTATTCCAATGGGGAACTGTAATAAAAAACTACCCATGACAGCGGATGCCATAAATAAAGAGAGTAAAAAACCAGTGATATGGTGATGGTTCGCAAAAATGGGGAGCATATTCATGGCTCCGTTATACAATAAGCCACTGGCAAAGCAGCAGGTAACTCCCAAGGGAGACTTTTGTACTAGCGTCAATAATGACATGCTTGTGGTTTCTTGGACGACAGGACCCGAGCGACGACTCATCGTTAACGGAATAATGCCGGCGCAAAAAAATAATCCTCCAATAATGAATAAGGTTGGTTCTTCTATAGGGGCTAAGTTAATCATAAACTGACTGACAAACATCGCGGACATCGCCGTTATCTGGCTAGTCGCTAGGATCCGCCCTCGGTTTGCTTCACTGGCTTCATCACTCAGCCAACCATCAATAACTGAAAATGCGCAGGCACTACAAAATCCCAGAAACATGCGTAGCATTCCCCAAACCCAGGTATTACTGGTTAATGAGAATCCTAAAACACTGATCGCACCTAAGGCGGCACAGGCGGCAAACATGCGAATATGCCCAACCCGAGCAATCAGGCGGCGACTGTAGATCCCACCGAACATCATGCCGACGGCATACATTGAAAGAATTAAACCGATGTTTGTGGTATCAATGCCTGAGACGCTCATTCGTACCGGTAATACAATACCAATGAGTCCAAAGCCCATCATAATAATGAAGCTACTGACGAATAAAGAGATCAGGGGAATAAGAGTGACAACCACAAACGAACCCTTGGAATTAAACAAGCCAAAAAATAACCCTATGGTGCTATAGCTCGATTGTCAAATGAGCATCAGGGAAAATAATGCTTGAGGGTGTAAAAAGTATCTTGGTATCGAGTGTGCTCATGGCTTTATGCGACATGATGAGAGTGAAGCGTCAGCCAGCTGATCACGATTTGGCTAATCCTCTGTTCATCAATACCTTGACGCAAATCGAGGTTAAATCCATGTTCGCCGATACATCCATAAATACAAGGATCGGTTTGAGTAAATAGTCCCAGACAAAATGCATCAGCGGCATCGGCAAGATGCAATGGACCGGTATCACCGCTAATAAAAAGATCAAAAGCAGCCATTTGCATAGCCAGTTCGCGAATACAATACGTTTTGATGGTTTGGAGTCCCTTCACCGCGAGAGGGGCGGTTTTTTCGCCCGGATGTAATATTTCAATCCATTGAATAGTTGGAATTTTTTGATTGACGTGTTCAATAAGTAATTTCCAAGTCGGATCAGAAATAACCTTTTCCCCCCGGGCCCCTCGAAAAAAGCCGATGCGATATTGATGAGTTGAATGCAACTGGCATTGTAATTTTTGGATCCGCTGTTGTTCGGTTGGAGAAAATTTAAGTCGATAATTTCCTTTTAACAGATTTTTATCCCATAGCGCTAATGCCGAATAGGCACTATGGAGGGCTCGCTGTTGGGTTTCGATATTATGGTTGAAGATAAAGTGGCGATAGGGATGATAAAAGGCGATTTTATAACGACTGCGTAATAAGGCAGCCAGAATCGCATCCGTGGATGAACTGAATGGCATGATAATCATGTCATAGGTGCGATGTTTAAGTTGGTAGATGAGTCGTAGCGTTTTCCAGAGATGGCGGAAACTAATTTGCGAGATGTGAACTTCAATTCCAAAATGGTCAATGATCTGTTGTTGCCAAGGGAGTGGAATGATAAGTTCTATTTGGGCTTTGGGATATCGTTGTATGAGATCGTGCAGAAAAGGGATTAAAAAAGTAATATTTCCCAATCGCTTATTATTGCGCAAAACTAATATGGAATGGATCTCCGATGGGGGCCATTGTAGTTCTGTGGCAGGATTAATATGGCCAAGCAACCAGTAAATGAGTATCTCGAAACGGCGAGTAGAGCGTCGTCTGGTTTTATCGCATTGGCGTAAAAAATTTTTAAATCGGATCCAACGGCCCATTTTATCTCACATACTATTGTCCATTTTGTAAGTATGGCTAAGAAATTAGCAAATGAGATGATAAATACATCAAAAATAGGGATTTGTTGTAGATGGGTTATGATTCGGGGGGAAGCTGGGAAGCAAATCGTTGTCGTAACCATTGGGAAAAGACTTGGATCACGCGGGGCACTTTGGCTGAGTAAGGACGAATAATCCAGATATGGGTGGAAAATTCATCAATCACTTGCCACTCCGGCAGTACTTCGATCAGGGTTCCCGAATCGATCGCCGCCATTGCACTAAAGTCTGGAAGCATTGCAATACCTAATCCTTGCAGCGCTGCATCGCGAATAGATTCACTATTATTGGTGGCAAAGAGCGCTTTGACATTGACTCGAATCAGTTCATCTTTGTGGATCCGGTGCTGAAGTTGCCAACTGGGAAGTTTGGTCCCTCGGGGATAATAAAGACAATCAAAATTGGCAAGTTCTGACGGATGGGTTGGAATTGTTTGTTGATTTAAATAATTAGGTGAAGCGACCAACAAGGTTCGGGTATGGCATAAAGGTTGGGCAACATACGTTTCAGGGATCACTTGACTATGCCGAATGGCCAGATCAAATCCTTCGCTAGACAGAGAAACCAGTCGATCAGAGACTTCAAGTTGGATCCGAACTTGTGGATAGGCTTTTAAAAAATCACTGACCGCCGGGACCAGATGCTGCCGGGCAAATGCGACTGGTGCGGTCATCCGAATCAATCCCCGAACTGGCCCTGTTGTATCTCTAACCGCCGCAAAGCTCTGCGCGATCTGCGCAAAAGGATTTTTTAATTCTTTGACCAGTGCTTCTCCGGCTTCAGTTAGTCGTACACTGCGAGTTGTTCGCTGGACTAAAGGCAGTCCGGCAACGCTTTCCAGTTCTTTAATTTTTTGGCTGACGGATGATTTACTGACATCGAGTCGTTCCGCTGCTCGGGTAAAGCTTTGTTGCTCTGCTAGAATGGTAAGCCAGTACAGGTGTTCCCATAAGGCATCAATATGGATGTCTTTCATTTTTATTGTTCAAAATAATGAATAATCAATTTAAGTTTAGCGCTTTTTCTTGGCGACTTAAAAGGTCAGTATAGAACCATCATTTATGTTTATAGGGAATATTGCAATGCCATTGCTCCACTTTGATATGATTGAAGGGCGTTCAGAATCAGAAGTTCAAGCGATTCTAGATACAGCGCATGAAGTTGTTCTGAATGTATTTAAAGTTCCCGTTCGGGATCGTTATCAAATTGTTTATGAACACAAACGTTACCAGATGGTGTTTGAAGATACAGGGTTAGGTTTTGAACGCTCAGATAACTTGATTATGGTGCGTGTGTTCACCAGTCCCAGAAGTGAAGAACAAAAGCTTCAGTTTATGAAAGAGTTGGCCGAAGCTTTAGAAGCAAAATGTGGTATTCAGGGAACCGATCTTATGATCGCATTTTTTATGAACACTCGGGATGACTGGAGTTTCGGTTTCGGTGAAGCCCAATATCATACGGGAACGCTTTAAATTACCGTTGAAAACGCTCTGCAAATCTAAGTATCGGTGTTAAAACTGCGTGTTGATGACACCGATCTTGTCTCTCTTGTGACCTTCGTTCTCTCCATGATCACCGATATTAAAGCAAATTCAGAATGGATTTGGGTTTTGATAGCATTGAGCAAAAAATCAGTAGAAATTAAATCATCTTAATCAGTATGGAGCGTTATGATAGATGGCAATTAACTTTGTTAGGGGCTGTTGACCTTTCATGGTTGCGTTTTGCTGGCGCTGCTTGCTCATTCATTAGCCTCACCGGTTATGGCGTTATGTATTTGAATAAACTTAACCATTAAAGATAAATAGTCTCAAGTTTTCTATCGTATTTAAAGCAATGAGGGTCACTTCGTTGCTTTAATTCGCATTTATATTCATTCATATTGATGGAGTAGATCATGAAAACAGTAGGTTATGCTGCTCAAGGGGCTGGTGAACATTTGGCTCCCTGGCATTTTGATCGTCGTCAAGCTCGTCCAAATGATGTGGTGATGGAAATTCTCTATTGTGGCATTTGTCACACCGATATACACATGAGAGATAATGACTGGGGATTTGCACACTATCCACTGGTTCCTGGGCATGAGATTGTGGGACGGGTCATTGAAGTGGGATCCCAAGTGACTAAATTTAAAGTCGGAGACAATGGCGCTGTGGGTTGTATGGTGGATAGCTGCCAGGAATGTGACCAGTGTAAAAAGGGGAATGAGCAGTTCTGTCGTGAAGGCAATACCATGACCTATTCTTCACCGGATCGTATTGATGGGGCAATCACTCAGGGAGGATATTCAAAACACATCGTCGTTCGTGAAGACTTTGTGTGTACCTTATCGGATAAATTGGATTTGTCTCGTACTGCCCCTATTTTATGTGCCGGGATCACGACGTGGTCTCCACTACGACATTGGAATATCGGGCCATCAAGCCGAGTTGCAGTTATCGGAATGGGGGGGCTGGGTCATATGGCGGTGAAATTAGCATCGGCTTTGGGTGCCTCGGTTACGCAGATTTCTCGATCACTGAAGAAAAAAGCGGTGGCTATGGAAATCGGTGCTGATGCATTTCTGGTTTCGACAGACGCGGATGCCATGAAAGCTGCCTACAATGGCTTTGACTTGATCATCGATACCATCCCGGTCAAACACGATTTGGATGTTTATGTCCCCTTGCTGGATATCGATGGTACATTGGTGATTGTGGGCGCTGTCGGTCCTTGGGGTGAAGTGGATGGTGCGCCACTTTTGCTGGGACGGCGTAGTGTGGCGGGTTCTCCGATCGGTGGTATTCGTGAAACTCAGGAAGTTTTAGATTTTTGCGCACGTAAAAATATTTTGCCGGAATGTAAAATTATTCGCCCGGATGAAATTAATGATGCATTTGTCACCCTTGAAAAAGCAGATATCCCGTATCGCTTTGTCATGGACATGTCTTATTTGCATGTTTAAACATTGATATTTGAGGTTGCCATTTGATTCAACGAGTGGCACCTCTTATTCATTGCTTTTCCCCTATACCAAACATAGCTTCATCAGCTATTCCATCTTCATGGATGGCAGGATGAAATCGAACTGTTGGCTAAGGTTTAAGCTTTTTGCCTTTTTTGTCGGGTCAGAAATAGAGATTGGCGGCCATTGTCGCCAATAACTTTATACGGATATTTTCTTACACAGTTCAAAGACGGGGGCACTCTCAGACATTACTTTTTGGCAGGCTTCGCCACTGGGGCGGTCTTTGCTGCGCATTATTTCAATGAAATTTATATTTACATTGTTGAACAGTAAATCACCCAAGGCTGAACAATTTACATCAGGCAGAATGGCTCCACGCTCTTGCATGTCGTTCATAAATCTCCGGAGCTGTATTCGAAGCCTTTGGTCAATTTCGGTATAGCGGCAACTGAATTCGGCCTCTGGATCAAGCATTGTTCGAGCGAGCGCCTCGCGCCACATTTCACGAGAGGTTAGTTGAAACGACTTAGTAAAGTAAATCGTGACAATTTCCGAAAAAGCGGTTTCCAAATCCGTATGCGGCCTGCTGATGCAGGCATCAACGGCCTCAATGATCATTTCCGTTTCAGTCAATATGCTTGCTAATAGCATGTCCGCTTTAGAGCCAAAATAATTGTAGAAGGTCGCTGCCGATAGATTCGCTGCTTCTGCGATATCTTCGATCCGTGAAGCCTCATACCCGTGTTCCTTAAACAGCTGAATGGCGCAAGAAATGATCTTTTCGCGCGTTTCTGCTTTTTTTCGTTGTCGTAATCCGGTGGCCATAAAAATTCTTATAGTGACTATAAAATTATATTGACCATAAAAAATATCGATGTCAACATCGATATGAGTCAGCAGGAGGCTGATTAATGCACAACAAGGGGTCTCTATAGCTTGGGAAAAGCGCGCCTAACCGAAAGGTCTTTCCTCGGTTCGCATTCAGGTGTTTTTCACCCCATCTTCGTCCCTGATCGCGCTCTGGTTGCATACCTTTCTCAGTGGGAAAATTTCAAGCCGGGGGCGAAAGTTGAACTTTTTGTACGTAACCCAGTACTTTTACCCTCGGAGGTAGCTTAATGAAACGAATTCCCCCCCAAGATTGGTACCGTCAACAAAGTGTTGGTGACGGTATTATTCGAATTGATGAACCTTATATACAGACATTCTATCGCTGTAATATCTGGCATGTGCGTGGTCGAGATCGGGATATGTTGGTTGATAGCGGCATGGGGGTCGTGTCCCTTAGAAAATGGGTTCCCCTGGTGAGTGGTCGCCCGTTGGATGCCGTAGCCTCTCATACGCATTTCGATCATGTGGGGAATCACCACGAATTTGACTGCCGTTTGTGTCACCATGCTGAAGCGGATATTTTGGCACATCCAACCCGTGCCAATACGTTGGCTGATGCTTATGTTTCTGATGGCATCTTTGATGCACTACCAGATGTTCCCTATAGCTCAACTAGTTATGCGATTAAAGGGGCTCCTGCGACTCGTTTGCTGGAGGATGGGGATGTGATCGATCTTGGGGATCGTTGGTTTAAAGTTCTTCATGTTCCCGGACATAGCCCCGGTGGAATTGCTCTTTGGGAAGAGAAAACAGGGATCTTGATTTCAGGTGATATTGTATATGATGGTCCTTTGATCGAAGATTCTTATCACTCCAATATTGAAGATTACATTCGTTCGATGGAGCGGCTACTACTTTTACCTGTTCGGGGCGTTCACGGTGGGCATTTTCCATCATTTTCCGGTGAAAAATTTCGTGAAATCATCACGCGTTGGCTAAAAGAACACAGCTGTTGATCATGCGGTTGGATCGCTCCGAGCAATATGCGGGTGACGCAATGAGCGCGCGGTAATATTTGAAGCCATAAATAGCGCTATGTATAATCGCGCCTACTTAACGCTATTCCATTTTCTAGGGGCTGTTGAGCTTTCATTGTTAATTTTTATTCAAATGAAACGCATCTTGAACTAGGCGCGGTCTGTGAAACTTAATGAGTTAAGTGAATAGGATACAACACAACATTGTTCAGACTTAGATGACTGCAACAATCGTCACGAAAGATCAATAGGCCTAGATATCCCCAAAAATCCTTTGAGAGAGGTTTGGGGACAAATAGTTAACAGCGATCTTGTCGAATCAAGTCTAATGGGTAGCTAACTATTTAATTTTAATAGAGGTTCTATTATGTTCCCTGCTTCTCGTTTCAGCGTGGCACCCATGCTCGATTGGACGGATCGCCATTGCCGTTACTTTCATCGGTTATTAAGCGATCAGATCCAGCTGTATACCGAGATGGTGACGACCGGTGCTATTTTGCAGGGGCGTGGCGATTATTTGCAGTATAACGAAGCGGAACATCCGCTGGTATTGCAGCTGGGCGGCAGTGATCCGGCCGCATTGGCACAGTGTGCGCTGATTGCGGAACAACGGGGTTATGATGAGATTAATCTGAATGTTGGTTGTCCTTCAGACCGGGTTCAGAATGGACGGTTTGGGGCTTGTCTCATGGCCGAGGCGGCGTTAGTCGCAGACTGTGTCAAAGCGATGCAAGATCAAGTTGCTATCCCGATGACGGTTAAGACTCGAATCGGTATCGATGAGCAGGATAGTTATGGATTTTTAACTCACTTTATTGAGACGGTTGCCTTAAGTGGGTGTCAGCATTTTGTGGTCCATGCCCGTAAAGCTTGGTTGAAAGGACTTAGCCCGAAGGAAAATCGGGAAATTCCAGAGTTAAACTATGCGAGAGTTTATCAATTAAAACAGGACTACCCGCATTTGAACATCAGTCTCAATGGCGGTATTACGGAATTGGAGCAGATCGAGCAACATCTGCAACATGTGGATGGCGTGATGCTGGGACGAGCGGCATACCATAATCCTTATCTGTTAGCTTCTGTGGATTCACTGTTCTTTGGGGTTAAACAGCCGATAATCAGTCGAGAGGATGTCGTACTCAAGATGGTCGATTATGTACAGGCACATTTGGCCGAGGGCGGCCGTTTACAGCAAATTACCCGACATATGCTGGGATTATTCCAAGGATTACCCGGGGCACGAGGCTGGCGTCGTTATTTAAGTGAACATGCACATCGGCCTGATGCCGATGTTCGAGTTTTATTAGATGCATTACACTTGGTAACGGGGCATCGGTATTAACAAGTTGTAAAAAATCTGATTATGGCACGCGCTTTGCTCAATTGATTCTGAGAGTCAGTTTATTGGCAAAATGGAGTGTCCATTCATGCGGTGGTTAAAACAGATATTGGCCCGGTTTAAGTTTTTCGAAACTTTATTGGCCTGGATAGGTTTTAGCTGTGGATTATTGTTATTGATCCCCAGATCCTATTTCCCAGAAAGTGTTGATTTAGTTCCTTATTTACTGGGTTTGTGGTGTGCGATGCTAAGCTGTGCTTCTTATTTTCTGGGGCGTTTGTTCATTTATGCCTGGAAAATTATCGGTGGCCGCTGGCAACTGCGGGTTTCTCGTCGAAATATTGAAGCATTAATTCAGTGTCTTGATCATACCGAAAAAGCTATTTTACGTGAGTTCGTGATTAGCCGACGGAGCGTTTTACGTTTACCGGTGACCGAGCCAGCAGTTGCTAATTTGTTGCATAATGGAGTTTTGGAATTAGTCGAATATCAGCAGTTACTTGATCAGCATAATCGGGTTGATTGTATGATTTCGTTGATGGCCAGACCGTTATTAAGTTATCGGGTGTTATCGTTGCCTGTCGGAAATTTGACGGAAGAGCAATTAGAACGGTTGAAAAAAATGCGGCCTCGGTTTTTACAACCTGATTATGACGCGAATCGAACTTATTCGGGTAAGGTATTCCGTATTCGGACCAGTTATTCAAGAGGAGCGGAAGGAACGTCAGCGACTGAATTAGACCGTCTTGAGCATCATCAGGCCGCATCATAGTTCGGATGATACTGAGTGTCTGTGAGTGTTCTGAGGCTCAACAAGTGAGAGCGAGCACTTATAATAACTTCTTTAAGCGAGAATGCGCATTGTTGTTGTAATCGTGATAGATCTGTTGCTGATGAGCGGTTAATAGTGCGCAAATTTTAGAATGCTTTTCTTGTGTGAAATGCCTCATCTGTTTCATCATTTGACGCATGGTCAGGTCGCTGGCAAAAAGTTGGTCGATCAACTCGTCATAATGTGTTTCTATGGCCTGAATACTTTTGATCTGATTGTCATTTAATTTCAGGATGACTTCTAATGGGTGCTTCTTCATGGTTCTATCTCGTTTTTAATCGGTTAGGACGGCTTCGCTTCAAAGCGCCATGTTCTAAAATGATCTGAAATACACCTTGCTGACGCTGTAATATGACTGTGTTTGTGCTATTTTACTTCTCATTTTTTACTCCCCATAGATCTTATAGGTTAAATTTATGTCTGAAATCAAATCAAATGACTCAGGAAAGCGACGGGGAATTTATCTGCTGCCTAATTTATTCACGACAGCGGCATTATTCTCAGGGTTTTATGCCGTCGTAGCTTCTATGAATGGTCATTTTGAAGCTGGAGCCATCGCTATTTTTGTGGCGATGATTTTTGATGGTTTAGATGGACGCATTGCTCGATTAACCGGTACCGAAAGTGCATTTGGTGCTGAGTATGACTCTCTGTCTGATATGGTCTCGTTTGGGATTGCTCCGGCTTTAGTGTCGTATAATTGGGCATTAAGTGGTTTAGGCAAATTTGGTTGGCTAGCTTCTTTTATCTTTGCTGTGAGCGCCGCGTTGCGATTGGCTCGTTTTAACACGCAGGTTGGCAAAGCGGATAAACATTTCTTTCAGGGGTTAGCGAGTCCGTCTGCAGCGGCCATTGTTGCTGGAATGGTGTGGTTGGGGCAGGATCTTTCTTTAGATCGTCATCATTTGGACGTTATTGCAGCATTGATTACGATTTGCTCCGGATTGTTGATGGTGACCAATTTCCGCTACCACAGTTTTAAAGGAATTGACTTAAAAGGCCGGGTTCCTTTTGTGGTTGTGCTGCTCATGGTGCTGATTATTGTAGTGATTGCACTGCGCCCACCGTTAGTCTTGTTTTTGGTTTTTTCTATTTATGCCATCTCTGGCCCTATTTATACCATCCGTGCGGTGCGTAAATTAAAGCATGAACGTTTTTCTGCTGATAACGATGAGAAGGGATCGGATGAAGCAGTCGATGGGATTGATGAGAATAGCCCATCAGCTTCCGAGCCGTCTAAAAAATCGGATGAATAGTGTAGATATAATTCTCGGTTCTATCAAAAAAGTCTGATCAATGATCAGACTTTTTTGTCTTGGCGCGGTTAGGATTCGTTTCCGGTCCGGTCATAGAGGTAACCGCTGTAGTCGGGGATGGTAGTTGTAAATTCATGATTGAAGTAAGGACTGGAGACAATAAAATCCGCAGTGGCTTCATTGTTGGCCACCGGAATATTCCATACGGTTGCCAATCTTAGCAATGCTTTGACATCAGGATCATGGGGCATGGACTCCAGTGGATCCCAGAAGAAAATCATCATATCAATACGCCCTTCTGCAATCATGGCACCTAGTTGTTGATCGCCACCCATAGGGCCACTAAACAGACAATGGACATCGAAGCCTTGTTTGCGTAGTAACGAGCCAGTGGTACCGGTACCAAAAAGAGTATGAAAACTGAGTGCTTCATGATTTTTATCACACCACCGAAGTAAGGCTGGTTTTTGATTATCATGAGCAACCAGCGCAATCCGCTTCGTTGATTGTAAAGTTCGTTCTATGGTCTTCATAATGTGTAGAATTCCTGCCTGTCAGTTAAGTCATGAAAATGCTTTCTATAGTACCCTGAGTTTCTAGGGTTGTGTTAGTGACTCTTTCCGTAATATATTGAATTTGTTAGGTAGCTATCATTTAATCGGAAGGTACTCAAACTTACAATGGTTTATATTTTTGGTTATGGCAGTTTAATCGATACAATTTGCCGGCGATGTACATTTCCTTCTCAAGAAGCTTATCCCGCTCGGTTATATGGTTTTCAGCGGAGTTGGGGATTAATTTCTGGAACGGAGCATCCTCCTTTGGTGGTTTGTCCTGTATCCGATGCCACCGTCAATGGGGTACTTATCCCTTTTGATCCCATTTTTTTCCCTAAACTAGATGAGCGGGAAGTCGGGTACCAACGGCTCAATATTCCGGCCACAGATATCCAGCGTTTAGATGGACACGAAATTGAAGGCGATGTTTATGTTTATGTCGTTGAACAATTACGTCAGCCAACTGAACAGACTCCGATCTTACAAACATACTTAGATATTTGTTTACAGGGATGTCTCGATATTAATCGTCACTTCGCGGATGAATTTATTCAGAGTACTTATTTGTGGGGAGTCTGTCTGAATGATCGATTGACTCCCCGTTACCCCAGAGCTCGCGCTATGACCGTCGCAGGGCTCCAACTCATTGATCAATTGATTGCACGAATTCATGGTTATCAGCGGATTGATTTGTTCGATGATAATCAATATAACGCTGGCGTTTTTGGGGTTTAAGTTGGTTCAAATCAACTAATACCAGACCATCGACACACTGCTTGAAATCCGTATCAATGTTGAAGTCAATAAACTGAACGCCTCCAGGGTGACAAAGGTCCGTATATTGTTTGTAGAGCGTTGGAATAGCACACCCCATATTGGCCAGTGCCGCTTTGAGCAAAGTGAAATCTTTCAGGTAATTATTCCCTTGAAATGTCAGGCTAAGATTATGTTGGATCCGTTGTTCTAATTGATATGGATTTCGAGATTTAGCCAGTGTAAATGGGCTTGGGAAGTAACGTTGATAAAAATAGACCAGTAGATCCCGAGCTTTGGGGTGTAGGCTGGCACTTATCGAGACTGGGCCGAAAAGATAGCGATAGTGGGGGCGTGATGCGAGAAATGCGCCGATCCCCAGCCATAAATAATCCAGACTGCGTCGACCCCAATATTGGGGTTGGATAAAGCTGCGACCTAATTCCAGACCCTGTTGTAAAAATTCACATTGCTGATATTGATATTCAAATAGACTGTGGCTGTAAAGGCCATCCAATCCGTGTTGTTGAATGACTTTCTGACTATCGGTGAGACGATAGGCCCCTACAATCTGTTGATCGGTTGGATTCCATAAAAATAGGTGCATGTAATAAGCATCGTATTGATCGGTATCGCTGCGTTGACCGGTTCCTTCACCTACCGCTCGGAATGAATATTCTCGAAGTCGTCCCAATTCCGCCAGTAGACTTTCTGAATGAGGTGCTGATGATAGATAGATTTGTTGCCCATCTGGCGTATTGCCGAGCAATTCACAGCAGGCGATGGCTTGGTTCAGCTTATGGCGTAATTGAGGATGGGCAATGGCAGACTCGGTTTTAAAAATACCGGGTTTCCCAGCGCCAATACGATAGGTGTGTTTTCGGAGCAATTGGGCACGGGTGGCTAAGTCTAAGTCTGTATGACTAAAACTTTGATAGTTAATTGGATCTCCGATCGCAAGTTGAATCGTTTGCCCCCGGTGCCAGAATAGTTCACGGACCAGCATCAAGGTCGACAATGATTTATTAAGCATTGAGCAGAGATAAAACAGGGAGCTATTTCGGGATTTGACACACACCGGTAAAATCGGGGCTTTACTTTTATCAGCGATTTTTACGACTCCCCGCTGCCAGCGCCGATCACAAAAATGTAAATTTTTAATCCGTGAGACTTCGCCAGCAGGGAAGATGATTAATGCACCTTGTCGGTCCAGATGCTGATGAATCGCTGTTAATTGGGCTCGGCGGCTATGACCACTCATGTTGTCTACTGTAAGTAATAAAGGGTCGAGCGGTTTTAATGTCGACAAAATTTGGTTCGCCACAATTTTGGCATCGCTGCGGATTTGGCTGACTAAGTGCAGTAGCGCAAGTCCGTCTAATGAGCCAATCGGATGATTCGCCACGATGATCACGGGCCCTTCTGAAGGGATCCGCTCTCGGTGTCGATTCGAAACCTGATAGCTAAAGTCTAATTCGGTAAAAACTTGTTCAATAAATGCTAATCCGGTTAGCTGTGGATGGCATTGTTCAAATGTTTGAAATTTTTCTTCATATAACAGGTGCTTTAACAGCTGCCGAAAGAGTGAATAGCGACGAGGTTTGGTTTGTAATGTCGGAAAGTGTTGCTGCAGTATTTCGTCGACAGAAAACATAGAGTCATCCTCCTATCTATGTAGGTTCAGACTACGAATATTTTGTGACAACTAAGTAACAGTAACATGGCAGTTTAATGAAATAAGCGATGGAGATCTGCAAGCGGAAATACTCCATATAAATGACATTTTATTACATGATTTTGTAGTTTTTTTAGATAAATACCTCCTGTAGCAGGAAAATAGTTAGCTATGTTAAGCAATAGTGCGTTTAACTGGGTGGTTTAGAGGGGGGGCCATCGCAAAATGATGGATTTTTAAGTCAAAAATTAGTCCTCATATAAATGAGCGCTATTTTATAGGATGCGTTTTAGGAGAAAGTCGTCCCAATACATTTAATCTCATAGCTATCCCTACGTATAAAAGTTGTTTGGTCCTTTTTTATTGCTCTGTAGCGCCATGCATCCTATTGGACATGTTCAGGAACTTATGTTAACGGAGCATTTATGTGGATGGGCTGTTGTGATCTGGAATGCTCACTGAAGCTTCTTATGTGAGACCTTGGCCGATTAAACATAAAGGGCGGAGGTAGAGTGTGCAGTTTGAATACGTCATAAAAAAGAGGAAGCTGATGCTTCCTCTTTTCAGTCAAAAATACAAATTAGCTATGGTGTGACACGGCTTTGATTAAAGAACGTGAACTGATGCAGTGTTAGTTGTTCCTGATGGAACCAAGGCACCAGAAACCATAACCACGATATCACCTTTTTTCGCTAAACCTGTTTCCAGAGCAATATCTTTACCGATATGGTAGAAATTATCAGTGCTTTCAATGGCATCAACCAAATAAGATTGAACCCCTTTGGACAGGCACAGCTGTTTAGCAATTTTAGGATTCGTGGTGATCGCTAGAATATTCGCTTGAGGGAAATATTTACGAATGGATTTAGCTGATTTACCACCTTGAGTTGCAACGATGATCAGCGGTGCACTCAGTTTTTCTGAAGTTTCAACGGCACCTTTACAAACGGCTTCAGTAATCCGCAGACGACCACTATCATGTGCTGGATCTAATTTTGAAGTCATAACGGCGTCTGTACGTTCACAGATAGTTGCCATAATTTTCACAGCTTCAACAGGATATTTCCCTTTAGCTGATTCACCAGACAACATCACCGCATCAGTACCATCGAGAATAGCGTTAGCAACATCGCCCGCTTCGGCACGAGTTGGACGAGGGTTTTTGATCATTGAATCCAGCATTTGAGTCGCTGTGATAACCAGTTTACGAGCCTGGTTACATTTCTCAATCATCATTTTCTGTGCGAAGATCACTTCTTCAACAGGAATTTCAACCCCTAAGTCACCACGGGCAACCATGATCCCATCCGATGCTGCCAGAATTTCATCGAAGTTATCAACGCCTTCCTGGTTTTCAATTTTAGAGATGATTTGAATATCTTCACCGCCGTTAGCTTTTAACAGGGCGCGGATTTCCAGTACATCTTCTTTTTTACGGATAAATGAGGCGGCGATGAAATCAACACCTTGTTCACAACCAAAAATCAGGTCACGTTTATCTTTTTCTGCCAGAGCAGGGAGCGAAACACTTACACTCGGTAAGTTCACCCCTTTGTTTTCACCTAAATCCCCATTATTGAGGACTTTACAGATAACTTCTTCATCAGTGACTGAAGTCACTTCCATTTCTAATAGACCGTCGTCTACCAGAATCATATTACCTACACGTAGATCGTGTGCAAAACCAGGATAGGTTACTGCAACTCGATTGGCATTGCCGATAACACTTTGGTCTGTTGTAAATGTGAATTCTTGCCCGGATACCAGAGAAACGTCATTACCCCCTTCCAGTTTCATTGTCCGGATTTCTGGACCTTTTGTATCTAGAAGAATTGCAACGCTTTTTCCGGTTTCTGCCATGATTTCCCGTAGCGTGTTAATCCGGCCACCATGTTCTTCATAATCGCCATGAGAGAAGTTCAGGCGCATGACGTTCATGCCTGCATTGACTAATTTACTCAATACTTCTTTAGGTTCGGATTTTGGTCCGATAGTACAAACGATCTTAGTTTTTTTCATGAAAAAGTTTCTCCAGATGAGAATGTCAGTCGTCAATCTGAGGCCATTATACAGGATCAATACTCGATGGTGATGTAAAAAAATTACAATAAAGTATTATCTTGATCAAAATTTTGGCATTTTGTTGATTAATCTTAATTATTCTCATTTCGATATTTGTGACATTCAGGGTTAGTAGATGTTAAATAAAATCATAAAAAAACCCGCTTATAAGCGGGTTTGACGGTTAAAGCTGTTCCAGATCGCCACAGAATCGATATCCCTCGCCATGAATGGTGGCTATGATTTCCGGTGTCTCGGGGACAGATTCAAAATGTTTTCGAATGCGTCGAATGGTGACATCAACGGTTCGGTCATGAGGTTTCAGTTCCCGTCCGGTCATTTTTTTCAATAGCTCGGCACGCGTTTGAATTTGTCCCGGATTTTCAACAAAATGTAACATGGCTCGGAATTCACTACGAGGCAGTTTGTAGCCATCGCCATTGGGACTAATCAGTGAGCGGCTATTTATATCCAGAGTCCATCCATTGAAATGATAGGCATCCACCGCATGGCCTTCTTCAACATGAGCTTGATTATGAACCGTACGATTGAGTAAATTTCGGGCCCGGATGGTTAATTCACGGGGGTTGAACGGTTTGGTGATGTAGTCATCCGCGCCGATTTCTAATCCCAGAATTTTATCAACTTCGTTATCCCGACCCGTTAAAAACATTAATGCAATCTGTTCTTTATCACGGAGTTCTCGGGCTAGTAACAAGCCATTTTTTCCTGGTAGATTGATATCCATGATGATTAAATGAATCGTATTTGATTCAAGCAGCGTATTCATTTCTGCTCCATCATTGGCTTCCAACACGTTATAGCCCTCGGCTTCAAATATGCTCTTTAAGGTATTACGTGTGACCAGTTCATCCTCGACGATCAAGATGTTTGGTGTCATGGTCTTCCTCAACTAAAAATAAATAAACTAAATTCGGTCGCAGTTTAGGCTGGTCAGAGATCGCCTGTTACTTGAGTTAACTGAGTTTATATGTTGTTTTTTTGTTAATAAAGCTGCGATGGATACAACGATGAGTGGTATATGTGCGCCAGCGTTACTATTTTGAATGATATTCAGTTAACATTCATATTCTTTGTAGATGAGCATTATTCTATGTACTTAACAGAGATATAACAACTTGAGTTCATAAAAGGTAGCTAATTTTTTACTTGATTTTGATACAAATCAATCTGGATTTATGAAAAAAAACTACGGATTTATTTTGACAAAAGAATCATTAGGTGAATCAGCGCTCTGGCAGAAGTATCAAACCTTGGAATTTGTTTCTGATTCTCGGCAGCAAATACACTCTGGCGTTATTATCACGGCAGATAATCCTTATGGGATGAATTGTTCCCGATGGCAAAATCAATCTAACCGATCGCGATTGTTGCGGGTCTTACGGGTCCGTGGTCATGCCTATCAGGTCATCTGGGGGGCGAGTTTTGATTATTCTCATGCGGAGTATAGCTTTTTGGTCCCGATAACTTGTACACAGGGACGTTTTCTGGCGAAATTATTTCGGCAGTTAGCCTTTTATTACTGTGATCGTCAGGGGCGACTGTTTTTATGTATGACTCGGAATCGGGGACGTTATGCGGTGCCCAAACTTGGCCTTCTAAGCCAACATTGGCGTTATTCGGTGAGTATCAGTCGGTATTTAAAACGGCATTTTTGATCGCAGGGTGATTTAAATTGATGGATTCAAAAATGATAATTCAGTCCGATATTCAGTTGCTGATCAATGAGTGAAGTGGCTGGAATAGTTTGGTACCAGTAGCTGGCCTGAATGGCAATCCGTTGTGGGAAGATGTAAGTTCCCTGTAATTGCATGTCCAAATTAAATAGACTATGGTCATTGAACTCAGTGAAGGTATCTTTAGATTTAGGGTGTAATATTTGCCCCGAAATTACTAAAGAGTCGATTGGCGTATAACGTAGACCGGTGGCTAGATTGAATCCTTGTTGAGTGGCTATATCGGAGTCAGATGCCGAGTCACTGAGTTGGATCCCTGCTTCGACAAACCAGTGTAGATTAGCGGGTAATTTACTTTGATATCCCCCCAATACATGAACACCTGAAGCCATATATTTTTGATTCAGAGGCGGTAGGGTCGTTGTGGATGACTTTGGATAAAGATACCAATGATCTTTATCGGTCAGCGAATTAAGCCATGACAAGTCTGCAGCATAGGCGGGTGATAATCCTATACTGAATCCGATCCCTGTGATTATCCATCCAACTATTCGATTCATTTCTGAGCCCCTCAACCTGTTTTTATTATGACGTATTCTCCGTGGAATTGCTTGCTTTTTGTCCGCTTAACAAACTCTAAATGTTCCGTATGAATCGTGCAATAAATCAGTTTTAGATATAGTTTGAAACGGATATTTTAACGCCTTTTATGGAGATTGCGTTTGATGGTCGGTTGAATTTATTAAGATAACAAATTGGTATTCGGAACCGGTGTGAGATAAAGAGCGGTGATAAGGCTCATCGCTGGCTATGTGGCATGGAGAGCCCTTATTTAAGTTGATTGGTCATCGATTGAGTGAACCGATAAATTGCTTAGAGAACGATTGTTTAAGGTTTAGCAGTAATTTCTGTACTATGTTTTTTTATAGTATAAACATAAGATAATTCGATATGTAACCAGATAAAAATCTGTATATCTCGATGGTTTTAGGTTTTACAGTGTGACGTATCGAGTATGAATATGGCTCTAAATTTGATTTGCACTTGACAATTAAGATGGCTTGTTTAATCGTATGGACACATTCACGAGGATTTTCATGATTACAACAGTTATCTTGACCATTACCACCACCATTATTTGCACCATGACTGGGAGCAAATCGGGCTGGTAATAACCTCAGCAAATTACAAAAGCCCGCCGTCAAGCGGGCTTTTTTTTGGTTAAAAATCAGGGAGAAGCACAGAATGAGGGTTTTAAAGTTTGGGGGATCTTCGCTGGCCGATGCCGAGCGCTTTAATCGGGTTGCGGATATCATTCTCAACACATATCGCCAGACTCCTGTCGCCGTCGTATTGTCTGCCCCGGCTGGCGTGACTAATGCATTGGTTGCACTTATTGAACAGGTTGGTGATACCCAGCAAACGGAAGTGTCGCTTAATCATATTCGGCAAATATTCACTACTTTATTGACCGGGTTGAAAGAAACCTACCCTGATTATCCATATCAGAAAGTTCAGGAATTAGTGACTGAAAAATTACTACAATTGCAGCAATTTTGTCAGGGGATGCAAATGCTGAATTGTTCACCTGAAAAAACGCAGGCGGCGATTCTGTGCAGCGGGGAGCAACTCTCTATTGCCTGCATGCAGGCGTTGTTGATGGTGCGCCAACAACCTGCGACGATCATCGATCCATGCCTGATGTTGGCCGGTCAAGGCGATATACTTGAGGCGAGTGTCGATATTACTGAAAGTCGAGCTCGTTTTGGCAATTACGCATTTGATCCGTTGCAGATTTATCTCATGCCCGGTTTTACCGCCGGGGATGCACAGGGAGAAGCGGTTGTATTAGGTCGCAACGGTTCGGATTATAGTGCGGCCGTGTTGGCTGCGTGTATTAATGCCGATTGTTGTGAAATTTGGACCGATGTCGATGGGGTTTATAACTGTGATCCGAGGTTGGTTTCTGATGCCAAGCTGCTGAGTCATTTAAGTTATGCTGAGGCGATGGAACTGTCTTATTTTGGCGCCAAAGTTTTACATCCCAGAACCATTGCACCTATCTCGCAGTATCAAATCCCATGTCTGATTAAAAATACCTTTAAACCCCAGTCACCGGGAACACTCATCGATGAGTATCAGGCTCAGCCGAATACTCAATCCGTCAAAGCCATTTCCAGCCTGAGTCATTTAACCATGTTGACTGTATCTGGCCCGGGAATGAAAGGCATGGCTGGAATGTCGGGTCGAGTATTTTCTTGTATGGCACGTGAACAGATCTCGGTCGTATTAATCACGCAGTCGTCTTCGGAATATAGCATTAGCTTTTGTATTCACAGTGTTGATGCGCTGCGAGCACAGCAGTGTTTAAGCGATGAGTTTGAACTGGAATTAAAAAACCAGTTATTGGAACCCGTCGAGAGTGTGGAGCATTTAGCGATTATTTCTTTGATTGGGGATCAAATGCGCTCCAGCAAAGGGGTTGCAGCGCGTTTCTTTACAGCACTGGCTCAAGTCTCGGTCAATATTGTTGCGATTGCGCAAGGGTCATCAGAACGTTCAATTTCGGCGGTGGTGGCTGAAAGTAAAAGTGAAGAAGCCGTTCAGGCTTGTCATCAGAATTTATTTAACAGTCGCCATTATGTCGATCTGTTTATCATCGGGGTCGGTGGCGTCGGTGGGGCTCTGATTGAGCAAATCCATGCCCAGCAGAGCCATTTACTGACACAGCAGATTGGGTTGCGGGTCTGTGGAATTGCAAATAGTCGGACTTTAGTGACAGATACGGATGGCTTAGATTTATCAAATTGGCAACAGTTGCTCGCTGATACACCTGAAAATGGTGGATTCGATATTAAAACGGTAGCGGACTTGGTTCGACAGAGTCATTTAATCAATCCTGTGATTGTCGATTGTACCAGTAGTGATGCTATTGCCCTGGAATATACCGAGTTTTTGGAGCAGGGATTCCATGTGGTAACGGCTAATAAAAAGGCCAATACCGGGGATATTAATTATTATCGGGAACTGCGTCAGCGAGCGCTGACTCATGGTCGGAAATTCCTTTATGATACCAATGTCGGTGCTGGACTGCCGGTGATTGAAAATTTACAGAATTTGCTCAAAGCTGGGGATCAACTGCAGCAGTTTAACGGTATTTTATCCGGTTCTCTATCTTATATCTTTGGTAAATTAGATGAAGGAATGCGTTTTTCGGATGCGACTCGTCTCGCTCGGGAAAATGGTTTTACCGAGCCGGATCCAAGGGATGATTTAGCGGGGACGGATGTCGCCCGAAAATTATTGATTCTGGCTCGAGAAGCCGGGATGATGCTGGATTTGGACGATATTGTGGTAGAGCCGGCGTTGCCGCCTGGATTTGATTGCTCTGGTTCGGTCGATGATTTTTTGGCGAGACTGGATGGCGCGGATCCTTATTTTGCGGAGTTATCGAAACAAGCTCAGGCGACCCAAAAAGTCCTGCGCTATGTCGGCCAGATTGATAATGGTCAATGTCGGGTCAGTATTCAAATGGTTGGGGAGAGTGAACCGTTGTTCCGGGTTAAAGATGGTGAAAATGCATTGGCTTTTTATAGTCGTTACTATCAGCCATTGCCTCTGGTTTTACGCGGGTATGGTGCGGGCAGTGCAGTAACAGCTGCCGGAGTATTTGCTGATATTTTAAGAACGCTCAACTGGAAGCAGGAGATTTAATATGTCATCTGTAGTTACTTATGCTCCGGCATCCATTGGTAATGTGAGTGTTGGATTTGATGTTCTCGGAGCCGCACTTTCACCCATTGATGGAACGCTATTAGGTGATCGGGTGCTAGTCACCGCCGCCGATAGTTTTCAGATTGAAAACCGGGGACGTTTTGCTCATAAATTGCCGAGCGACCCTAAAGAAAATATTTTATTTGGCTGCCATGAATACTTTAATCAGCAATTAAAGCAGCGGGGGATTGCGATTCAGACCGTGGCAATGGTGCTAGAGAAAAACTTGCCTATTGGGAGTGGATTAGGTTCCAGTGCTTGCTCGGTTGTGGCTGCTTTTGAATCGTTGAATCAGTTCTATGGATGCCCGTTTGACAAGATGCAGATGTTGGCGATGATGGGGGAGCTGGAAGGCCAGATTAGTGGCAGTGTGCATTATGATAATGTGGCACCATGCTATTTAGGCGGCATTCAGCTGATGCTTGAAAGTCAGGGCATTATCAGTGAAGCGATTCCCCACTTTAAGGATTGGCTATGGGTGTTAGCTTATCCGGGTATCAGTGTTTCCACGGCGGCTGCCCGGGCGATTTTACCGGCGCAGTATCGGCGTCATGATGTGTTGACCTATGGGCGTCAATTGGCGGGGTTTATTCATGCCAGTCATACGCAGCAGCCTCAGTTAGCCGCTAGCTTTTTGACTGATGTGATAGCGGAACCTTATCGGCGGAAATTGATCCCCGGGTTTGATGATGCGCGTCAGTATGCAATGCAGGCAGGAGCATTGGCTTGTGGAATTTCAGGATCAGGACCGACTGTATTTACCGTGGTGCAGGATATGAAACAGGCTGAGCGCATTCAATCCTGGTTGGAAAAACATTTTATTCAGAATGAAGACGGATTTTGCCATATTTGTCGTATTGATGAGCAAGGCACTCAAGTTACAGGAAATCAATTATGAAGTTGTATAATATCAAGTGTCCCGAGCAACAGGTCAGCTTTGCTGAAGCGGTCCAGATTGGATTAGGTAAAGAACAGGGATTATTCTTCCCGGCTGAGTTAACACCATTGGCCGATGTGGATGCGCTGTTGGATTTGGACTTCGTCACTCGAAGTAGCCAGATCTTACATCATTTGATTGGCGATGAACTCTCTTATGATGATGTTCAGAAAATGGTTCAGGCAGCCTTTACTTTTCCGGTACCACTCAAAGAGGTGAGTGCTCAAGTTCATGCGCTGGAATTATTTCATGGTCCCACGCTGGCGTTTAAAGATTTCGGGGCACGCTTCATGGCGCAGTGCCTGAAAAAATTTGCAGCCGACCGTAAAATCACGATTTTAACCGCAACCTCCGGAGATACAGGTGCCGCTGTGGCCCATGCTTTTTATGGGATCGAAAATATCAATGTGGTCGTCCTTTATCCGCAAGGGAAAATTAGTGAGCTACAGGAAAAACTGTTCTGTACTTTGGGTAAAAATATTACAACCGTTGCGATTGAAAGTGATTTCGATGCCTGCCAGTCACTGGTAAAACAGGCGTTTGATGATGCACCGTTGCGGGAGCAGATTGGTCTGAATTCTGCCAATTCGATCAATATCAGCCGTTTGGTGGCCCAGATTTGTTACTATTTTGAAGCGGTGGCACAGTTGCCAAAATCGCAACGCTCGCAGGTTGTCATTTCGGTGCCCAGTGGTAACTTCGGTAACTTAACCGCTGGTTTGTTAGCTCAGACGCTGGGTCTTCCGGTAAAACGATTTATCGCTGCAACCAATGTCAATGATACCGTCCCTCGTTATCTGCGCAGTGGCCAATGGCAACCGAAACCGACTCAGGCGACATTAGCGAATGCAATGGATGTCAGTCAGCCGAATAACTGGCCTCGTATTGAAGAACTGTTCCGGGTGAAATCACGGCAGTTATCAGAACTGAGTGAAGGGGTGATGACGGATGATCAGACCAAAGCAGCTCTTCATGAACTTTATCTGCAGGGGTATCTGGGCGAACCTCATGGGGCGATTGCTTGGAAACAGTTGAGTGAGCAACTGGGCGCTGATGAACAGGGGATCTTTTTGTGTACCGCGCATCCGGCAAAATTCAAGTCATCGGTTGAAGATATTTTGCAGATTGATTTGGAATTACCCCAAGCGCTGGCGCAGCGTGCTGAATTACCCTTACTTTCAGAGCAATTTGCCGCTGATTTTTCAATTTTGAAAACATTACTTGAGAAAGTGTCCGCATAAAAATTGTTCATTTAGCTATTGATCTTCGTGGTGAGTTTAAGCATCCTTGTCGCTTTTAAAAATCGCAACCGACAATACGATGAGTAAAATTCTCAAAGATCTGCTCGATCTGCTCAGTTTGGAGCGGATCGAGCAAGGGCTATTTCGCGGCAAAAGTCAGGATTTAGGCTTGGGCGCTGTTTTTGGTGGTCAGGTGATGGGGCAGGGGCTTTCAGCCGCTAAAGAAACAGTACCTGAGAGTCGCAGGGCTCATTCATTACATGCCTATTTTTTACGTCCTGGTGATACGGATCATGCGATCGTCTACGAAGTAGAAAATTTACGGGATGGTAAATCCATTTCGACCCGACGAGTGACTGCGATTCAGTTTGGACGCCCTATTTTTCATATGACAGCATCATTTCAGGATGAAGAAAAAGGGTTTGAGCATCAGGATGTCATGCCTGAGGTTCCGGCGCCTGAGCAATTACAGTCAGAGCAGGAACATGCGTTTAGCTTGCGGGAAAACTTTCCATCTGAACTGTGTAATCGTTTTATCTGTGATAAACCGATCGACATTCGTCCAGTGCGGTTTGTTCATCCGCTGGAGCCTGAAGTTCGTGAACCCAAGCGATGTATGTGGATGAAAGCGAATGGCATCATGCCGGATGATATCCGTATTCACCGCTATCTGTTGGCTTATGCTTCGGATTATAATTTTCTGCCTACGGCTTTACTCCCACACGGTCGTTCATTCTTTGATCCTGCGTTACAGGTCGCTACCATCGATCATAGTATGTGGTTCCATCATCCGTTTCGTTTGGATGACTGGTTATTGTATGTAACTGATAGTCCTGTCGCATCATCAGGACATGCGTTAGTTCGCGGTCAATTCTTTAACCGGGATGGGGTACTTGTAGCTTCGACGGCTCAGGAAGGTTTGATCCGACAGTTGCCTAAGCATTAATTGGAAATTTGGGGCCACTGAAGTAGTTCGGTGACCTTTCGTTCTGATATTTTTAAGTCTTAAAAGCCTAATGACTCTCTCTTTGCTTGTTATCCAGCTTGAATCAACGCGATTCGAAGCTGACGCGATGGAGCGTCATGGATAACATGAGGGTGCCGATAGGAAGAATGGATTTGGGTCGATGTAAACAGCCATTTTTAGGTATTACTTTGATTCGTTAAGTTGTTTAAGTCTAATGGGCTGAGGTCGTTTCAGTGGGCATGGAGGCAATAATCTCCGAGCTGAGCAAATTATATTGAGTGGTTGCTATCAATATAGGGTGATTGACAAAAATTTGACACTTTTTGAAGTCGATATAAATTGACAATCAGTCCCCTTCTTTGAAAAATACGTAGCATTATTCCGCCTATCTAATGAGTTATGGATTGTCTTAAATTCGATCATAAGGAATTCTGGTTCAAGAGCCTTTGGGTCATTGTTTTTGCGTTGGCCGTGTATGCGACGAATATGTCCGATTCGGATATTCGGGGCGATAGTATTATTTATGCCGATATTGCCAAGAATATTTTGAGTCTGCATTCACCCCTGATTTTACATCTGAATGATGACGTTTATCTGAATAAGCCACCGTTGCTATTTTGGTTGGTGGCATTATGTTTGAAGATGTTCGGATATACGGTTTTTGCCGTTAAAGTAACCGTGGTTCTGACTTCGTTGTCATTGAGTTTGTCCCTTTTTTATCTTGTGGCCCGTATTTTTAAAAATTATAACTGGGCTTATTTGGCTGTTTTTTGCCTAAATACCACCTATGTTGTTTATAAAGCCACTCGACCACTACGAATGGAGAGTTTGACGGCAACCTTTATTTTGTTGGCGTTGGTGTGTTTTTGGCTGTATTTGAAAAGTGATCGGATTAAGTATCTGGTATGGCTGGGGATTTGTTGTGGATTAGCTATCTTTTCAAAGGGTTTTTTGGGGTTAATTCCACTAGCCGTTATGTTGCTTTATGCCGTATTCGGTGATCGGAATAAACTCAATTGGCGATTTGCGGGCCATTTTGGAATTGTATTGGTGGTGAGTTTGATGGTCTGTGGGTGGTGGTATGTTTATATCTCGCTGAAAACGGACTTTATTCATCACTTTTTTTATGAACAAACCGCTGCGCGTTTGCTCAATGGGGCTCTACAAGAAGGGCAACAGGTGGTGAATTATGATAAGAAACCACTGTATCAGTACCTTTATCTGATGGGCCGGGATTACTTTATGTATATTCCGTTTTTCTTGTTTGGTTGTTATCGCTTATATCGTGATAAGTTGAGTGTGGATCGCGAAGGACTGCGGATCGTGGTCATTTATGCGGCATTTAGTTGGCTATCCATTCATCTGATTTCGACTCGAGCCGAACGCTATTTATATGAATTCTATACAATAGCGGCTTTCATCTCAGCGTATGGCATTGCGAGCATTCCTAAATTGAAAACGGTTCAGTTTGTGAATTGGCTTAAAGTCATGGGGTTAGCCTATATGATCTTCGTGATGGCGACACCCAGTAAATTGTCTTGGAATAGCTATAACGAACTGGCCGAATTGAAACAGCTCAGTCAAAATTTACAGATGCCATTGTTGGTTAACCGGGATTATTTCCCCAACCCCAATGATCGGGCCGGGCTGGATTTCTTTCTGGAGCCCGAGCACATCCAATCTTTTGATGCTATGCCGCAAAAGGCATTTCTGACCGTGCTCCCCAAAGAATTTCAGGGAGATCTTTCGTATCGGTTGATTCGTAAAACCCGGCGATTGCAATTAGTTATGGTTTTACCTAGATAAATGATGATCAATAGCAGACGAGATATCCAATCCTATGGGGCCTCTGCGCTTTTATTTTCCTTCGCTTCCTTAGTGGGAGAATGGGAGTGCGCGATTCAATAGGTCAAACGTGTCCAGAAAATCCGGCCCCAACAAGGCCGGATAACTGGTCATCCAAATGATTGGTGTCGATGAGGTCGTTTGATTAGTTCGTCACTGACAGCATATTGGGCAGCCATAGTGCCAGACTGGGCACTATGCAGAGAATCAACACCGCCATACACATCAGTAAAAAGAATGGGAACGAGGCTCGGGCAACGTGGCCAATTTTTTCACCAGTCAAGCCTTGCAAAACAAACAAATTAAATCCAACAGGGGGGGTAATTTGCCCCAGTTCAACCATGATCACCAGAAAGACCCCAAACCAGAGTGGATCGAAACCTGCCTGAATGACGATAGGTAATGTGATCGGCAAACTCATGACGGTGATAGAAATACCATCTAAAAACAAGCCTAAAATGACATAAAACAAGGCTAATGCCAGCAGTAACATCATCGGGCTTAAATGGAGCTGTGCGATGAATTCTGCCAGTTCAGACGGCAAATGTAGATAACCCATGGCTGTCGAGAGCAATGCCGCCGTGATCATAATACTGCACACCATCGTGGAACTGAGTAAGGTCGAAACCAGTGCTTTTTGGAACATCGTCCAATTGAGTTGACGTTCAACCAACAGGAGCACCAGAGTACCCAATACTCCAACTGCGGCTGCTTCAGAAGGTGTGGCAATTCCGCTGTAAATCGATCCTAATACAATTCCAATGAGCAAGATCACCGGCATCAGGTAACGTAAACTCTGCCACTTTCCAATCTCACAAACAGCTTCGCGAGGGCTCACGGTCGGATCCCAAAGGGCATGGATCATCAAATATCCAGAATAGAGTATCGCGATCAAGATCCCCGGTAAGATGCCTGCCATGAATAGTTTACTGATCGAGACTTCGGCTTGGATCCCGTAAACAATCATCACAATGGACGGTGGGATCAGTAATCCCAGACTACCGGCTCCCGCTAAGGACCCTATCGACAAACGGCGATTATAACCGCGCCGTTTTAGCTCTGTCGTAGTGATTTTGCCAATAGTCGCGGTCGTTGCGGAGCTGGAACCGCTCACGGCTGCAAATAGAGCACATCCAAACACATTGGTATGCAGAATGCCGCCGGGAATATGCCGGGTCCAAGGTTCTAATCCCCGGAACAATCGATCGGAGATATCGGAGCGAAAAATCAGTTCCCCCATGAGAATAAATAGCGGAATGGCCGCTAATTCCCACGAATTTCCAGCTCGAAAAATGATTCGGCTCAGAATAACACCGGCCCGGTGTAATGGCATATCCCCGATCCAGATGAGTGATGAAAACGCCACCATCGCCAAACCGGCAAAGACCCATACCCCGAGCCCTAACACGACCAATAATAGCGCCATTACGCCAATGGCAATCCAAATAATATCCATATCAATTCACCTGATGCTGTAATGCCATGGGAGGACGCCGATAAACGAACAGAGATAAGCCGCGAACAGCCAGCGTGAGGCACAACAGCGCCAGTCCGACTAAAACAGCGCCTTGAGGGATCCATAAGGGTGTCGCAGCCAGTGACTGACTGGTTGTGCCTCGAATAAAACTGCGTTCGACCGTATGAAACCAGTAAATCGACAACCAGCTGAACAGCCAGCATGCTGCCCACGAAGCGACTAGATCCGGTAACCAGTGGTAGCGTTCCGGGAGGCGATCCAGCAACACATTCACCCGGATCAATCCGCCTCTATCTAAACTGTATCCCAGACCTAAAAATGTCATGGTGGCCACGGCATAGCCGATAAATTCATCGAGAACATAAGTCGACATCCCGAACATCCGCAACCCGATCTCCAAGATGATATGGCAGAACATGTAAACGATCAGCAGCATCGCCAACATACCGGCGATCTGATTAAGAACACGAGAAATACGGATGAATATCAGCATATTGCCCGCCTTGCTACTTACGTTTATTAAATTGATCGATAATAGTCTGCCCCCGATCTCCAGTTTCTTTTAGCCAATCTTTCAGCGTTGGCTTGGCGGCATCTTGCAAGAGCATTATAAAAGGAGTGGGCAAGTCTTTATGGATCGTGACTTGATGCGCCGCCAGCTGTTTATAATTTTCTTGGACTCTGGTGCGCACAGTGGCCCAATTATGTTTATCGGTCAGTTCGGCAGCTTTTAACAGCGCTTTTTTCTGTGATGCATTGAGCGAGTCGAATTCATCTTTGTTCATATGGACCATATTGAGCGGAATCGCATATTGTATGGCACTGTAGTTTTTAAGGTGCTCCCAAAAACTGCTACTGGCTCCCGCATCCGCTGACGTTAATACGGCTGCAATCCCTCCTGTTGAAAGTTGCGGAACCACATCAGCCCAAGATAAGTTTACAGGGGCCGCACCGGCATTTTTGAAGGTCAGCGTTCCGTTTTTATCATAGGTTCGAATTTTTAAACCGGCCAAAGCGGCTTTACTATTCACCGGTTTTTTAGACCAAATTCCACTGGCGGGCCAAGGGGAGGCGTACAATAAGACTTCGTTATTATCTGCGAAGACTTTCTGATAATAAGGTTTGGCAATTTGGTAGAGCAATTCAGCTTGATCCGGATTTTGTACTAAAAATGGCAGTGATGATAATAAGAAGATCGGATCGATCCCGACCATGGCTGCCGCCAAAGTATCGGCAAGTTGCACGGCGTCATCGGAAACCGCATAAAAATGGTCGATGGATTTAAACCCTAATGAACCGCCAGTATGCAATGTAATATGGACACTGTCCTGAGTTAATCGGTCAACCTGTTTGATAAAATATTGATCGCCTTCCGCATGGATCGAAGCGGGATTGTATTCGTTGGAAAAGTCAAAATTCACTTTTGCACTGGCCCTAGGGGTGGCTACAATCGCCCCAATAACGAGCCATAATTTAAAAAAACGCATCAGAATCTCCGCTGAAAAAAGGTGAATTAATCCAGTCTAAGTAGTTTTAGGGAGATAAAGAGCCAGTAAACGACATTTTAATCACTAGAAGCGGCAAAGTAGCTGTCGTTTTTAAATGTTAGCTAGGTGCTGAAGCAAAGTCGCTTGCTATAAATTGAACAAGGTTAGCTATGAATCAACCTAGATAAAGGATGGTTGTGAGGCGTTTGAACTCGAATGTTGAGCACGGTTTCACCAAAGCGAGCCGCGTAGTTATAGGGGGCAACAGCCCCCTGCGGGGCTGACTGCGAAAACTAATAATTCATCTGTTCGGTATGGCCACGTAACTGGGTTGCGGAGATTAAAATATCTCTGACTTGAATATTGGCCATATCGGAGTAACGATCAGCTTGAAGAATGGCCCGATCAGGTTGGATACTCACGACTTTAAACTCTGGACTTTCTGTATTATTGAATACCGGGCTGGATACGGCACCGTCTTGAGAAATTAAATAACGGGTTCGCATTAGTTTGAATGTATCACCAACCTGAACGCCATTGGCTTGTCCCAGATTGATCACCAGTTGGTTATCATCAATACCGACGACATCCGCTAGAGTTTGCTGGCAATATAATCCAACTTGTATATCCTGAATGGCATTTTGCAGAATATAGTTAATCGCTTTACCATAGCGAGAGCGCCAGAACACATCTCCTTCGACGTCAACTTTTCGGGTTGGATCGAAAGACCATTTCTGGTTGGTGCTGTAGCTTTTTTGAAAAACGATCTGCCCTTTAATACCATCGATGACATAGAGACTGATTTTAAAGCCTCGGTGATGAGTTATATCATCCACACCCGTGAGTTGAGACGTTTGGGTTGTGGTGTAGTTGGACAGATCATTAATATGTCCGAACAGGATATATTGAACATCGTTTTGCGATGAGAGTGAACGGGCGACTTGTAACATTTGGTTTTGATGGCGCCGATCTGAGAGCGAAGCAATTGGAGTCATCATTAAATGACGGGCATCAATACGGCGATTACTAATTTGTAGTTGCTGGTATATTTGTTCTGAAAGTGTGCTGCCTAAATCATAGATCCCGCCCAGTTGAGCTTGTTCCCGTTTTTGGATGGTGATGGGGCCGACCAGCATGGTTTTAGAATAGTTATCTCGGTTACAGGTCCGCATCGGAAAGATATCCGCGCGGACGGTGACGGTGATCCGATCATGGGTCAGGTGTTCACGCATCACTTGAAGATCATGGACCTCACCATTGGTCCGGACCGTTAATTTATCACTTTCCAGGACGCCAGATTTAACCACTTGCACGGAACGGATACTGGCCCCGCCTTTGTACATTAATCCCAGCAATGCATTTTGTACTGCTTTATGCCGAGCCTGATCGACTTCACCATCGTTTATTTCCGCGCTTCCTTCACCCTGAAACCAGACGGCATGAGCGAGTATCGGCAGAATAAGCAACAATGAGCTGATATATTTTAATAAGGTCTTCTTCATCATTAAAATGGCCATAAGCTACCGTTGAATAACCGTGATAACCAACCCTGTGTTTGAGAATTAGCCTGATCACCTGTTCCACTAAATTCGATCCGGGCATCAGCCACTTGCGATGAACGGACGGTATTTCCCTGAGAAATATCTTTGGGTCGAACAATCCCGGTTAAGCGGATGTATTCTTTCCCGTTGTTAATCACCAGCCATTTTTCACCCCGAACGACCAAATTCCCGTTATTCAGAACATCAACCACTGAAACGGTGATCTGTCCATTTAATGTGTGGCTTTGGGATGAATCGGCCTGACCGTCAAAATTTTGTGACTGGTTCACCCCTAATTGAACGGTATTTCCGTTGACAGTCAACTGACCTCCGGGAACTGTGATGGGGTCCAAATTATAGTCGTTGTTATGCGACATCGAGGTTGAAGCCGATTTCTGGGCTGATGCTGTTTCCGTCAGAAGAATGGTAACCGTATCACCAATTTGATGGCTGGTGGTCGAACTATACAGACTGTTCGAAAGATTTGGATTAAATGCCGATCCGGTTGGGATGACATGCTGGGCTTCGGCCGATGGTTCTACCGGAGCATAATAGGGATCGTTGGGGACCGGCGAATTTTGATCGGTGGTTGTGGTGACCTGCCGCTCTTTTTGATCAATTTTTTGTTGCGCCGCGTTAGAAACCTTTTCTCCGGTATCGGTGACTGTTGCACATCCGGTCAAGGCTAAAACAGCCCATAGACAGCAAACTCGTTTTATCATTGATTATCCTTCCCATCACCATTACTACTATTTTGCCCGAGTGGCAAAAAACCGTCATGACGAAGAAGAATGCAGAATTCGTTCCAGATATTTTTTTTGGCGGGAAGCGCAGTGTTGAAGGACTTGCTGGCGCTGCTCATCTGAGAGACTGCGCCACTGTAATATTTCATCTAAACTGCGAAAGCAGCCTAAGCAGATGTCGTGTTCAGAGAGGGTACAATGACGAATACAAGGTGATTGAATAGACATGCTCCCTCCTGAATCAAAAGATTATAAATTTGCCAGCTCTACTGAGTAAGGCAGATGGGCCAAGGTTAATTGACTCTCAGGTTGTTCCTGAAGCCGATAGTGACCATCGGGCTCACTATCACTACGAACAACAGCTAGTACTTCAGTATAGCCATCTGGTTGCCGGAAGCATTGCAAAATCGTACCACAGCGTCGCCAATGTTCACCGAGTTGCATTTCCAAATCTTGGCCACTTTCAATTTTCGCCGTTGAGGTTCCGACAAAGCGAAGTGTGGCTCTCTTATTGGTTCCCCGATATTTAGCTCGGGCTACCACCTCCTGACCGGTATAGCATCCCTTAGCAAAGCTGATCGCATCCAATAACTGCAAATTGAGTGCCTGGGGGATAAATTGATGAGTTGTCGCCTGTGAAATATGAGGCAGCCCGGCGACAATATTTAATCCTTCCCAAAGGGCATTGACATCATTGTGTTCAGATTCAGTTTGTCGCAATTGAGCAGCTTCGGATACTGTGACGATGAGTAGATAACGCATGGGCTGATTCGGATAGCGATAACAATAGCCGCCATTTTCGAGCAATCCACCTTGTCGGGCGATAACCGCCCCAAACTGCTGTTCGATGAATGATTCCGCTTCTTTGCCAATCACAGCTAGAGTTTGATATTCGGATTCATCTTCGATCGTTACTTTGGAGAAGACACTATATTTTTTTAATTCGGTGAGCTCTGTTGTTGCCGCACTGCCGGGTTGAAATAACCATAACCAGCTACCGGTATTGATAATCCGTAATACGGACCATAGCTTTCCGGTTGGATCACAATGTCCACTGAGTGTCGACTGACCTTTAGCCAGGCCATTGATTTCGGCTGTATATTGCCCTTGCAAGTAGGTTTGCCGATCTGGACCAGATAATCGAGTGAGTGACCATTCACTTAAGTTATCGATCACTAAATTGGGAAACGTACATAATTTATCCAGTTCCACGTTGCTACTCCAGATTGAATGATTTTTATTTGGGTCGCTGCCCTAGGTGATGTTATCTTGCTCTGTGATATTTGTCAGCCGCTGACGATAGGTTTAGCTGTTAAACTAACCGTTGTGCGATCTTTATTATAGGAATCATGGATCATGATGCAGTCAAAATCTCGACTTTTATGGGCATGCCGTCGGGGCATGTTGGAACTGGATGTTCTCTTACAGCCTTTTGTTCAGGAACACTATGAGCAACTGAGTGAAACAGACCAGTCGTTATTCCAGCGTTTGTTAGAATGTGACGATCCCGATTTATTCAACTGGTTTATGGGGCATCGTCAGTGTCCTGATCCACAATTGGACCGAATGGTTCATGTTATCCTTAGTCACAATCAACCAGCGGCTTGAATGCCGTCGTAGTTGGCGGACTGTCCTGCAAATTCAATGTTCCGCCATTGTATTTGCCATTATGCTGTGGCTGAGTGCCTCGTCGATTTCTCTATGGGTTTTGTGGGGGATGTGCTGGGTGTTTTTGTCACAGATGAGCTTGTGTCATCATCCAACTCTGTATCTCAAAGGATCGCGTGTAGAATGGCATCAGCAGCGTTATCAGATTGGGGCTCGTTCCAAGATCGGCATTGGTTTTTGTTGGCTGGAGCTAACAGGCCATGAGCATGTTCAACGTCTCATGCTGATGTCTGATATGCTGCCCCAGCCAAATTACCGTCAATTATGCCTGCTTGTGCAGTGTCGACGCTAAACTGGGTTTCGGTTCCGGTGTTAGAATTGTCGGTTGTGGATTTTCCTGCTTATTTGGATAATCAAGGGTGTAATGCAGTCCCCGGCTTTCTTTTCGTTCCATAGCACAGCGGACGATCAACTCGGCAATTTGCAACAGGTTTCGCAGTTCTAGTAAGTTGTTACTGACTCTGAAATTAGCGTAGTAGTCATGAACTTCCTGTTTCAACATCTGGATCCGGTGCATGGCCCGTTCCAATCGTTTGGTGGTGCGGACAATCCCGACGTAATCCCACATAAAGAGCCGCAATTCATGCCAGTTATGCGTGATAATCACTTCTTCATCCGAGCTTGTGACCTGGCTTTCATCCCATGGAGGAATATCGCTGACGATTTGTCTTTGCTTGAGTTGTGAATGAATATCTTTGGCAGCAGCCTGCCCAAAGACCAAGCATTCCAGCAGTGAATTACTGGCCATCCGGTTTGCACCATGTAAACCGGTATAAGCGACTTCCCCAACGGCATAGAGGGCTTTGATATCGGTGCGTGCATGATGATCAGTAACCACACCCCCACAGCTATAGTGTGCGGCGGGGACCACGGGAATCGGTTCTTTACGAATATCAATCCCTAAGCCTAAGAGTTTTTCAAAGATAGTAGGGAAGTGATGCTCAATAAATTTATCATCCCGATGACTGATATCGAGGAACATGCAATCAGCTCCTAATCGTTTCATCTCGTGATCAATGGCTCTGGCAACGACGTCTCGTGGTGCTAGTTCCCCACGACTATCATAATCGGGCATAAATCGACTGCCATCAGGGCGTTTGAGTAGTGCTCCTTCACCCCGGAGTGCTTCGGTAAGCAGAAAATTACGGGCTTGCGGATGATAAAGGCAGGTCGGATGAAATTGATTGAATTCCATATTTCCAACCCGACAACCGGCTCGCCAAGCCATGGCAACCCCATCGCCACTGGCAATATCTGGATTGCTGGTATATTGATAAACTTTACTAGATCCACCCGTGGCCAGTACGACAAACTTAGCCGCAAAAGTTTCAACATGTTCCCGGTTTCGATTCCAGACATAAGCGCCGATGACCTCGCGCTGTCCATTACGATCCCGGGTAATGAGATCGATGGCGTTTAAATGTTCGTGCAAAGTAATGTTGGGGTGCGTCAGTACTTGACTGACTAATGTGGTTTCAACCGCTTTACCTGTTGCATCGGCTGCATGTAAAATCCGCCGGGTGCTATGTCCGCCTTCTCGGGTCATATGATAGCGGACTTCGTCGGAATCGGTATCAATCTGGTCAAAAGGAACACCGGATTGAATTAACCAGTCGATGCACTGCTTACTATGTTCAGAAACAAAACGGACGGTAGGTTCATCACAGAGCCCATCTCCGGCGATCAAGGTATCTTTTACATGGGAATCAATGGTATCGTTTTGATCATATACTGCGGCAATGCCGCCTTGAGCGTAATATGTTGATCCTTCCTTGAGAGGGCCTTTGCTCAATACGTGAATTTTGGCATGATCAGCGAGGTGGAGGGCCAATGTTAGTCCTGCAGCACCACTGCCGATGACAAGAACATCACAAGAATAATTCATGGTTATGCTAGAGTAGCGTGTCTACAAGTGGTTCGATCAGTGTACTCGATAAGCTTTGAGAAGACACGGCTTAATATAAATTAAACAATAAGAAGAGAACTTTTTTGGATAACTGTAGTCTTAGCAAATGTAAGCGCCGGATTTGTCTCGGTGAACAATTTCCGAAGGCAGGCCGCGCAGGATGAAACAGCAACAGTGGACCGACCAGGTATTGGTTGAAAAAATTCAGCAGGGGGATAAACAGGCGTTTAATCTACTGGTGGATAAATATCAGCATAAAGTCGCGGGACTTGTGGCGAAATATGTGAACAATCCTGGAGATATTGCTGATATTAGTCAGGAAGCTTTTATTAAAGCTTATCGGGCACTCCCCAGTTTTAGAGGGGATAGTGCTTTTTATACCTGGTTGTATCGGATTGCTGTCAATACAGCCAAAAATTATCTTGTTGCACAAGGGCGCAGACCTCCGGCCAATGATATTGATGTGGAGGATGCCGAATTTTATGATGGCGCTGATGTGATGCATGAAAGCTCAACACCAGAAGCCTTATTGCTAACTGACGAGATTCGGAAAGTTGTGTTTGAGACAATAGAGTCATTACCTGATGAGTTGCGTACGGCGATTACGTTACGCGAGATCGAAGGAATGAGCTATGATGAGATAGCAGAGGTAATGGCTTGTCCGGTTGGAACCGTTCGTTCGAGAATTTTTCGGGCTCGTGATGCGATTGATAAACGCGTTCAGCCATTGCTGAACCGTGAATAATAGGGAATTTTTATGATGAGGAATGAGCAGATTTCGGCGTTGATTGATAATGAATTGACGGATGAAGCGATGCTAAACTCTTTAAAGAGTGATGGAAATGCTCGAGGTCAGTGGCAACGTTATCAATTGTATGGTGACGTGATGCGTGGTGAAGTTGCAAAAACACTGGATATCGATCTTTCTGATCGCATTGCTCTGGCTCTTGAAGCTGAAGCGCCTCACCAGAGTGGTGTGAAAGACAATAATGTTGTGGCACTGCCTCAACGTTCCAAACACCGTTCGAAATGGTTACATTCTGTCGGGCAATATGCGATTGCTGCATCGGTGGCTGTGATGGCTATCATCGGGGTGCAAACTTATCAGAGTCAGTCAGCTTCCCAGAGTGACTCGCAGCAACCACTCCCTGTATTTAACACCGTTCCGGTTGGTGGTACAGTATCACCCGTTAGTTTACAAACTCACCTCACGCGTGAAAAGTCGATGACTGAAGAGCAATGGCTCAATCAGCGTAAAGAAATCGCTGCTTACCTTCAGGATCATCAACAGCAACAGCGTGAGCAACCGTAGTTAATCGAGTTCATATGCGTTATTGGATAGCGGGTTTAGGTCTGTTGCTCACGATGGGCCAAACCGCTTTATCAGCACCTAGTAGTCCTTCTCCATCTTCCCAGCAACAGCCTGTTGTCGAGCCATCATCACTGCCTGATCCCATGCAACTGATGCAGAATATGCAAGTGGCTTATCACAACCTGAATTATGAGCTCTCCTATATCCGCGTGCGGCAGGGGGCTGTGGAACCCATTCGCTTGTTTCATGCCAAAATAGGATCTGAAGAAGTGGTTCATCGGATTTATCTGAATGGGCCCTCTAGAGAGACGGTGCGTCGGGGCGATACGGTGGCTTTTTATCAGTTTGGACGAACGCCTTATTCGATTAAGGCCAAGCATCTTCCCGGTGTTTTTGAAACGTTATCGGATATTTCACTGACCCAGTTAGAAGAAAATTACGATGTTTTGGTCGCTGGGAAAAGTCGGATCGCGGGTCGTCCAGCCCAAGTCATTCGGATTGTTCCTCGCCATGAAGGGCTTTATGGTTTGTATTTGTGGCAAGATCAAGAAACGGCGTTACCCCTGCGGGTTGATACTGTTGACCGACATGGCAATTTAGTGGAACAACTCATGGTGGTCGGGATCCTGACCTATGATCAACCTACCGATTGGATGAAGCAGCTGCTCAATATTACGTTTCCTCCCGTTTCGCAAAGTGAATCGCCTAAATCGTCGGTATCTTGGCAGTTTGATTGGAAACCGCAAGGAATGACATTGGTTTCACAGGATCAACATCAGCTTGCCATTACCAAGCAATCTGTGAATTACGCTAAATTAAGCGATGGTATTTTTGATGTTTCGGTGTATGTCAATCCTGTCACAGAAAACACGACTCTGAATGGTGAATTGGTCCGTTTGGGGGCGACATCGCTGCATTCTATTGAACGCGATGGTTTGGAAATTACGGTTGTTGGTGAAATTCCGCCGCATACGGCTAGTCTGATTGCTGAATCGGTCAGGATCTTGCCTGATATTGGTCATAATCCTGAGGAGAAAAGCCATGAGTAATCAGAAGAATATGGTAACTGAAGTTGCACAAGTTATTGATGTAAAAGGTGATTTTGCAATTGTTGAATGTATTAGTCGTAGTGCCTGCGGCAGTTGTCATGCTGCTGACAATTGTGGGAATTCTTCCATTGCTAAGGCATTTAAGCCTCATACGAATCGTTTTCAGGTGAAGTTAAAACATCCGGTGTTACCGGGTCAGCGAATCGAAATCGGTTTGCCGGCTCAGAGCGTTGTGCATAGCGCGGTGTTGGTTTATTTATTGCCATTGGTCGTGATGATGTTTGGGGTGGCCGTTGCCGTCAGTTTATTCGGTTCTGCCGATAGCGTGGCTTTGTCCGGGTGTGTGATTGGTGGCGCTATCGGGTTTCTGGGAGCTCGATTTTGGGCCAAACGGTTAGAGAAAAAAAATGATTATCAGCCAGTGATGCTATCCGTGAGCCAGTAATTTAGTGGATTAATAGCCTTACCCCGTTAAATCGAGTAAAATTCCCATTCTTTGAATTTTGTCAACTTTGAGCAAAGCCCAAATCTATATGAAGCACATCCGTAACTTTTCAATTATCGCCCATATTGATCATGGCAAATCGACTTTGTCGGATCGACTAATCCAGCATTGTGGAGGATTAACAGATCGTGAGATGGAAGCCCAAGTGCTCGATTCGATGGATCTTGAGCGTGAACGGGGCATTACTATTAAAGCGCAGAGTGTGACTTTAAATTACCTCGCTAAAGATGGTGAGACTTATCAACTGAACTTTATTGATACCCCGGGGCATGTAGACTTCTCTTATGAAGTATCGCGCTCGTTAGCGGCCTGTGAAGGGGCGCTGTTGGTGGTCGATGCTGCACAAGGTGTGGAAGCTCAGACGTTGGCGAACTGCTATACCGCAATTGATATGGATTTGGAAGTCATTCCAGTTCTGAATAAAATCGATTTGCCTCAAGCGGATCCTTTGCGGGTAGCGCAGGAAATTGAAGATATCGTTGGGATTGATGCAATGGATGCCACGCATTGCTCTGCTAAAACCGGCATCGGTATCGAAGATGTTCTGGAAGCGATCGTGAAACAGATCCCGCCTCCGCAAGGAAACGATGATGAACCACTGCAGGCGCTGATCGTTGATTCTTGGTTTGATAATTATCAGGGTGTCGTTTCATTAGTCCGGGTTAAAAATGGTGTCGTTCGCTCTGGAGACAAAATGAAAGTGATGTCGACGGGTCAAACGCACATTATTGATAAAGTAGGGATTTTCACCCCTAAATTGACTGAAACCGGGGTGTTGCGCGCGGGTGAAGTTGGATTTGTTATCGCCGGGATCAAAGAAGTTCACGGAGCTCCCGTGGGGGATACGCTGACACTGGCTAGAAATCCAACCGATCGACCCTTACCTGGATTTAAAAAGGTTAAACCTCAAGTTTATGCCGGATTGTTTCCAGTCAGTTCCGATGATTATGAAGCGTTTCGGGATGCATTAGGTAAATTGAGCCTAAATGATTCTTCGCTGTTTTATGAGCCTGAAACATCGGCTGCTTTAGGATTTGGTTTCCGCTGTGGTTTCTTGGGCTTATTGCACATGGAGATCATTCAGGAGCGCCTTGAGCGTGAATATGATCTGGATTTGATTACCACTGCCCCGACCGTAGTCTATGAGATATTGAATACCAATGGGACTACCGAGTTTGTGGATAGTCCGGCTAAGTTACCTCCGATCAATAATATTGAAGAAATTCGAGAGCCCATTGCTGAAGTTAACATTTTGGTTCCGAAAGAATATTTAGGCAATGTCATTACACTTTGCGTCGAAAAACGAGGGCTTCAAACCAATATGGCCTATCACGGAAATCAGGTCGCACTGACCTATGAAATTCCGATGGCGGAAGTGGTCCTGGATTTCTTTGACCGGCTTAAATCGACCAGTCGTGGTTATGCATCACTCGATTATAACTTCAAACGTTTTGAAGCCTCGGATATGGTGCGGGTAGATATTTTAATCAATAGTGATCGGGTTGATGCGTTAGCCTTGATTACTCACCGTGACAATGCGGCATATCGGGGACGGGAAGTGGTCGAAAAAATGAAAGAGCTCATTCCTCGGCAGATGTTTGATATTGCGATTCAGGCCGCTATTGGTAACCATATTATTGCCCGGAGTACGGTCAAACAGCTGCGTAAGAATGTGTTGGCCAAATGCTATGGTGGCGATGTGAGTCGTAAGAAAAAACTATTAGCGAAACAGAAAGAAGGTAAAAAACGTATGAAACAGGTCGGCAATGTTGAAGTTCCTCAGGAAGCTTTCCTTGCCATTCTTCATATTGGTAAGGATTAAACATGGCTGCTTATTTCTCTATCGTTTTGGTGATCGTCACACTCTTTACCGGTGTGATCTGGTTGTTAGATCGTTTCCTTTGGTCAAAGCGTCGGCAGGATGCTTTAAAACTTGCTAAGGGGGCTGTCGATGGAGAGCTTCCTGAAAGTGCCACGGAAGCATTTAAACAGCCGGGGTGGATTGAAAACTGTCGCTCAGTGTTTCCGGTCTTAGCGTTTGTTTTGATTTTACGATCATTTGTGTATGAGCCGTTTCAGATCCCTTCAGGGTCGATGATGCCAACGTTGCTGGTGGGTGATTTTATTTTGGTTGAAAAATTTGCTTATGGCTTAAAAGATCCGATCTTCAATGACACGATCATTCCGACGGGTCATCCTAAGCGAGGGGATATTGTGGTGTTTAAGTATCCTCATAATCCGAAAGTTGATTACATTAAACGAGTGGTCGGATTGCCGGGAGATCGGGTGATTTATCGCAATAAGCAGTTGTTTATTCAGCCTAAATGTGAATCTTCGGAGTGTCCCGCTGCGACTCCCGTTCCTGAGAAATACTTAGGTAGTGGTACTTTCCATATGGGGCCTTATCCATTGGATAGTTATCAGGAACAGTTAGGAAAAGTACAGCATCATATTTTAGTCAATCCGGCACTGGATGACCGGGTCAATTATTATTATCAACAACCTGGTACTGAACCGGATGAATTTATTGTTCCCGATGGCGAATATTTTGTGATGGGGGATAATCGGGATAATAGTGCGGATAGCCGTTATTGGGGATTTGTACCCACCCATAATCTAGTTGGCCGAGCCGTTGCTATATGGATTAGTTTTGAATTTAATCATGAGCCTAACTCGCGGTTGCCTAGTTGGATCCCGTCGGGTGTACGCTTTAATCGAATTGGAGCCATTCATTAATGGTTGAAGGAATCGATCGCTTACAACGATCATTAGGATATACATTTAAAAATCATCAGTTGTTAACTCAGGCACTAACACATCGTAGTGCTAATGCTCATCATAATGAGCGACTTGAATTTTTAGGGGATGCGATTTTAAGTTGGGTGATTGCTGATGCGTTGTATCAGCAGTTCCCACAATCTCCGGAAGGTGATTTGTCGCGGATGCGGGCCACCTTAGTCAAAGGGAAAACATTGGCTGAATTTGGTCGTGAGTTTCAGTTGGGGGATTATCTTTATTTAGGCCCGGGAGAACTCAAAAGTGGAGGGTTTCGCCGTGAATCGATCTTAGCGGATGCGGTCGAGGCGATTATCGGAGCGATTTATTTAGATAGTGGTCGAGATGTTATTCAACCGTTGCTGCTAAAATGGTATGAGAGTCGCTTGTCGACCATTAAACCGGGTAATGATCAAAAAGATCCGAAGACACGTTTGCAGGAGTATCTGCAAGGGCAGAAGTTACCGCTTCCGGAGTATGATGTCGTAGAAGTTCACGGTGAAGCGCATAACCAGCAATTTACGGTAAGCTGTAAAGTAGAGCTGATCGATCAGCCTATTCAAGGGACCGGAACCAGCCGCCGAAAAGCGGAGCAAGACGCGGCGCGTCGCATACTTGAGGAATTTAAGGCATGAATGATGTCCCGACTTATGGTACTCACTGTGGGTTTGTTGCGATTGTTGGCCGGCCTAATGTTGGTAAATCAACGCTATTGAACCGATTATTGGGGCAAAAAGTCAGTATTACCTCGAAAAAGCCGCAGACAACCCGGCACCGTATTCTGGGGATCCATACCGAAGATCAATATCAGACTATTTTCATTGATACACCGGGATTACATATCGAAGAGCAGCGGGCGATTAACCGTTTAATGAACCGTGCGGCGAGTAGTTCGTTAGCGGATGTTTCGATGGTGATCTTTGTGGTGGATGGAACGCGTTGGACTGCGGATGATGAAATGGTGCTCAATAAGCTGCGCCATGTGAAAGCCCCGGTCGTGCTTGCGGTCAATAAAGTCGATAATATTGTGGATCGGGATGCTGTATTGTTGCCTCATCTGCAGGTTTTAGCTAAAAAAGCGGATTTTTTTCAAATTCTGCCCATGAGTGCTAAACACGGCAATAATGTAGAAAAATTAATTGAATGGGCGCAGCAGTCATTACCGGATAATGTATTTTTCTTTCCTGAAGATTACATTACGGATCGTTCTTCCCGGTTTATGGCATCTGAAATCATCCGAGAAAAACTGATGCGCTTTACCGGTCAGGAGCTTCCCTATTCGACAACGGTCGAAATTGAGCAATTCCGGATGCAGGAAAATGGAGTGTATCAAATTAATGCGCTGATTCTAGTTGAGCGTTCGGGTCAGAAAAAAATGATTATTGGCAATAAAGGTGAAAAGCTGAAAGTCATTGGCCGGGAAGCGCGATTGGATATGGAACGTTTATTCGATAATAAAGTTTTTCTGGAAATCTGGGTGAAAGTCAAATCAGGATGGGCGGATGATGACCGGGCGTTGCGTAGTCTCGGTTATGGAGATGATCCGTTATAACTTATGGCACTGACTCCCGCATTTGTGCTTCATCGCCGGCCCTATCGAGAATCCAGTGCGCTTATTCAGGTGTTAAGCTGGCAATTTGGCAAGATGAGTGCCGTTGTTAGAGTCAAAGCCAGTGACCAAGGTATTCTGCAACCTTTCGTCCCTTTGTTGATTGAAATAAAGGGACGTTCATCCCTAAAAACCCTCACTCAGGTTGAAGCGGAATCGATTGCATTTCCACTTTCAGGTGAAGCACTCTACTGCGGTTTTTATGTAAATGAACTGCTTTATCATTTGCTGCCTGAGGCCGAGGCGTTCCCTTTACTTTATCAAAAATACCAGTCAGCATTATTGGCATTGGCCCGCGGTGAACAATCGAGTGCTGCTATTTTGCGGCAGTTTGAATTGAGCTTATTGACGGCTCTAGGATATGCTTTACCTCAGGATGTAGATATTCATACCGATGCCTATTATTGTTTTGTTTCCGGAGAGGGGTGGATTGAAAATCGTGCGGCGGCTACAGGATATCCCGGATATATTTTACAGCAACTGAGTCACTTTGATGCCAATGACGAGCAGCAGTGTCATTGGGCAAAACGGTTGTGCCGGGAAATCTTGGATGATTTACTGTCGGGGCGTGTATTGCAAAGCCGGGAGTTGTTGTTGCAGCATCGAGCCATGACGGATAGAAGGATGCATCATGATGAATCATAGGATTGGGATCGTGTGGTATCAGGAGTGGCGAGGATGGCGGTAGTCGGATTAGGGACGGATATTATTCAGATTGATCGTATTGTAAAATCATCGGTACGTTTGGCACAGCGGATATTGGCTGAAGATGAGTTTCTCTGTTGGCAATCGCATCCGCAACCTGTACGCTTTTTAGCCAAGCGGTTTGCAGCGAAAGAGGCCGCCGCTAAAGCGCTAGGAACGGGTATCGCTCAGGGGGTCACGTTTCAGGATTTTATTGTACGGAATGATGCGGCAGGAAAACCGTATTTAACATTAACCGGAAAAGCCGCTCAAATTGCTGCTGAAAAAGCCATTGATCATTGGTTTTTATCGATTAGTGATGAACGAAATTATGCTCTTGCCACGGTCATTGGTGAGCGAAGTACATGTTAACTTAAACGAAATGGAGTAACCGGGTGATATCTCAGTATCGAGTTCAGTTAAATTTGATGAGTTTAGTGAAACTTCTGGCGTTAGTCGGTTTTGGGATCGGGGTTGTGATCGGTGTTTTTACATTGGTATGGGCGATTTTAGGTGGGCCTATTGCTATCAGCCAGGCGATTGTATCCGCTATCATTTCACCCTTTAGTAATGCGGTGATCATGGGCGCCTTCGGCTTATTGGGGTATCCTTTTTACAATTGGTTTTGTTCCCGTAACCGGGGATTGGTTCTCGCAGGCAAATTTTTAGAAGAACCTTATCAAAATAAATAAGTGATAAACCAAAAAACATCGATTTCCGGATATCTGCGATTGTCTAATATGAGTAACCGGTTAGCGATTCGTTGCGTATAAAGCTGCTGGGCGTTATGCCAGCAGCAATTCCATTGCCATATGCATCGCTGGAGATCAGCGCTGCAATGGTCTTGTTCGTGCGATAGCACTTTAAATGGGAAATTGTTTCCAAGGCGGTGTGCTATCAAACATTTCAAGTTGATGCATTTCGTCCAGTAATTCCAGTAATTCCGGTTCAACATCAGTACAATTTTGCCCCTGTCTTAAGGCTGTTTCGATCTGTTTTGCCACCGTTTGCAACTGCTTCGCTCCGGTATAGGCACACCCTCCGTGAAATTTATGAATCACTTTTTCTAAATCGTCAGCGGGAAGTTTTCCGGCTAAAGCTTGTTCGATTTTCTGCCGGGTCCCGGGGAGTGAATCTTTCAGCATTTTGAGCATTTCTTCCGCGAGAGCTTGACGTTTTCCTGAGCGTTCTAATGCTAAATTCCAATTATAAACGGGGCTGGATGTAAATACTTTTTCAGCGAGTTTAATCGCTTCTGGCGAGAGTTTTGGTCTGTTTTTCGAACTGATTTTGATCGCGTCAGGGCAACAGCGCTCGATGACTTTAACGAGTTCGGTTTCATCGATAGGTTTAGACATATAATCGTCCAATCCTTCTTTGAGCAACCGTTCTTTATCTCCAGGACTAGCATGCGCGGTTACGGCTACAATGGGGGCTTTAAAATCTGGATAGGATTGTTTAATGGCGGCGCTGGTGCTGATGCCATCCATCCCCGGCATTTGAATATCCATAAAAATTAGATCGTAATGATGTTGAGCAATTTTCTCCAGTGCTTCGGTTCCGCTCATACAACCGTCTACGCCAGTGACCAGATCATAGAGCATCGTGGTAATTAATTTTAAATTCGCTGGGTTGTCATCGACCGCTAGCACGTTGAGCTGATGACAATCTGGTCGAGCCCGCTCGGATAATTCGGGTTCAGCCTGCTGGGTTTGATTACTGAGCTGTTCGGCCAATTTACGATATTGGATTGGTTTAACTAAACAATGGGTGGCACCTGATTGCAGCAATGCAGTGACAAACTGGGGATCATGGCTGAGAACAGCGATTAATAAATTATGCGTTAAGGGGGCAACTTCCTGAACTTGTTGCTGTAGCTCTTCTTGTGATTGTTGGAATGTGGCTCCCAGTAATACACTAATGGAATGAGGGTTATTTTGCTGTTGCAGTGTTGTTTTCAAGGCCTGAAAGCTGTCAAAGCTGACTAACTGCAGTGGCCAGCGCCGGAAGATGTTTTCCAAGCTCTGCCGAGTTTTTTCCATAGGTTCGAACAAGTAGAGCGTTTGATGGGCAATAGCATCGAGCGGTAATGGATCACCGAGTGTTAAATCGGCAATTTCACAAGTAATAGTAAATGAGAAAACAGAACCTTGTCCCGGTTCTGATTCGAGCGTGATATCGCCACCCATTTGTTGGATCAAGCGGCGGGTGATCACAAGTCCTAAACCAGTTCCGCCATATTGGCGACTGATACTGGTATCCGCCTGTCGGAAAGCCTGGAACAGAATTTTTTGTTGATCTTTGGGGATCCCGATCCCGGTATCTTTGATGGATATTTGTAGGATGAGTTGTCGATCTTGGCTATCGGGATGTGCACTTAGGTGAACTTCAACTGAGCCCTTGGTTGTGAATTTTAGTGCATTGCCGATGAGATTAGTGAGGACTTGCTGGTAGCGAAGTGGATCACCGTAAATCCCTGAAGGCAGTGAAGGATCAATATCCAGCACCAGCTCCAGATGTTTGTCATGGGCTGTATGTGCCAGCAGTGTTACGACTTCGGTCGTGGTATCAAAGAGATGAAATGCAATGCGTTCCAGACTGAGTTGACCGGCTTCCAGTTTTGAAAAATCAAGGATGTCGTTGATGATCGAGAGCAGGTTGGTGGCTGAGTTTTCGATGGTTTGTAGGAAATCTCGTTGTTCTCGATTTAAAGGAGTTTTCTGGAGCTGACGAGCGAATCCCAATACCCCGTTGAGTGGAGTTCGCAGTTCATGGCTCATATTGGCCAAGAATTCAGATTTGACGCGAGCAGCTTGCTGCGCTTCTTTTTTAGCGATATCCAAATCAATATTTTGAATTTCAATCTGTTCTAAGGTTTCACGCAGATCACTGGTTGCTTGATCGATACTCTGGTGCATCTCTTCATGATATTCAGCCAGGGATTTAGCCATTGCATTAATCCCCCGTTTTAACATTTCCAGTTCTCCGGGGTATTCACTGTTATCGACCCGGGCATCCAGTCGTCCCTGACGAATGCGATCGACAACCCGAACCATATTCCCAATTGGGCGAGTCACATTCCTGACGAGCTGATACGAAAATAGAACACTGAGAAATAAGCCAAAGATGACGATAAATACCGCGATGGTGGTATCTCTGAACTGTAAAAGTAGGGCCCGTTCTTTATCCAGTCGCAGTGCAATATAGCCGAGGAGTTCGGGGCGAGCATTGGTATAACTACTGAAACTATCTTCACCATCAGCCCAAATAGGGGCCCGGACAATAATATAATCAGGATGTTCGATAATTTCAGTAATCGTCGGCAGTGGTCGCCCTTGGGGAACCTGAAGCAGACGTAGATTACTGTGGTAATTGCTAGTGACAAATAGTTGGTTGGTATCATCAAAAACAGCGATGCTATGGATTTGGGGGGATTGCTTGCGGTGACTGATACTAATCACTTGTTTGACTCGTTCCCGGCTGTGCCGGGATAGCCCAAATTCACTGGCGATCGCCAAGGGTTCGATGACATCAATCCCTTGCTGAATGGCAAATTGTTCCAACTGTTGGTTCCGATTAAAGCTAAAATAGCTGGCAAGCAACCCTCCAATAAGTAGTGTTGGCAAAATTGTCAGGATATAAACACGTGCTCTGAGTCCGTATTTGGTCATAATCTTATCTTATGGGAGAATAGCTTTAATCGACTGGGATATGATGACATAACCGCCCAGTAATTGGTATGCACCGACATCTGTAGAGATCTCATGGTTCAATTTTATAAGGCAAAAACAGCGGCTAAAAAAACACAGCCGGTATTTGATAGTGTTGTTTCTGGTATGGATCATAAGCTATGTGGCATTGTTCATCATCAGCAAAATACATTTTTTGTCGAGCGGGTACTTCCCGGTGAACGCGTACGGATCAAACCGTTATCGAATCATCAGGGGCAATTAATCAAGGTGTTGCAGGCCGGCTCTTTGCGTATTCAGCCTCGATGTGAGTATTTTCAGGAGTGTGGCGGATGTCAGTCACAAATATTAACGTCAGATCAGCAAATTAGCTTTAAACGAACTGAAGTTCAAAAATTGATTGAACAGTTGAGTGGCTATACGGATCTTCCTGAACCGATGCTGATTACGGAGGCAGCTTGGAACTATCGCCGTTGTTGTCGGCTGGCAACTTGGTATGAGCGTCAACAAGGATGGTTGTTGGGGTTTCGTATGGCCAAATCAAAACAGCTGGTGACGGTTCAACATTGCGATACATTAAATCAATCTTTAAGTGCCCTGATTGCGCCTTTACAACAGTTATTTCGGCAGTGGCCTCGTGCCGCCGGATTAGGGCATGTCGAGTTGATCGATGCATTACCCAAACGGGTGGTCTTGGTTCGAGTGACTCATCCACTTACGACACCATTGATTGAACAATTAGTGAATTTTGCCGTCAGCCAGAATATCAGTTTGGTTATGGATGATGGAATAAACCGGCAGTGGTTACAAGGTGAGCATTGTTACTATGAGGTGGATGATGTGTCGCTCCAGTTCGAACCGGGAGATTTTATTCAGGTTAATGCCTCGCTGAATCAACAACTGGTTGCTCTGGCGACGGACTGGCTGGACCCACAGCCGCAAGAGCGAATTCTGGATTTGTATAGTGGCATTGGTAATTTTACGCTGCCTTTGGCAAAACGGGCTGCTCATGTAACCGCTATTGAAGGTGTGGCATCGATGGCAGTCAAAGTCCAACAGAATGCTCAAGCCAATGGTCTAAATAATGTGGAAGCCGTTAGTGGTGATTTAAATGACCCGGCGGCTTTAAGGCAGCATTTGACCCAGATTGATAAAGTTCTACTCGATCCTGCGAGAGCTGGTGCAAAAACCGCATTAGGGTTGGTTGCGAAGGCCCGTCCGAAAGCCGTAGTATATATTGCTTGTGATCCGGCAACGATGGCTCGGGATATTGCACAGTTATACAGTGCAGGATATCAGTTTAAGCGATGGGCTTTGATTGATATGTTTGCCCAGACCAGTCATGTTGAAACAGCAGTATTATTTACGGTTGCTTAAGTAAAAGGGTATTTTATGGTTTCTATCCGCGAAACACACATCAATAAAGAGTTGTTGACCAACGAGCATGAATGGGCGGAAACGCTGAATATTGCTTTTGGTGAGCGGCAGGCTTTATTGGCGATCTGTGAATCGTTTCGTCAGTTGGATGAGGATAAACAGACGATCCAAAATTGCCTGAACAAAGGCAAGGAGATGGTGGAAATTCTGATCACGCTGAATATGGATATTACGACCCTGGAAGCGGCACTGGTGTTTCCATTTGCGCAGCGTCATTTGTTTAATGATGAGCAACTGGCTGAGCGGTTTCGTCCGGAAGTGATCGAATTGCAGGGTAAAGTAGGGCAGATGGATGCTATCCATGATTTGCGCAGCGAAACAGCTGAGCTGTCCCCCATCCAGATCGATAATGTGCGCCGGATGTTGTTGGCCATGGTCGGTGATGTCCGCGCCATTGTGATTAAAATTGCCGAACGGATCTGCTATTTGCGCAGCGTTAAAGATGCTCCGGAAGATGTGCGAGTGGTCGCGGCCAAAGAGAGCCAAGATATCTATGCTCCGTTGGCAAACCGGCTTGGGATCGGGCAGCTCAAATGGGAACTGGAAGATTTAATGTTCCGTTATCAGCATCCGGATACCTATAAACAGATAGCGAAACAGTTGGATGAAAAACGCCTCGATCGAGAAAAATATATCGAGGATTTTGTAGCGACGTTATCTAAAGAGATGAAAGCGTCGGAGATCCGCGCCGAAGTGTATGGTCGTCCAAAGCATATTTATAGTATCTGGCGAAAAATGCAGAAAAAGCATTTGGCGTTTGATGAGTTATTTGATGTGCGGGCGGTGCGGATTATCGCCGAACGGCTACAGGATTGCTATGGTGCTTTAGGTGTTGTGCATACTTTGTGGCACCACCTGCCGAGCGAATTTGATGACTACGTTGCTAACCCTAAGCCCAATGGATATCAGTCTATTCACACCGTGGTGATGGGTCCAGCTGGAAAAACGGTTGAGATCCAGATCCGTACTCGGAAGATGCATGATGATGCGGAACTGGGGGTCGCGGCTCACTGGAAGTATAAAGAGGGAAATACCAGCACAGCGAAGAACGATTATGAAGATAAGATCGCTTGGCTGCGAAAACTGCTGAAATGGCAGGAAGATATGACTGAAAATGGCACGATGATGGATGAACTGCGCTCGCAGGTCTTCGATGATCGGGTCTACGTTTTTACTCCGAAGGGGGAAATCGTGGATCTGCCTGCGGGCTCCACGCCTCTGGATTTTGCCTATTACGTTCATAGTTTGGTGGGACATCGGTGTATTGGCGCCAAAATTGGGGGGCGAATCGTACCGTTTACTTACCAGCTACAAACCGGTGAACAGATTGAAATTATTACTCAGAAAGAACCCAATCCGAGTCGTGACTGGCTCAACCCCAATTTAGGGTATGTGAAAACATCTCGGGCTCGCAGTAAGATTTCAACGTGGTTTAAAAAACAGGATCGCGATAAAAACATTATTGCAGGTAAAGAGATCCTCGATACGGAGCTGGCTCGTCATGGCTTGAAGATGGCGGATGTTGATCCGTGTATTGAACGTTTCAATGTTCAATCGCATGATGATCTGTTGGCCGCGATCGGTGCCGGTGACGTTCGTATCAATCAGCTAATTAATCATTTGCAAGCTCAGTTGCATCAGCCTTCGGCGGAAGAAGAAGATCGTCAGGCGCTGGAACAGTTGGAGAAAAATTCGGCTCAGGCGAAGCATCAGGCGAAAAAAGCGCAGGCCAAAGATCATATTGTGGTCGAAGGCGTAGGCAACTTACTGACCCACATTGCTCGCTGTTGTCAGCCGATCCCTGGGGATAAAATCCAAGGGTTTATTACTCAAGGGCGGGGGATCAGTATCCATAGCGAAAACTGCGAGCAGTTAAAAGAGCTAAAAATGCGGTCTCCGGAACGGGTGATTGACGCCATTTGGGGCGAAAATTACTCAGGGGGATATTCGCTTACCATTCGTGTCATGGCCAATGATCGCAGTGGCTTGCTACGAGATATTACGACTGTGTTAGCGAATGATAAAGTAAATGTGCTGGGGATGAATACTCGCTCCGATCTTAAAACACAAACTGCAACGATGGATATTGAGGTCGAAGTCTATAATTTGGATACGCTTTCTCGGGTGCTGGGAAAAGTCAATCAATTGCCTGGTATTTTGGATGCCCGCCGACTGCATTAACGGGCGGGCTTACAGGACGAGAACGGTTAGATGGTCCCGAGGGATTTGGTCATTGTTTTCGGGATCGCCTGCACGTTTTTCATGGTGATCTCACCGGAAACGTCGATGACGTCACTGAACTCGGTATTTTTGAAGTGGCAGTCTTCAAAGTGGATTTGATCGAGTACCGCACCTTCAAATGACACAATGAACATGATCCGTGGGCTGTTATCACTTTGAATTCCCGTTATATGAATATCTTGGATCACGGGCATAAATTTCCCATTGGCCCCTTCCGCATAATGCAGATCAATTGTTAGGAAAGATTCCAGCACGGTCCCCACATGGGTGTTACGCATATAAATATGCTCGATGTGGCCTCCTCGCACGGCATTATCTTTAAAGCGTAGTGCCCGTTGCAGGTTTTTACTACTCATATCACAGTCTTCGATGAATACATGTCGGATATGGCCGGAACATTCACTGCCCATAACAACGCCGCCATGGCCATCGAGCATTTTACAGTTGCGAATGATAATTCCATCGGAAGGTTGGTTGACGCGGCGACCATCATGGTTTTTACCCGATTTAATCGCGATACAGTCATCTCCAGTATTGAATTTACAGCCTTCGATCAGCACATCTTTACAGCATTCTGGATCGCAACCATCGTTATTTGGGCCATGTGATTCGATGGTGACGTTACGGATGGTGATATTTTGTGACAGGGTTGGATGGATCTCCCACATCGGCGAATTTTTAATGGTAATGCCTTCAATCAGAATATTGCTGGACGTATGTGGCTCGATAAAGCAGGGACGCAGATGGTGACCACGGCCAAAGACCCGATCTTTTACGGGAACATCTGAGTCGGCCATTTCCAACAATTTATTGGCATCAGCATCTTGTCCATAGGGTTTGGGTTTGGATTTATCTTTCCATGCCCACCAGTTGGCTGTTGAGGCTTGACCATCGACAGTGCCTTCACCGGTCACTGCAATATTGGTTTGCTTATAGGCGTAAATGAGCGGAGAGCTATTAATCAACTCTGTACCTTCGAAACGAGTCAGAACGTTTGGATAATCTTTTTGATCGGTTGAGAACAGTAGTGTGGCGTTTTTGGCGATATATAGGTTGACGTTACTGAGCAGATGAATCGCGCCTGTGTGATAAGTCCCCGCGGGAATGACAACACGACCTCCACCGGCGTTATGACAAGCCTGGATCGCTTTTGCCACCGCTTTAGTGATGTCTTGGTTGGCTTTAGCACCGTAGTCGGTGATATTAAAATCTTTATTGGGAAATTGAGGCGCTTTGATACGACTCAGAATGGCTTGGTAAGTGGGCTCATCCCAATGCATCAGATTACTACCGGCAGCACTTTTGGATGGGGTATTGCTGTTGACATCAGGGGCCTTGGCTAAACTCACACTGGGAAGAGCAGAGCCAATTGCAAGTCCAGTAATTCCGAGTAGACCTGCTTTTAAGGACCTTCGTTTTAATGGATCGGCACATTGTTCAGATGAAGGTGACGGGGTATGATGATTGAAACGCATAAGATATCCTCAGAGTTGAATATAACCATCCTTTTTTAAAAAGCCGTTTCATATTAAATTTTAATGCGTGATTATTTTGTGGTTTAGTTCATAAAGCTTGATGATGGATGGCAATTATTCGGTTAAAAGTTGAGAACTGTTATGTCTGACTTGTCTGCTCCTTATACCCTCGATTCACTTCTAGCGATCATGCAAAAGCTTCGAGACCCTGAAATGGGCTGTCCTTGGGATCGCAAACAGACGTTTGATTCGGTGGTGCCTTGTTCGATTGAAGAAGTGTATGAAGTCGCTGAAGCGATTCGATTGAGAGATTATGCCGATTTACGTTTGGAACTCGGCGATTTATTGTTTCAAGTGGTGTTCTATGCGCAATTGGGTAAAGAACAACAGTTGTTTGATTTTTCTTCAATCATTGAAGGTATTTGTGAAAAATTAATTCGCCGTCATCCCCATGTCTTTGGTGAGCAGTCTTTTCATTCTGAAGCCGCGTTGACTGCAAACTGGGAAGCTGAAAAAGCTAAAGAACGCCAGTTAAAAGCTGCTGTGAGTGTGCTGGATGATGTGCCACTGAGTTTGCCAGCATTGAGTCGGGCACAAAAGTTACAGAAGCGTTGTGCCAATGTCGGTTTTGATTGGGAGCATGCGGAACAGGTCATCGAGAAAGTAGCCGAAGAGTTAGAAGAAGTAAAAGTTGAACAGCAATTGGGGCGTCGGGACGCTCTGGCTGAAGAGATCGGTGATCTGATGTTTAGCTGTGTTAATTTGGCTCGCAAGCATAAGTTTGATAGTGAAAGCCTACTACGTCAGGCCAATGAGAAATTTGAACGGCGCTTTAGAGCACTAGAACAGGGGATCAAACAACAAGGTAAATCGGTTGCTGAATGTGATAGCGAGACCTTGGAAGCCGCTTGGAAACAGGTCAAACTCACAGAAAAGCAAGGCTAGAAGCGGATTGGTTTAAAACGTATCTGGTCTAAAAAACGCGATGAAAGTGATAAAAGAAATCCGCCGCATCCCCAAATATGCGACGGGCTCCGCTTTAGTTTAACGTTTCACCGGAACTAAAGCCTCATCGATAATCTGTTGGACGACCTGTTCATCTAAGAGTGTCGAGGTGTCACCTAGATCGGTGGCATCCCCTTCGGCAATTTTGCGTAAAATCCGTCGCATAATTTTACCGCTCCGGGTTTTGGGTAATCCCGGTACAATTTGGATCAGATCGGGCTTGGCAATCGCACCAATTCGCTTGGACACGCCGCGTTGGATACTTTGTTTCACCCCTTCCTCGCCTCCAGTTGAAGTTTGTGGACAGACAACAAAGGCATAAATACCTTGGCCTTTAATCGGGTGCGGATATCCGACGATCGCCGATTCATTCACCAGTGGATGTTCGTTGATTGCATTTTCAATTTCAGCCGTACCGAGACGATGTCCCGAGACATTGATCACATCGTCCACTCGCCCAAGGATCCGGTAATAGCCATCTTCATCCCGGCGAACACCATCCCCTGAAAAATAATAGCCGGCAAAAGGTGTGAAATATGTTTTTTTATAACGCTGGTGATCGCCCCAAATACTCCGGGCCATGCCCGGCCAAGGGTAGCGAATACATAAATTTCCAGTCACCGAATTGCCTGAGAGTTCGTTGCCTTCGGCATCGACGACGGCGGGCTGAATTCCTGGTACCGGCAGAGTTGCAAATGACGGTTTAGTGGGGGTAATTCCGGCCAGAGGGGCGATCATCATACCTCCAGTTTCTGTTTGCCACCAAGTATCGACAATGGGGCAACGGTTTTGCCCAACATGATCATGAACCCAGTGCCAGGCGTCTTCGTTGATGGGTTCTCCAACGGTGCCGATAACTTTTAGTGAGGATAAATCTTTATCCTCGAGGAACTCAGTTCCAGATGCCAATAGTGAACGGATAGCTGTTGGAGCCGTATAGAATTGATTAACCTGATATTTTTCGATAATTTCCCACATTCGGCCTGGATCGGGCCAGTTGGGAACCCCTTCAAACATGACGACTTTGGCAGCATTTAACAGTGGTCCATAGATGAGATAAGAGTGGCCAGTGATCCAGCCAATGTCAGCGGTACAAAAATAAACATCCCCATTGCAATATTGGAAAATATTTTTGAATGTATAAGCGCTATAGACCATATAGCCACCGCTTGAGTGGACAATGCCTTTGGGTTGGCCTGTAGAGCCTGAGGTATAAATGATAAACAATGGATCTTCACTATCCATCACTTCAGCAGTGCAATCTTTGCTTTTGCCGGTGATGAAATCATGCCATGAAATATCCCGTTCAGGATGACAGTCTATGGGTTGTTGGGTATGTTCAAAAATCACAACTGTTGTAACTTGATCAAGTCCCTGAAGTGCTTCATCCACAATTGATTTGAGCGGAATAGTTTTATGGCCCCGAAAACCACCATCGGCTGTTAGGACGATTCGAGAGCCTGAATTTTTAATCCGATCTTGTAGCGCATTGGCTGAGAATCCAGCAAAAACAACCGAGTGGATGGCACCGATTCGGGCACAAGCCAGTACGGCAATCGCTAATTCAGGGATCATCGGCATATAAATAGTGACCGTATCCCCTTTGCGGATCCCTTCGTCTTTTAAAGCATTTGCAAATTGGTTGACCTGCGCTAATAGTTGTCGATAGGTTAGTACTCGCTCAGGACGTTGTGGATCATTAGGCTCCCAATAGATAGCCGGTTGATCACCATGAGTATATAAATTTCGTTCAAATATATTTTCAGTAATATTGAGCTTCGCATCGACAAACCACTGAATTTTAGGGGTTGAAAAATCCCAGTCGGTGACTTGGGTCCAGTGATTGCGCCAAAAGAATTCTTCGGCTTGTTGGGCCCAGAATTGTTCCGGATTAGAGATACTTTTTTGGTACTCATGAAAGTATCCACCCAGCGTATTGATTTTGTTAATCATTATTATACTCATGTATTAGGGTGAGACTTTAAAGCTAGTTGGTGAAAAAATAACAGGCAAATAGTAGAAAGTATGAAATTTTACAAATAAACAAGAGTTAATTAATTGAAAAATATATGAAAAAATGAGTTTCAGAGGCAACAAAAGAGCTATATTAGTGGCCTGATACAACTAATTTTTTTATAAAATGTGATATGGTTCAGGAATTATTGACTAGTTTTAAAAGGGTTTGTTGTAATACTTGCAGGTAAAATTGAAAGAAAATTACAAAAATTGATTTGTAACAAGATAGTGGCATAATCGCTTTGTTACATTATTGATCGTCCAATTTTGATAGCGGACGCGCTTTTAAATGTAAAAAGACCGCTCGGATTGAATGGTTTGAATTGTGGAGAGGCAATGTCGCTGATATACTATTGTCCCGTCTTTTGGAATTCCTTAATTCACCGTTTTTATCCTTATTTTCAGGTTCGGCATGACTACTAAATATATATTTGTTACCGGGGGCGTTGTGTCCTCGCTTGGGAAAGGTATTGCTGCTGCATCGCTCGCAGCGATTCTCGAAGCCCGTGGTTTAAAAGTCACTATCATGAAATTGGATCCCTATATTAATGTGGATCCTGGAACAATGAGTCCGATCCAGCATGGGGAAGTGTTCGTTACCGAAGATGGGGCGGAAACCGATCTTGATTTAGGTCACTATGAGCGCTTTATCCGGACTAAAATGTCCCGCCGGAATAATTTCACGACCGGTCGTATTTATGCCGATGTGCTGCGTAAAGAGCGTCGTGGTGATTATCTGGGTGCAACCATTCAGGTCATTCCTCATATCACGAATGCCATCAAAGAGCGGGTGATTGCTGGTGGGGAAGGGGTCGATGTCGCATTGGTTGAAATCGGCGGTACTGTAGGTGATATCGAATCACAACCGTTTTTAGAAGCGATTCGGCAGTTAGCCACCGAACTGGGTCGTGAAAATACCATGTTTATGCATCTGACATTGGTTCCGTATCTGGCTGCATCCGGTGAAGTGAAAACCAAACCGACTCAGCATTCGGTCAAAGAACTGCGGTCTATTGGTATCCAACCGGATATTCTGATTTGTCGGAGTGAACATCCCGTCCCAGCTCATGAACGGAGTAAAATTGCGCTGTTTACCAATGTGGTTGAACGGGCGGTGATTACACTGCGGGATGTTGATAGTATCTATAAAATCCCAGCCTTGTTGAAATCTCAAGGGTTGGATCAGTTAGTGACTCAGCGCTTTAACCTAGATTGCCCTGAAGCTGATTTGAGTGAATGGGAACAGGTAATTTATGAAGAAGCCAATCCGACTAACGAAATTGTTATCGGGATGGTCGGTAAATATGTCGAATTGCCAGATGCTTATAAATCGGTTAATGAAGCACTGAAACATGGCGGTTTGAAAAATCGATTGAGTGTCAAAATTAAATATATTGATTCTCAAGATGTCGAAATTAAAGGAACGGATCTGCTTGCTGATTTAGATGCCATTCTCGTCCCTGGTGGGTTTGGTTCTCGTGGTATTGAAGGCAAAATTTTGGCAGCGCAGTATGCCCGTGAGAACAAAATTCCATACTTGGGGATTTGTTTGGGGATGCAGGTTGCATTGATTGAGTTCGCTCGGAATGTGGCAGGTTTAGAAAATGCACATTCGACTGAATTTGATCCACAGACACCGTATCCGGTTGTTGGATTGATTACTGAATGGACCAACGAAGAAGGTAAAGTTGAAGTCCGTGATGAAAAATCTGATTTAGGTGGAACGATGCGCCTTGGGGCTCAGTTATGTCATTTGACCAAGGGCAGCAAAGTTCGTGAATTGTATGGTAGTTCGACAATTTATGAACGTCATCGTCACCGTTATGAAGTGAATAATAATCTGTTGCCGCAGCTTGAAGCAGCCGGATTAAAAGTAACAGGTCTTTCGGCAGATAAAAAGCTGGTTGAAATTATTGAAAACCCAGATCATCCGTGGTTTATTGCGGCGCAATTCCATCCAGAATTTACGTCAACGCCTCGGGATGGTCATCCGTTGTTTGAGGGCTTTGTTGCAGCAGCGGGAAGTTACAATAAAATTCGTAACTCTTGATTGTAAAACAAATTCTAAACTCGTTATCTATAACTAGAGGAAAGTACAAAATGGCTAACATCGTAAAAGTCATTGGTCGTGAAATTATCGACTCACGTGGTAACCCAACAGTTGAAGCAGAAGTTCATTTGGAAGGTGGTTTTGTAGGTATGGCCGCTGCTCCATCTGGTGCATCAACTGGTTCTCGTGAAGCTTTAGAGCTGCGTGATGGCGACAAATCTCGTTTCATGGGCAAAGGTGTTCTTAAAGCTGTTGGCGCTGTAAATGGCCCAATCGCTGAAGCGCTGATCGGTAAAGATGCTGAAGATCAAGCTAACATCGATAAAATCATGATCGACTTAGACGGTACTGAAAACAAATCTAACTTCGGTGCTAACGCAATCCTAGCTGTTTCTCTTGCTAGTGCAAAAGCTGCTGCAGCTGCTAAAGGTATGCCTCTATACGAACATATCTCTGTTCTGAACGGCACTCATGGCAAATATTCTATGCCTCTGCCAATGATGAACATCCTTAACGGTGGTGAACACGCTGACAACAACGTTGATATCCAAGAATTCATGATTCAACCTGTTGGTGCTAAAACTTTGCGCGAAGCTCTGCGTATCGGTTCAGAAGTATTCCACAACTTGGCTAAAGTATTGAAAGGCCGTGGTCTGAACACTGCTGTAGGTGACGAAGGTGGTTTCGCTCCTAACTTGGCTTCTAACGCTGAAGCGTTGGCTGTAATCAAAGAAGCTGTTGCTGCTGCTGGCTATGTACTGGGTAAAGATATTACTCTGGCTATGGACTGTGCATCTTCAGAATTCTACAACAAAGAAACTGGTAAATATGAATTGAAAGGTGAAGGTAAAACTTTCACTTCTGAAGAATTCACTCATTACCTGGAAGAACTGACTAAAGAATATCCTATCGTTTCTATCGAAGATGGTCAGGATGAATCAGACTGGGATGGTTTCGCATATCAGACTAAAGTTCTGGGCGACAAAATCCAGTTGGTTGGTGATGACTTATATGTAACCAACACTAAAATCTTCAAAGAAGGGATTGAAAAAGGCATTGCTAACTCAATCCTGATTAAATTCAACCAGATCGGTTCACTGACTGAAACTCTGGCTGCCATTAAAATGGCGAAAGATGCAGGCTACACAGCGGTTATCTCTCACCGTTCAGGTGAAACTGAAGATTCAACTATTGCTGACTTGGCTGTCGGTACTGCTGCAGGCCAGATCAAAACTGGTTCTATGAGCCGTAGTGACCGTATCGCTAAATACAACCAGCTGATTCGTATCGAAGAAGCTCTGGGTGAAAAAGCTCCTTTCAATGGTTTGAAAGAAGTTCAAGGTCAGTAATGAGCGAACCGTTTCGACGGTTATTGCTGAATAGCTGATTGGAGCCCCGGATTGCATCACGCAAACCGGGGCTTTTTATTGGATAAGATTTAAGTTTAAATAGAGCGTTTTGAGCTTTGTTTTCTGTACGGGTTTCCCTAGTTGTAAATAAGGTTCATTTAAATTGATTTAATTGGCTATTAAAGATAAACAGCCCCAGATAGTGGAGTCTTAATAAGGAATATGGGATGATCACAGCTAATTCTGAGGAGGCTCCATGCGTTTGTTAACCTTGATTTTGATCGGCATGTTTACGTTGCTGCAATATGATCTGTGGTTGGGGAAAAACTCATTAACCGACTATTTTGAGGTCAAGCATCAGGTGACATCCCAACAGCAACAGAATCAACAGCTGGTTTTACGCAATCGAGTGCTAAAAGCAGAAATTGATGATTTGCGTCACGGGGATGCGGCCATTGAAGAACATGCGCGCATGGAATTAGGCATGATCCGTCAGGGAGAAACTTTTTATCGATTTATTCCTGCTAAAGACCATAATGACTAAAAAAAATTATTCTGTTGTAATTCCTGCGGCCGGAATAGGCCAAAGAATGGCCGCTGATTGTCCCAAGCAGTATCTGAAAATTTTAGGACAACCGATGTTGTCCTACAGTGTAAAGCCATTTTTGTCACTCGATTGTATTCACCAGATCGTCATCGCGCTAAGTGCAGATGATCATTGGTTTAAGACTCTTGAATTAGCCAATCATCCTAAAGTGAAAACGGTTATCGGAGGGGCGGATCGGGTTCATTCGGTGATGGCGGCTTTAGAAACGATAGCTCCCGATGATTGGGTTTTAGTTCATGATGCGGCTCGTCCTTGCTTAAGCCAGCGTGAATTAGTTGCTATTATTGAAGCTGCTGAACGAGATCAAGGGGCTATTCTGGCATGTCCGGTACGCGATACGATGAAGCGTAGTAATGCTCAGCGAGTGATTGAAACCACGATTAATCGAGATTATTTATGGCATGCGCAAACTCCGCAGAGTTTTGCTTGTCAAATCCTGCTGAATAATATTCGTGGTGCGCTTAAGGCGGGTGTTAATATGACCGATGAGGCTTCTGCCATGGAGTGGGCTGGGTATCCTGTTGAGTTAATCCCTGGCAGTCACGATAATATTAAGGTGACTCATCCGGAAGATCTGTCTTTAGCCGAATTTCTTATTAGCCGACAGCAGAGGTCTTAATGATTCGAATTGGTCATGGTTTCGATGTTCATTGTTTTGGTGGGGAAGGTCCGTTGACGATCGCTGGCGTTAAAGTTCCTTATACCTTTGGTTTTATCGCTCATTCCGATGGAGATGTGGCTTTGCATGCTCTATGTGATGCACTGCTTGGGGCTTTGGCTCTGGGTGACATCGGCCAACATTTTCCCGATACGGATCCCGCTTATGCTGGTGCTGATAGCCGGGAGTTGTTAAAACAAGTTTATCGCTTGGTTCGGGAGTGTGGTTTTATTCTGGGAAATTTGGATCTGACGATTATTGCGCAGACGCCTAAAATGGCCCCGCATATTGAAGCCATGCGTGAGCAAATTAGTCAATGTTTAGAATGTTCTATTGATCAAGTCAATATTAAGGCAACTACCACGGAATCACTCGGGTTTACTGGCCGCAAAGAAGGAATAGCCAGTCATTGTGTGGTATTGGTTGAGAGTGTATGACTGAATTAGCTTATTTATCCGCTACTCCAGTTGTAACTGCATTGTTTAAACAACAGGTTGAAGATTTTCAGGTCGTGGAAGTGCTTCCTTTTTCCCCTTCGGGAGAAGGGGAGCATTGGTTGCTGGAGATTGAAAAGCGTGGCGAAAATACTGTTTGGGTGGCGGAGCAGTTAGCCCGATTGTTTAAAGTTGCCGTGGGTGTTGTAAGTTATGCGGGGCTAAAAGATCGGCAAGGTATTACCCGACAGTGGTTTAGTGTTCAGCAGCCTAAAAATGATCCTATACCTGATTTCAAATCATTACCCAAGTCACTAGCTGTACTGCAGATCAGTCGCCACAATCGTAAGTTACGTCGGGGAGCTCTTTCGCATAATGAATTTAGCATTCGTCTTCGCCAAGTTAGTGATATAGCTGCTCTTGAACAGCGTTTACAGTGGCTTTCCCAACATGGAGTGCCCAATTATTTTGGACCGCAGCGCTTTGGTCATCACGGACAAAATCTTGAGCAAGCACGAGCGATGTTTGCTGGTAAACGGATCAAAAATAAAAGCAAGCGGAGTCTTTATTTGTCGGCCGCGCGTAGTTTTGTTTTTAATCAGTTAGTCAGTGCTCGAATTAATGCGGGATTGGCCGATACCCTCATGACCGGCGATTGTCTGATGCTGCAGGGGAAACATTCGTTTTTTGTTGCGGATCCGATTACAGATGAAATAACTAAGCGGTTAGCCGAGGGGGATGTACAAATATCAGCCCCGCTGGTGGGTGATGGTGATCTGACTTGTTCTAAAGAAGCGCTTAGTTTTGAGAAACAGCAGTTGGAACCTTATGCAGATTGGGTTGATGGATTGGCAAAAGCTCGGCTTTCTCAGGAGCGTCGCCCGCTATTAGTTAGGCCGATGCAGTTGCAATGGCAAACTGAATCAGAGAATAATATGTGGATGCATTTTAATTTACCGCCGGGATGCTATGCCACCAGCATACTTCGTGAGTTAGTGAATATCCCCTTTGAGGAGAGTAAATGAAAATACTTGTGAGTAATGATGATGGAGTGCACGCCCCGGGGATTCGGGCGTTAAGTGATGCTCTTGCGACCATTGCCGAAGTCACAACTATTGCACCGGATAGAAACTGTAGTGGTGCCAGTAATTCATTAACATTAGAGCAACCTTTACGAGTTCAGAAATTAGAAAACGATTACCTTTCGGTCAATGGTACCCCCACCGATTGTGTTCATTTAGCCATTAACGCGCTGCTCAAACAGCAACCTGAATTGGTGGTGAGTGGTATTAACCGTGGGGCTAATTTGGGGGATGACGTTGTCTATTCCGGAACCGTTGCTGCTGCAACCGAAGGACGGATGATGGGCATTCCAGCAATAGCACTCTCCCTTGTGGGAAGTCAACCAACGCACTATCAGACCGCTGCGGCTGTGGCCGTACATTTAGTCCGGCATGTGATGGAATATCCGTTAGAATCCGGTGTGATATTGAACGTGAATGTGCCCGATTGTCCCTACGAAGATATTCGAGGTATTCGAGTGACGCGTCTTGGCAATCGTCATCATGCGGAGCCTGTCATTGTGGATGAGGATCCGCGGGGTCAGGCCATTTATTGGATTGGTCCTCCTGGGGAACTGGCTGATGCTGGACCCGGAACTGATTTTTCGGCTATTGAGCAAGGTTATGTTTCGGTGACACCTTTAAGTGTTGATATGACGAATCAAACACAGTTACCTTTCGTCAGTGATTGGATTAAACCGTTGGAGATTTAATTGCTATGCAATTGGGGACAACCTCGCAGAGCCTTCATTTATGTCAACAACTGCGGGAACAAGGAATTCAGAACGAACAGGTGTTAATGGCCATCGCCAATATACCTCGCGAATCGTTCGTTGATGAAGCTTTGGCTCATCAGGCTTGGGATAATGCAGCACTGCCGATTGGTCAAGGGCAAACGTTATCACAGCCTTATATTGTGGCTCGGATGACAGAATTATTACTGCGACGACCAGTCCGAAAAGTGCTGGAAATCGGCACGGGATCCGGTTTTCAGACAGCAGTTTTGGCACAACTGATCGAAGAAGTTTATTCAGTGGAACGGATCAAGGTATTACAATTTCAGGCCAAACGACGACTAAAAAATTTAGATTTACATAATGTGTTTACCAAGCATGGCGATGGTTGGCAAGGATGGGCCGCCAAGGCTCCATTTGACGCGATTATTGTAACGGCAGCGGCTCAGACATTACCGGAGTTACTGATTGAACAATTGAGTGATCTCGGGCAATTGATCATCCCGTTAGGTGAACAAAATCAACATTTGTATTGTATTGAACGCCGGGGGCAGGAAGTTGTCCAGTCTAGTATAGAACCGGTTCGTTTTGTCCCATTAGTCAGCGGTGAACTTGCTTGAGAATATTCAGATCGTTATATGACTGGGCGCTGCGCTGGTCACAGCACAGAAATGCTCCGATTTATCTGGCCATTATGAGTTTTATTGAATCGATTTTTTGGCCGATTCCTGTGGATGTCATGCTGGCCCCGATGGCGTTAACTCGCCCGAAAAAAGCTTGGTTTTTTGCGTTGTTAGCTACGGTGTTCTCGGTGGCTGGGGCGGTCATCGGATATTATTTAGGGCGATATTTTTATGATGTGTTGCAGCCGATCATTCAGGCTGTTGGTTATGAGCATCGAATGCAAACTGTTGAAACCTGGTTTGCCGATTGGGGGATCTGGGTGATTTTTATTGCAGGATTTTCTCCGATTCCTTATAAAGTATTTACAATTAGTGCTGGATTATTACAGATGTTATTCTGGCCATTCATACTGGCTTCAATTGTTGGTCGGGGAATGCGTTTCTTTTTGGTCGCGGCTCTCATGCGTTGGGGGGGCAAACGGATGGAAGAGAAACTCCGGGATTATATTGATATTTTAGGATGGATAATTGTTGCAGCGGCAGTGATTGCATTTTTACTACTTCGATAAATGGACGAATTATTGGCGGATGCTGAGTATACGAGGATGCATAATAGTTATTGGTTTACTGCAGCTGTGTGCCTGTAGTTTTGGTCCTCGTCCAGTCCCCGTCGTTACCACTGCCGGAAGCTATAGTGAGCATAGCAAAGGAACATTACAAGATACTTTTTATAAGGTCCGTCGGGGGGATACGTTATATTCAATAGCCTGGCGTTCCGGATTGAGTATCCAGCAAGTTGCTGCCATAAATCATCTTCAAAAACCTTATACTATCTATCCTGGGCAACGAATTAGATTGCATTGGCCAGCATCTAAAACTGCGATCAAGACCCCACCTTCTTCGGTAAAAACAACAAAAAAGCGTGAGCCAGTCGAAATAAAAAACAGATCACGGCTTGTATCTAGAAAATCAAACGAATATGCTAAACGAGCCCTAGAGAAGAAAACACTGGAAAAAAACAGTCGTGGGGCGACCATTAGTCACTGGATGTGGCCGACGACTGGGCGTTTAATCAGCGGATTTTCCAGTAGAGTAACAGGCAACAAGGGTATAGATATTGCCGGTAAACGTAATCAAGCTATTCATTCGGCAGCCGCCGGGCGAGTGGTTTATGCAGGAAATGCACTGCGGGGTTACGGAAATTTGATTATTATAAAGCATAATGATGATTATTTGAGTGCTTATGCACACAATAGTCGGATTTTGGTGAAAGAACATCAAACAGTCAAAGCGGGACAGCATATTGCCGATATGGGTGAAACGGGCACCGTAAGTGTTCGGCTTCATTTTGAAATTCGGTACAAAGGTAAATCGGTTGATCCATTACGGTATCTACCGAAACATTAAACTTGTCTGCCCGGTTATGCTTGGCAGTCAGGCTTCAGGGAGGGTTACCTATGAGCCAAGCTAAAAGTACTGTTGATGTGACAATTGCTCAGTTTAGTGATTATGCATTTGCTGCAAAGGATTCTGCGGTTGATAACCACTTAGATGATACGGATCTGCATGATGAATTAATGGCGATGGATCAGGCTAAAAGTCTGGATGCCACGCAGATGTATCTGGGAGAAATTGGTTATTCTCCATTGTTGTCTGCTGAAGAGGAAGTCCTCTTTGCCCGTCGGGCACTACGCGGTGACGAAGCTTCTCGTCAGCGCATGATTGAAAGTAATCTACGGTTAGTTGTCAAAATTGCCCGCCGCTATAATAATCGGGGTCTTGCCCTACTTGACTTGATTGAAGAAGGGAATCTTGGATTAATCCGAGCTGTTGAAAAATTTGATCCGGAACGGGGATTTCGTTTTTCAACTTATGCGACTTGGTGGATCCGACAGACCATTGAACGTGCGATTATGAATCAAACTCGCACAATCCGCTTACCTATTCATATCGTTAAAGAACTCAATGTTTATCTGCGTACGGCACGGGAGTTGGCTCAGGAGCTGGATCATGAACCGACGGCTGAAGAAATCGCGGCTCGTTTGGATAAACCGGTTGATGATGTCAGTAAAATGTTGCGTTTAAATGAGCGCATTGGTTCGATTGATACCCCATTGGGTGGGGATAACGATAAGGCGTTACTGGATATTATTGCCGATGAAAAAGAATTCGGACCAGAAGATTCAACTCAGGATGATGATATAAAATCGAGCATTGTCCGGTGGTTGGAAGAACTCAATGGCAAACAGCGTGAAGTGTTAGCTCGCCGTTTTGGATTATTAGGTTATGAAGCTTCTACCTTGGAAGATGTGGGACATGAAATTGGTCTAACCCGGGAACGAGTTCGGCAAATTCAGGTTGAAGCATTGCGTCGGTTACGTGACATGTTAGGAGCACAAGGGCTTTCTATCGAATCATTGTTTAAAGTATAAATACGTACCATGTATCTGTCGGTTTAACCGAATGTCTAAAAAACCAGCTTTTAAGCCTGTCTCTTGATCACAAGTCCTGTTCAAGAGACAAAGCGAGTTCATAGCCTTCAAGGATGGCTTGTAGTTTGAGC